>NZ_CBFFRH010000004.1:0-501562 GCF_965644255.1 Pseudomonas sp. LRF_L74 | reverse complement strand
CCTGAACCGCCGTATACGGAACCGTACGTACGGTGGTGTGGGAGGACGGCGGGGGCGACCCCGCCTCCTACCCGATCTTGGCAGAAAAGAAAATGCCCGCGACCAGCGCGGGCATTTCTTTATCTGGCAGGCTACGCCACCACCATCACTCTGCCGCTTCGTTGCGGCGAATCAGCAGGGCTGGTTTTTCACCACGGCTGCGTTGGTTGTCCAGTTGCTCCAGCTGTTCGGCCGTCGGCAGGCGTTCACCTTTGCGAATGATCAGCGGTTGTTTGCTCGCGCGCGGTTCGGCAACGACAGGCTGCTGGCGATGTTCGTGGTCGATGCGACGTCCACCGCCGTTGTTGCGCCCCTGCTGGCCGTTGCGTGGCTGGCCGTTTCGCGGTTTGCCCTGGCCGGCGCCGCCTTGGCGCTGCTGGCCCTGGCCGCGACCGCCATTCTGGTTCTGGCCTTGAGCTTGGCGCTGTTGGCCGCCTTGGCCCTGGGCACCACGGCGCTGGTTGCGGCCTTGGGGCTTGGGTTGGGTCGGCGTGTAGTCCGCCCGGTTGCCGAAGTTATCGAACTCGTCGTCGAGAAACTCTTCGGGATCGCGTTCCGCCGGCAGGATATCCGGGTTCTTGGCCGCCCGGGCCGCGAGATTGATATCGACGCCTTTGCCTTGTTCGGGCTTGCCCTTGCCTTTGCCGCCGCGACGGTTGCGCGCGCGTTTTTCCTGGCCTTCCGCCGCTGGCTGGGTGCCATTGGCTTCGGCTGGCTTGCGTTCACGCTGCGGGCGGTCGGCACGAGGTTTGCGCTCCGGGCGTGGCGCGCGGACTTCCGGCTTCTCGGCTTCGATGGTGCTCGGGTCGAAGCCCATGACGTCGCCATCAGGGATCTTCTGCTTGGTCAGGCGCTCGATGGCCTTGAGCAGTTTTTCCTCATCGGGAGCGACCAGGGAGATCGCTTCGCCGCTGCGCCCGGCACGTCCGGTACGGCCGATGCGGTGCACGTAGTCTTCCTCGACGTTGGGCAGCTCGAAGTTGACCACGTGCGGCAACTGGTCGATGTCCAGGCCGCGCGCGGCGATGTCGGTGGCGACCAGGATGCGGATCTGGTTGGCCTTGAAGTCGGCCAGAGCCTTGGTGCGCGCGTTCTGGCTCTTGTTGCCGTGGATCGCGGCTGCCGGCAGAGCGTGCTTTTCCAGGTACTCGGCGAGGCGGTTGGCGCCATGCTTGGTGCGGGTGAAGACCAGCACCTGTTCCCAGGCGCCCTGGGTGATCAGGTGAGCCAGCAGGGCCCGCTTGTGCGTGGCCGGCAGGCGGAAGATGCGTTGCTCGATACGCTCGACCGTGGTGTTCGGCGGGGTGACTTCGATGCGCTCGGGATCCTGCAGCAGCTTGCTGGCCAGATCGGTGATGTCCTTGGAGAAGGTCGCCGAGAACAGCAGGTTCTGGCGTTGCGCCGGCAGGCGCGCGAGGACCTTCTTCACGTCATGGATGAAGCCCATGTCGAGCATGCGGTCGGCTTCGTCGAGAACCAGGATTTCCACGCCCGACAGGTCGATGGTGTTCTGCCCTGCGTGGTCGAGCAGGCGACCGGGGCAGGCGACCAGGATATCGACACCCTTGGCCAGCGCCTGGACCTGCGGGTTCATGCCGACGCCGCCGAAGATGCAGGCGCTGACCATCGGCAGGTCACGGGCGTAGACCTTGAAGCTGTCATGGACCTGGGCCGCCAGCTCGCGGGTCGGCGTCAGCACCAGCACGCGTGGCTGCTTGGCCGTGCGCCGATGGGCCTTGTCCGGATGGCCGCCTGGGAACAGGCGCTCCAGTACGGGCAGTGCGAAGCCGCCGGTTTTACCAGTACCCGTCTGGGCGGCGACCATCAGATCGCGACCTTGCAACACGGCGGGAATGGCCCGCTGTTGCACCGGAGTGGGCTGGGCGTAGCCGGCAGCTTCAACAGCACCGGCCAATGCCTCGGAGAGACCGAGGGAAACAAAGGACATGAGTAATCCTGTCTGTATAGGGCGAGGGCCCGATGGGGAACGTGCCTAGCTCGAATCGCCCGTGGGGGGCGACCCCGACCGGAGCTGCTGACCTGAGAGTGGCCTAGCATCCGGGCGCAAGCCTGGCGGGATGCACGTGAGTATAAACATTGCAAATGATTTGCGCAGCCATCTTCTGCTAAATGGCAATCGGCGCTTCAAGCTCCAGGCTGGAGCTAGGGTCTGTTGACGTTTCGGCGCAAGCCGCGTTGTCGCGAGAAATAAGCCCCGGTTAGGCGCAGGACGCAGGCAATGGTCATTCCCTTACCAAGTCCTGCAACGACAGCGGGGGTTATTTCTCGCACAACCCGAAGGGCCGGGCCAGTTTTTACACGATGCAGCGTTACTCGATGGCTCATTTAGCCCACTAAACTTCACATCTCGCGCCTCGCCTCGTGTAAAAGCTGGCTCCGGCGCGGTCGCGACGAAACGTCAACAGACCCTAGGTGTTGGCCTGCTCCCGCTTGTCGCTTGAAGTTGATGGCTTGGAGCCGTCTTATTCCCCCTGCGCTTCCGCATCCTCGCGCTTGGCGGCCTTGTGCTGGTCTTCGCTGCTGCCGAGTTTCCAGTAGCTGGAGATGTACAGGTCCTTGCGCTCGACCTGGCGTTCCTCCTTGAAGTGCTTGCGCAAGGCACGCATGGCGTTGAATTCGCAGGCGGCCCAGACGCTCGGGCGTCCCGCTGGCCAGTCCAGTCCGCGCACGCGCTCGACCAGTAGCTCACTGTCTTCGCCTGGATGCGGGTTGATCAGCCAATGCAGCTCGACCCCGGCCGGATGCCGCAGCGGCTGGATGTCGCTTTCAGCGATAACCTCGATGAGCGCATGGCCGCGGGCGTCGGCGGGTAATTGCTCGAGGTTGACGCTGATCGCCGGCAGGGCGGTCATGTCGCCGACAATGAGGAACCAGTCGGCGCTGTTGTCGACCAGCTTCTTCGGGCCGGGGCCGCCGATCAGGATCTGGTCGCCGGGCTTGGCGTCCTTGGCCCACTGCGAGGCCGGGCCGGCATCCTCGTGCAGGACGAAGTCGACGTCGAACTGGTCGGCGCGGTGATGACGCACGGTGTAGGTGCGCATCAGGTTCTTGTCGCTGTCAGCGACCGGGAAGATCAGTTTGATGTAGGCGCTTTCCTGGTCGGCCGGGAACTGGTCGATCTGTGCGCCGCCCAGGGTAATCCTGAGCATGTGTGGGGTGACGGGTTGCGAAGCGAGGACTTGCAGGGTTCTTGGGGTGGGGCGAGACATGGAGTTCTCCTGAATGTCGTTCAGCTTGTCGGCCATGTGGCGGGCCAACTGGATGAAGGTATTCATCTGCTCGGGTTGCAGCCCTTCGCTCATGCGTTGGGTCGCTTGCGAATCCAGTGCCATCACCTGCTGCAGGATGGCTTGCCCGGCAGGGCTCAACTCCAGCAGTTGGCTACGGCGATCCTGGGGGTTGTCGTGCTTGATGATCAGCGCGGCATCGAGCAGGTCGTTGAGGACGCGGGTTATCTGCGCCTTGTCGCGGCGCATGAGTACGGAAAGGCCAAGCGCGGTGCAGTTCGGGATATGCGCGATACCTCGCAGCACTCTGACGTGGGTGATGGGCAGTGCGATGCCAGCTTTCTGGATGGCACGGCGCATGTAGCTCTTGTAGGCGTGGGTCAGTTGCTGCAGTGGATCGGCGAGGTAGCGGGCAGTCATGTTCATCGGCTATTTGGTTGACGGTGTCAACTTAGTCGTATTGGTTGATAGTGTCAATTACTGGCCGTCGATTTCAGGCGGAACAGGCAGCAAGGCAGGGCAAAAGAGCGGGCCGTCCAGCCTTGCTGTCTTTAGTATCGTTCCCGACACCTTGTCTTGATATGAGAATTATTATCACTTAATGTCTGCCGCTTCCGCAGGAGGGCAGTCATGACGGATGACATCGTGGGTGGGTTGTATCGCGAGCACGGCTCCTGGTTGCAGGGCTGGTTGTATCGCCGCGTTGGCAGTTCCAGCCAGGCCGCCGATTTTGCCCAGGACGTTTTCGTGCGCCTGCTCGGCGTGCAACACAAGAACGGGCGCTTGCCTGACCTGGAAAGACCCAGGGCCTACCTGGCGACCGTTGGTCGTCATCTGGTGCATGACCACTTCCGCCGGCAATCCCTCGAGCGGGCCTATCTCGAGGCGCTGGCCGCAATGCCCGCCGAGGTGGCCCTGTCCGCCGAGGAGCTCACGTTGATCCACGAAACCCTGGAGCAGGTCGATCGCCTGCTCAGTGGCATGCGTCCGCTGGTTCGCCAGGTGTTCCTGCTGTCGCAGTTCGAAGGTTTGAATTATGTGCAGATAGCCAGGCAACTGGAGATCGGCGAGCGCTCGGTAAAACGCTACATGGCCCAGGCTTTCGAAGCCTGCGTGTTGTATGTGGAGTGAAGAGTGGACACCAACATCGACCGTGAGGTTGCCCGCCAGGCCGCCCATTGGCTGATGCTGCTGCACAGCGGCGAGGCTGACGAAAGGCAGTTGTACGACTGCGAGCGTTGGCGCCTGGCCGATCCTGAGCATGAGCGGGCCTGGCAGCGCGTACGCCAGGTCCAGGAAAAATTCGGCCTGCTGCCGCCGGGCATGGCGATGAGCACCCTCGGTCGCGAGCGGCGTAATGCCTTCAAGACGTTGCTGGTGCTCGCCATCGTCGCCCCGCTGGGTTACACGGCGTACCGCTTGGGCGAGCGCCAGCAATGGCTGGCCGACCAGCGCACGGCAATTGGCGAGCGCCGCAGCCTGGTGCTGGCCGATGGCAGCCGCATCCAGCTCAACAGCGACAGTGCCATCGACGTGCGTTTCGATGAGCGGCAGCGTCTGATCGTACTGCGTCGCGGTGAGTTGCTGATCGACAGTGGCAAAGACCCTGCTTTCGCCAGCCGGCCGCTGCGAGTGGAGACCGCGCAGGGCATGATGCAGGCCCTCGGCACGCGCTTCTCGGTGCGGCGCCTTGACGACCGGGCACTGACCCATCTTGCGGTGTTCGACGGGGCGGTACGCGCCAGTCCATTTCATGGCGACAGCGTTACCATCAGCGCGGGCCAGCAATTGCGTTTCAGCCAGGAGAGCCGTGGCGTGCTTTCAGCCGTGACGGAGGATGCCGCCGGTTGGAGCCGTGGCCAATTGATCGCCGATGGCATGCCGTTACGCGAGTTCCTTGCCGAGCTCGATCGCTACCGGGCCGGTTGGCTGCGTTGCGCGCCTGAAGTGGAAGGCCTGCGCATCAGCGGCACTTTCCAGCTCGATAACAGCGACGCAATCCTTGCCGCACTGCCGGCGACCCTGCCCGTGGTAGTGACTCGGCGCACGAACTATTGGGTGACGGTGCACGGGCGTTGACTCAAGCGCGTTGAAAATGCCTGGCCCTTTTTTCTCGCTCATCAGTCCTGAACAGGGAAATCTGCCCATAACACAGGATGTCGATTCGATGAGAACCACCCAAGGAGCCCGCCAGGTCCTGGCGCTTTCCCTGCTGGCTGCCGCGCTGGGCGCACAGCCGCTGCCAGCCCTGGCCGCACCGGCCGCTCACTACCAGATCCAGGCTGGCAGCCTG
Organism: Pseudomonas sp. LRF_L74; assembly: GCF_965644255.1. NCBI lineage: Bacteria > Pseudomonadati > Pseudomonadota > Gammaproteobacteria > Pseudomonadales > Pseudomonadaceae > Pseudomonas > Pseudomonas sp. LRF_L74. Next base: position 495,982 of record NZ_CBFFRH010000004.1, on the reverse strand, counting down.
ACCCAGGCATTGAATCGTTTCGCCGCCGAGGCCGGGATCACCGTGCAATTCTCGCCGGACCTGACAGAGGGGCGGGCCTCATCAGGCTTGCGCGGGGAGTACAGTGCGGAAGAAGGACTGGCGACATTGCTCGCAGGTTCTGGGCTGCAAGCCGTGAGCCAGGGCGATGGCGTCTATGTCGTCGTGCGCAGCGAGGCGGGCAGCGGCAGCGATGGCGCCCTCGAACTCTCCGCGCTATCGGTCAACGCACAGGGCACAACCACCGAGGGCAGTGGCCTGTACGGCGCAAGCACGGCCAAGACCGCCTTGCCCTTCAATATGTCGCTGCGCGATACCCCGCAGTCGATCAGCGTCATCAGCGAGCAGATGATCGAAGACAAGAAGATCAAGAACCTGGCCGATGTGATCGAGAACAGCACCGGTCTCTCGATCAACCGCTACGAGAGCAATCGCAGCAGCATTTTTTCGCGTGGCTTCAACATCAATAACTACCTCATCGATGGTTCGCCAACGACGATCAATGAACAGTGGAGCGCTGGCGAGCTGTTCAGCAATACGGTGGTGTATGACCACGTGGAAATCCTGCGCGGCTCGGATGGCCTCATGACCGGCGTTGGCAACCCTTCCGCGGTCATCAACCTGGTGCGCAAGCGGGCCGACAGCAAGACGCTGACCGGCAGTGTGGCGGTCGACGCGGGGAGCTGGTCGCAGCGCGGCACCACCGTCGATGTCGGCAGCCCGCTGACGCCCAGCGGCACGACCCGGGCGCGGGTGGTGGCGAACTATGACGAGGGCGACCATTACATGGACCTGCGCAAGAACCGCCAGCATATTCTCTATGCCACACTGGAGCAGGATATCGGTGACAGCACGTTGCTGTCGGCGGGGATCAACCACCAGGAGAACCACACCGGCAGCCCGACCTGGGGCGGCATGCCCGCCTGGATCGCCAGCAGCCCATACGACGCCACGCGCGCCGACTGGGGGCGCAGCAAGACCACCTCGGCCGCCTGGTCGTACTGGAATACGCAATACACCAACTGGTTCATCAACGCCGAACAGGGGCTGGGCGACGACTGGCGGCTCAAGTTGGGCTATTCGCGCGGCGACCGCCAGTCCGAGTCCAAGCTGATCGACAACTACTTCTATCCGATCAACCCGCAGGACGGCCATTCCTACCTCTATTTCGACTTCGGCGGCTTCATCTATGCCCTGCCCACCAGTGGCTACGGCGGCATGTATTTCGTCGACAACGACAAGGAGAACGTCGACGTACAACTGGAGGGCAAGTTCGAGTTGCTCGGGCTCAGCCACGAGCTGGCGTTCGGCTACGATCACGAGACCGAGCGCTTCGAGGCCGATGGCGCGCCAGCCAATATCGATGCCGATCAGGTGCCCAGCATCTTCGACTGGAACGGCCATGTCGTCGAGCCGAGTTACATCCCGCGGCAGAACTACCAGCACAACAAGATCACCCAGGAGGCGCTCTACGCGGCCGGGCGTTTTTCCCTGGCCGAGCCGCTCAAGCTGATCCTCGGCGCGCGCATGGTCGATTACCGTGTGGTCGACTTCAATGATTCCGGCAATGATTTCAAGCTCGACAACGAGGTGATTCCCTATGCCGGCCTGGTGCTGGACATCACCTCGAACATCTCCGCCTATGCCAGTTACGCAAGCATCTTCGAGCCGCAGAAACAGCGCAGCGCCAGCAACAAGTTGCTTTCGCCCATCGAAGGAAACACCCGCGAATATGGGCTGAAGGGGGCGTTCTTCGACAATCGCCTGAATGCCAGCCTGTCCATCTTCAGGATCCAGCAAGACAACGTAGCCAAGGCCAATGGTTTCATCGACAACGTGTCGCCATTGCAAACGGCCTACGTGGAAGTGAAGGGCGTGGAAAGCCGGGGCTTCGAAATCGAGGTCGTCGGTGAAGTGATGCCGGACTGGAACGTCAGCACCGGCTATTCCAGGTTCAAGGCCAAGGATGGCAACGGTGACGACGTCAATTCCCTGATCCCGCGCAAGCAGTTCAACCTGTTCACCAGCTATCGCCTGCCCGGAGCGCTGCATGGCTTGACCGTCGGCGGTGGCGTGCGCTGGCAGAGCGAGACCTATGCCCAGCAGGCGCTGACGCCCAAGCTGGAGCAGGACGCTTATTGGTTGGTGGACCTGATGGCGCGCTATCAGCTGGATAAGCAATGGTCGGCACAGCTCAACGTGAACAATGTGCTGGACAAGAAGTACTACGGGCTGACCGAGGATGCCATGCAGGTCTATCGCCAGCAGCCTCGCAGTACCGAGTTGACGGTCAAGTATGAGTTCTGAGGCTTGTAGCGGCGTGATCTGGCGTGGATCAGGGTTGCACCAGCCGCCCTGATCCCTCGCTTCAGCTCACCACCCGATAACACGGCACATAGGCCGAGCCACCCGGCAGCTTCATGCGGTGTTGCTCGACGAAGGCCTGCAGCAGGCGATCCAGCGGTTGCATGATGCTTTTCTCGCCACGCAGTTCGTACGGGCCGTGTTCTTCGATCAGGCGGATGCCGTGGGCCTTGACGTTGCCGGCGACGATGCCGGAGAAGGCGCGACGCAGGTTGGCGGCGAGCTGGTGTACCGGCTGCTCGCGGGTCAGGTTGAGGCTGGCCATGGCCTCATGGGTCGGCTCGAACGGGTGCTGGAAACTTTCGTCGATCTTCAACAGCCAGTTGAAGTGGAAGGCATCGTTGCGTTCACGGCGGAAGCGCTTGACCTCGGCCATGCCGGCCGCCATGTGCCGTGCCACTTCGGCGGGATCGTTGGGAATCAGTACGTAGCGTTTCTGCGCTTGCTCGCCCAGGGTGGCGCCGATGAAGGCATGCAACTGCCTCAGGTAAGGCTCGGCGTCCTTCGGCCCGGTGAGCGCCAGCGGGAAGGGCAGCTCGGCGTTTTCCGGGTGCATGAGGATGCCGAGCAGGTAGAGGAATTCCTCGGCCGTGCCGGCGCCACCGGGAAAGATGATGATGCCGTGGCCGACCCGCACGAAGGCCTCCAGGCGTTTCTCGATGTCCGGCAGGATCACCAGTTCGTTGACGATCGGGTTCGGCGCCTCGGCGGCGATGATGCCCGGTTCGGTCAGGCCCAGGTAACGGCCGCCGACGATGCGCTGCTTGGTGTGGGAAATGGTCGCGCCCTTCATCGGCCCCTTCATCACGCCCGGGCCGCAGCCGGTGCAGATGTCCAGGCCGCGCAGGCCGAGTTCGTGGCCGACGCGCTTGGTGTACTTGTATTCCTCGGTGCTGATCGAGTGGCCGCCCCAGCACACTACCATCTTCGGCTCGACGCCGGCGCGCAGGGTGTGGGCGTTGCGCAGCAGGTGGAAGACGTAGTCGGTGATGCCTTGCGAACTGTCGAAGTCGATGCGCTGGTTTTCCAGTTCGCTCTGGGTGTAGACAATGTCGCGCAAGGCGCTGAACAGCATTTCGCGGGTGCTGGCGATCATCTCGCCGTCGACGAAGGCGTCGGCCGGGGCATTCAGCAGTTCCAGGCGGATGCCGCGATCCTGCTGGTGGATGTGGATTTCGAAGTTAGGGTAGGCCTCGAGGATGGTCTTGGCGTTGTCGCTGTGCGAGCCGGTGTTGAGGATCGCCAGGGCGCATTGGCGGAACAGCGCGTAGATACTGCCCGAACCGGTTTCGCGCAACTGCTGCACTTCGCGTTGGGAGAGGGTTTCCAGGCTGCCCTTGGGCGATACCGAGGCATTGGTGGTGTGCCGTTTGACCATGAACTGTCTTCCTGATTGGCAGTGCCGGGCGCCATGGGCGCTTGCGGTAGAAGGCCCGGCAGGTGTCCTGCGGCGGGCTTTGAAAATGTCGTTCGAGTCTTCGCTCGGGATGTCTTGCGACCCGTTGTGGGCTGGATGGTTCGCTTGAAGTTAGGGGCTGTTCCTGTTCCGGGGCTGAGGAGCAGACATTAGTCGGGTGATCGGTGCATATAGCTGTCATTCCTGCGAAAGCGGGAAGCCAGAAGCGTCTTTGTATCTGGGCTCCCGTCTTCGCGGGAGTGACGTTGAATAATCTCAATGTTTGCTTCTAACTCAGCGCCGTCGTGTTGAACGGTCGTTCCAGCTCACTCAATCCACAGCCTCACGATTGCGGGTTGAGCAGAAATACCACATAGCCACGAAACCATGGGCTGTCTTCGAGATATTTCGCGGCCTGCCATTCACCGCCCTGCACCAGGCCGATGCGATAGGGCAGTTGCAGGCGGCTGATGCCCGGCAGGTAGCGATGGTGTTCCGCGATGCTGCGACGGCCCTGGTAGGTTTGCATCACCACTTCGTCGATCACGTCCTTGAGCCGGTTGAGGGCGGCGGGGTCGCCATTGCTGCCCCAGTCGAGCAGGCCGGTGATGCTCAGGCGATAGTGCCGTGGCAGGCGCTGGCGCAGGTCTGCGAGAAAGGCGGCGTAGCGATCCAGGTGGCGGGTCTGCGCATCGAAGTCGATCTGGACGCCGACCACCGGGTTGCCGGCGCGCCGCCAGCGTTCCAGCTGGGCGAGGAGGATGGCGTAAATGTCCTCGCTCCAGTCGAGGGTGTGGGCGCGGTAGGTCACCCACACTTCGCCGCTCGACAGGCGAGGTATCGCCATGCCTTGCGCGATCATGCGGGCCTGGGGATCACCGGCACGACGCGGACCGTCGACCTGGCCCTGGATGATGTACAGGGTTTTCGCGTTGGCCAAGGCCGGCTGCGGGCGCACGCCGCTCCATAGCCAGAAGGCGTCGTAGTCGCTGGCGTCCACGGTGTCGGCCCAGGCCTGCCCGTGAAGGCAGAGCAGGGCGAGCAGCATGAGCGTGCGCAATTCGCTTACCAGTAGTACTTCAGGTCCTGCGCCCACTGGGTCTTGGCGTAGCGCGTCTTCAGCGTCTGGAACCACTGCTTGCGCTGGCTCTTGGCGATGTCCTGGGCGTCGCAGCTGTTGTAGCCGCTCGGCGCGTAGCAGTTGATCGCGCGAAACAGGGCGTAGGCCTTGTCGTCGGCACTGCTATTGGGCTCGTCGATCAGCTTGATGTAGCCGGCCAGGCGCGAGTAGTTCGAGCCTTCGAACAGGCTGGGCGTGCCGCCGAGCAGGTTGGCGGCCGGGCGCTCCTGGTTGGTGGCGTAATCCAGTCCGTTGACGCGAATGAAGTCGCCCAGGCAGTTGGCGGCCTGGGCATCGCCACCGTTCTTGGCCAGGCGCCCGGCGATTTCGTGGAGTGCCGGGCAGGCGTAGCCGGCATCGCTGCCGCCGGCCCAGGCGAAGAGGCCCAGGTCTATACCGTTACGGGCTGCGGGCGCTGGTTGCGGCAGGCGCTTGAGGTCGTCGAGGAAGGTGGCGTACTGGCCGTAGACGAGGTCCTTGTAGAGCAAGGTGTAAAGCGCAGTGTCACGTTCGGCCTGGGCCACCGCGTCGTTGTCTGCCTGCTGGCGCAGCAGTTCGGGGTTGGCGACGTTACGCAGGAGAATCTGGCGGATCGGCGCAGTCTTGATCGGCGAGTCGCTGGCGAAGACCTTGGCCAGCTTGCCATCGCTCTCGTAGTTGAGCGCCAGGGCGAGTTCGAGTTGCGCGCGCTGCAATGGGTTGTCGCTGCGCGCGTGAAGTGCCTGCCAGTGAGACTGGGCGGCAGCCAGGTCGCCCTTGGCTTCCAAGGCCAGGCCGCGCAGGGTTTCCTGGCTGAACGCGATAAAGGTCAGCGGGCCGGACGTGGTCGGCTTGGGCAGGGCGGCGAGGGTCTTGTCGGCATCCGTGTCGCGATAGAAATGCCAGGCTGCAAGCAGGTAGGTATGCAGATCGGGCTCGGCGGCGAAGCGACCTTTCTGTGCCTGCAATTGTTCGAGGGTGATCTTCGTCGACGCATCGCCATAGGGTTTGCGCAGGTAGGTCAGGTCGAGCATCGCCAGCAACAGCGGGTCTTCGATGTCATCCGGCTTGAGGGTCGGTTGCAGCTTGCTGTCGAGCTCTTCGATCAGCTCCTGGCTGCTGACATTGCGTTTGCCGCCCTCGCCCTGGGCGAACTGCCAGGCGAACTCGTCGATGAACTTGGCGTTGTCGCCCCGCAGCCAGTAGACCTTGCGCAGCAGGCCGCGGGCCGAGGCGAAATATCGGCCGTTCGGATAAGCCTGGAGGTAGGCCTTGAAGCCGGCGGCGCTGGCATCGAGATTGATGCGGTCGACTTTTTCCAGATCAGGCATGCCCCACTCGTCGAAGGCATTCTGCTGAGCCTGATTCAGCGCGACACGCCCTTGCATGTACAGCGCTGTTTCCTTCAGCCACGGCTGATCGCTGTCGATCAGGCTGGCGAAGTGTTCGTGGGCCTTGGCGAAGTTGCCCAGATAAAACGCTTCGGCGGCAATCAGGTAGCGGCCGTAGGCCTTGGCCGTGGCGGAGGTTAGGGCGAGTTTGTCCTCGGACAGGCTTTCGTCTTCGGCCGGGACCTCTCCGATGTCGCACGTGGTAAGCAGGTTGATCCGCTCGCGGGCCAGGGTGGTGCGCTCTGCGTCGCTCAGCGCCGTATTGTCGGCGATCTGCTCGATGAAGGTCTGTGCGTTGTGCAGGTCATTGCTGCGGCAACGGTTACCTTCGCCATCCGCGAAGGACTGCGTGACGATCGCGCCTGCGCCGCTTTGGACCCCGAGTTTTTCGAGCAGCGTGCTCAGGCTGGGCACGTTGTCGGCAGGCGGCTCGTTCTCTTCTTCGTCCGCGCCGTGTTGCGGGTCGAGCATGCCGACGCTGAACGGCACCTGGGCGTAGCCGGACTCGTAGTCGTCGCTCTTCAGCTCCGTCGGCAGCGTGATGCGGCCTTTGTCGGCCAGCAGCAGTTGCAGGTTGACCCGGCTGTCGTTGCCGGGGCTGAGGAACGCCAGGTTGCTGCAACCCGACAGTCGGTCGGCGGTCAGCGTCCAGTCCGGGCTGCAGGTCATGTCGGTGCTGGCGTGGGCGCTGCCTGCTTGCAGGCCGGCAACGATAGAGAGGGCGATCAGGCTCTTGCGAAGGTTCATGCTCTCATCCTTGAGTCGGGAGCCGCTGGGCGGCTCCTTCCTGGTCAGCGGTTGATGTCGAGGTTTTTCCAGATGCCCAGGCTCGGTTCGGTCTGGTTCAGGGTGTAGAAGTGCAAGCCGGGGGCGCCACCTTGCAACAGGCGCTCGCACATTTGTGTGACCACCTGCTCACCGAAGGCACGGATGCTTTCCAGGTCGTCGCCGTAGGCTTCCAGTTGCTTGCGCACCCAGCGTGGCATTTCCGCGCCGCAGGCATCGGAGAAACGCGCCAGCTTGCTGTAGTTGGTGATCGGCATGATGCCCGGGATGATCGGGATATCGACACCGGCCTTGCGCACCCGCTCGACGAAGTAGAAGTAGCTGTCGGCGTTGAAGAAGTACTGGGTGATCGCGCTGTTGGCGCCGGCCTGGGCCTTGCGTACGAAGTTGGCCAGGTCGTATTCGAAGTTGCGCGCCTGCGGATGGACTTCCGGGTAGGCGGCGACCTCGATGTGGAAGTGTTCGCCGCTCTCTTCGCGGATGAACTCCACCAGTTCATTGGCATAGCGCAGCTCGCCACTGGCCAGGCCCATGCCCGAGGGCAGGTCGCCGCGCAGGGCGACGATGCGCTTGATGCCTGAGTGCTTGTACTGGTTGAGCAGGCTGCGCAATTCAGCCTTGTTGTCGCCCACGCAGGAGAGGTGAGGGGCGGTCGGGACCTTCACTTCGCCGTCGAGTTGCAGCACGGTGTTCATGGTGCGGTCGCGGGTCGAGCCACCGGCGCCATAGGTGCACGAGAAGAAGTCCGGCTTGTGCTGGGCCAGTTCGCGGGCGACGTTGATCAGTTTTTCCTGCCCGGCATCGGTCTTCGTCGGGAAGAACTCGAAGCTGACGGAGGTTTTTCTTGCAGTGGTCATTTTTTATACCCGAGCTTGCAGCCAGGCACCGCGAGCAGGTCTTCGCCTGCCCGCGGCGCGCGGTCATTAGTAGCGGTAGGTGTCCGGCTTGAACGGGCCTTCGACGGCCACGCCGATGTACTCGGCCTGCTTGGTGGTCAGTTGAGTGACCACGCCGCCAAAGCCTTTCACCATTTCCAGGGCCACTTCTTCGTCGAGTTTCTTCGGCAGCACTTCGACGGTCAGGCGCTCGGCTTTCTTCTCGGCGGAGAGGGTGGCGAACTTCTGCTCGAACAGGAATATCTGCGCCAGCACCTGGTTGGCGAACGAGCCGTCCATGATCCGGCTCGGGTGGCCGGTGGCATTGCCCAGGTTCACCAGGCGACCTTCGGCCAGCAGGATCAGGTAGTCGTCGTTGCGCGGGTCGAAGCTGCCGGCGCCGGTGCGGTGGATCTTGTGCACCTGCGGCTTGACCTCTTCCCAGGCCCAGTTCTTGCGCATGAAGGCGGTGTCGATCTCGTTGTCGAAGTGACCGATGTTGCACACCACGGCGCGGGCTTTCAGGGCCTTGAGCATGCCGGCGTCGCAGACGTTGGCGTTGCCGGTGGTGGTGACGATCAGGTCGATCTTGCCGAGCAGGGCTTTGTCGATGCTGGCGTCGGTGCCGTCATTCAGGCCGTTGGTGTACGGCGAGACCACTTCGTAGCCGTCCATGCAGGCCTGCATGGCGCAGATCGGGTCGATCTCGGAGACCTTGACGATCATGCCTTCCTGGCGCAGCGAAGCGGCCGAGCCCTTGCCCACGTCGCCGTAGCCGATGACCAGCGCCTGCTTGCCCGACAGCAGGTGGTCGGTGCCGCGCTTGATGGCGTCGTTGAGGCTGTGGCGGCAGCCGTACTTGTTGTCGTTCTTGCTCTTGGTGACCGCGTCGTTGACGTTGATCGCCGGGACTTTCAGGGTGCCGGCCTTGAGCATGTCGAGCAAGCGGTGCACGCCAGTGGTGGTTTCCTCGGTGATGCCGTGGACGTTGGCCAGTACCTGCGGGTATTTCTCGTGCAGGATCTGGGTCAGGTCGCCGCCGTCGTCGAGGACCATATTGGCGTCCCACGGCTGGCCGTCCTTGAGGATGGTCTGCTCGATGCACCACTCGTACTCGGCTTCGGTCTCGCCTTTCCAGGCGAATACCGGGATGCCGGCGGCGGCGATGGCCGCGGCGGCCTGGTCCTGGGTGGAAAAGATGTTGCACGACGACCAGCGCACTTCGGCGCCCAGGGCGGTCAGCGTCTCGATGAGTACGCCGGTCTGGATGGTCATGTGGATGCAGCCGAGGATTCTCGCGCCTTTCAGCGGTTGCTCGCCGACGTATTTGCGGCGCAGGCCCATCAGTGCCGGCATTTCGGACTCGGCGATGATCAGCTCTTTGCGGCCCCAGTCGGCCAGGGAAATATCAGCGACCTTGTAGTCGGTAAAGGCAGCGCTCATGCAGGAACTCTCCATTCGTTGGTCTGCGATCGTCTGTATGAAAACCGGTGCGCCTGGCCTGCTGGCCAGCGCTCGCTACGTTTTCACGCAGTCCGATTGGGCGCCGTTGATGCGTTTGGGTAACGCCCCATCCGAGCCTGACAGGTGAAATCCGATTTGGATCTGCAGCGGTGCGAAGGAAAGGTTCCTTGGCTGTCGAGATCCAAAACAATGTCTACCTGCTGCAGCGCCCCTCGGACAGGTGGCGGGCACGAGCGGACAGTGCCGCTCGCGTGAAGCCCGGCGATTATAGCCGCGCCGCGCCACGAGCCCAAGGTTTTCCGTCGTGTCATGGATGGTATTTGTCCGCGGTTACCGGCAGGCTACAGGCCCCTTTTTCCCATGCAATGGAGCTGTCATGACCCTCGCATATTGGTGTGTGCTGATCGCTATCTTCCTGCCCTACGTCGCCACGCTGACGGCCAAGGCCATCGCCGGTGGCCTGGCGCCGCAGCATAACCATCATCCGCGAGCCTTCCTCGCGGGGCTCGAAGGGCGCGCCGCACGAGCCAACAGTGCCCAGCTCAACGGTTTCGAGACCAACCCGGCGTTCTTCGCCGCGGTCATCATCGCCCACCTGGCCGGCGGTGCCGCGCAATCGACGGTGGATGCCCTGGCCGTGGCATTCGTCATCAGCCGCGTGCTGTACCTGATCTGCTATGTGCTCGACTGGGCGACGTTGCGCTCGCTGGTGTGGTTCGCCGGATTGGGCATCATCGTCAGCCTGTTCGTGGCCTCGGCTTGAGGGCAGTAGTAAGGTAATTGCGGACACTTGTCCGATGATCGGTTTATATCCTCGTCATTCCCGCGAAGGCGGGAACCCAAAAAGGCGCTTCTGGATTCCCGCCTTCGCGGGAATGACGATTGAGTGTGGACCGGGTGTTCGTGGAACGTCCGCAATTGCCTCGTAGCAGCTGTTCGTGGGGACGCCGTATCAAAAGCCTGCACTGACCATGTACGGAATTGATAAACCTTATTGACCCGCGTGCCGCGACAGCGCCGCTCTCGTCTGCGATCATGCTGGCCGAACGTTAGCGATGGACAAGGAGTACGCATGAACTTCCACACACGCAAATGGGTGAAGCCGGAAGACCTCAACCCCAACGGGACGCTGTTCGGTGGCAGCCTGCTGAAGTGGATCGACGAAGAGGCGGCGATCTACGCCATCGTCCAGCTCGGCAGCCAGCGTGTGGTGACCAAGCTGATCTCCGAGATCAACTTCGTCAGCTCCGCTCGCCAGGGCGACGTCATCGAACTGGGTATCACCGCGACCGATTTCGGCCGCAGTTCGATCACCATGCGCTGTGAAGTGCGCAACAAGATCACCCGCAAGAGCATCCTGACCATCGACAAGATGGTGTTCGTCAACATGGGCGAGGATGGCCTGCCGGCGCCGCATGGCAAGACCGAGATCACCTACATCAAGGATCAGTTCAAGGACGAGATCTGAGCCCGTTCGGGGCGACAAACTGTCGCCCCATCTGGCATTCGCCGGCCATGAGCGGATACTGGCCGGCGTTCCGATTGCCGTGATGGTCGCCATGATCCGCCGTATCACCCTGTTGTTCTTCCTTGCCGTCGTTCTGGCCGGTTGCGGTGGCGTCGATCCGAATTCGCCGCAGGGCAGGCGCGAGGCAATCTTCAAGCAGATGCTGCACGAGAGTGAAGACCTGGGTGGCATGCTGCGCGGGCGCATCGCGTTCGACAGCGTGCGCTTCAACGCCGGAGCGACCCGGCTCGATGAACTGTCGCGGCAACCCTGGCAGTATTTTCCCGAGCCGAGCGACGGCAAGCAGGGCGAGGCGCGAACCGAGGTCTGGCAGCAGCAGGCACGTTTCCAGCTTCTGGCGAGGCAGCTCGAAGAGGCGACCGCCGCGTTGGCCACGCCTGCCCAGCCCCTGAACGCCGAGACGGCAGAGCCCTTGGTGCGGGCTGTCGAGAATGCCTGCGAGGCCTGCCACCGCGAATTTCGCGCCTATTGATTTTCCGCCAGCAGCGCAGTGAAGCCGGCGACGCCGTGCTGCGCGAGCCGCTGGGCCAGGCCTGCCACTTCGGGGTGGTTGAAGAACTCGACCAACTGGCGCGCGCGTTTCGCGCCAACGCCGGGTAACGCCTTCCAATCGTCCTGGCTGCGCTGCGCCAACACCTGCCAATCCTGCGGCAGGGGCGCGGAACCGCTTGGCGGCATGCCCAGTGCTTTCAACCAGCGACTGAATGGCTGTTGGCGCGCGCTGGCGAAGCGCTCGGCGAGTTGCCCCGCGCTGCGCGAAGCGAAGCCGGGAACCGTAGCGATCTCGCGCGCATCCAGGGCCAGCCAGTCGAGCAGCCCATCCAGCTTGCCGGCCCGTTGCAGCCGAGCCCAGGTCCCGGGGCCGACCCCGCTCATCGCCAGCCCCTGCTTGCCGCTGAGCCATTGCAGGCGCGCATGGAACTGGCTTGCGCAACCTGGGGTCGCCCGCCAGCAACTGAGCGGGTGGTAATCGCTGGCGGAAGGCACCGTCAGTGGCACACGTTGCCGGTTGCGCCAGATCACCTCATCCAGGCGTGGGATGGTTTGCCCGGCCAGGGCGATGGCGACCTGGTCGCCGGGACGGATATCCAGCGCTTGCCAGCGGCGCAGCGATCCGGCGCTGACGCGGGTGATGGTGCGCTCGTCGAGGCGCACGGGGTGCAGCATCAGCAGGGGCGTGATCCTGCCGGTGCGGCCGACCGTGAACTCGACCGTGCGCACTTCGGCCAGGGCCTGGGCGAGCGGGTACTTCCAGGCGATGGCCCAATTCGGCGCTTCGGCCTTCCAGCGCGAGGCGGGCAAGCGCGTGCTCTGGCGCAGAACCACGCCGTCGCTGGCGAAAGGCAGGGGCGAGCGATACCAGTGCTCACGCCAGCGCTTGGCGTCGGTCAGCGTGGTGATTGGCTGGCTGTACGTCTGTGGATCGCTGAAGCCCATCTCGCTCAGTCCGGCCAGGCGCTCGGGGAGTGTCGATGGACCGTTCGGCCAGTCCCAGACGAACAGGCCGATTTCCGCCGCGTCCGTGGCTGGCGGCGCATTTCGGTTCAGCAGCCCGGCGACCTTGCCACGCGCGCCAAGGCCACCTTTTTCCGCCTGGACGTGCTGTGGCAGGCGCCAGTAAAGCTCGCCTTGCAGGATCAGTTCATCGCGGCGCGATAGCGTCCGGGGAATGGCTGGCAACTGGCGCAGCTTGTCGGTCCAGTCTTCGCCGCTGCGGCCGTCGCCACGGCTGATCGCCTGTACCAGTTGCCCGTCGCGATAGACCAGGGTGACAGCCACGCCATCGACCTTGGGCTGAATCCATACTTCGTCGCGCCTGGCGATCCACTCACTCGCCGCGCGTTCGTCAGGCAACTTGCCCAGGCCGGTCTGCGGGACCGGATGGCGCACGGGATGTTCGAGCTGGGCGCCGACGCTGGAGCCTGGTATTTCAGCCGCCGCTGCCTGGCCGGGAAAACAGTTGCGCCATTGCTGCAGGCGATTCTGGGCCTGGTCGTAGAGTTCATCGTTGACCGGCGACTGGCCGAGGCGCTGATAGCTGTCGTCCCAGGCGGCGAGCTGGGTGCCCAGCGCCGCAAGTTCCTGCCCGGCCTGCGTGGGCGACCAGCGGGGACAGGCCAGGCTGGTTTCGATCAGGCAGGCGAATAGAAGGGGTAACGCGGTCCGGCGTTTCATACAGAGCGTCCTTGCTCGATTCATGTGCCGCGCAGACTAGCGAACGTCGGCGCCAGGAAACGAGGCACGCTTCGCAAGCTGGCGCGCGGCAACGAAAAAGCCCCGCCGGATCGCTCGGGCGGGGCTTCGTCTGCAACGCTCTGGCTTACAGGCCGGCAGCGGCGCGCAGGTCGGCGACCTTGTCGGTCTTCTCCCAGGTGAAGCTGGTGAAGCTGTCGTCGCCAACGGTCAGTTGCCGCGGCTCGCGGCCGAAGTGGCCGTAGGCGGCGGTCGGCAGGTACATCGGGTGCAGCAGGTCGAGCATCTTGGTGATGGCGTACGGGCGCAGGTCGAATACTTCGCGCACCAGCTTGATGATGGTGGCTTCCGGCACCTTGTTGGTGCCGAAGGTGTTGATCGAGATGGAGGTCGGCAGGGCCACGCCGATGGCGTAGGACACCTGGATCTCGCAGCGCTCGGCGAGGCCGGCGGCGACGATGTTCTTGGCTACGTAGCGACCGGCGTAGGCCGCCGAGCGGTCGACCTTGGACGGGTCCTTGCCGGAGAACGCACCGCCGCCGTGGCGGGCCATGCCGCCGTAGCTGTCGACGATGATCTTGCGCCCGGTCAGGCCGCAGTCGCCCACCGGGCCGCCAATGACGAAGTTGCCGGTCGGGTTGATGTGGAACTGGGTGTCCTTGTGCAGCAGTTCGGCCGGCAGGGTGTGCTTGATCACCAGTTCCATCACGGCTTCGCGCAGGTCGCTCAGGCTGACCTCCGGGTTGTGCTGGGTGGACAGCACCACGGCGTCGATGCCGACCACCTTGCCGTTTTCATAGCGGCAGGTGACCTGGCTCTTGGCGTCCGGGCGCAGCCATGGCAGCAGGCCGGACTTGCGTGCTTCGGCCTGGCGCTCGACCAGGGCATGGGAAAAGCGGATCGGCGCCGGCATCAGCACGTCGGTCTCGTTGCTGGCATAGCCGAACATCAGGCCCTGGTCGCCGGCGCCCTGGTCTTCCGGCCTGGCGCGGTCGACCCCCTGGTTGATGTCCGGGGACTGCTTGCCGATGATGTTCATCACGCCGCAGGTGGCGCCGTCGAAGCCGACGTCGGAGCTGGTGTAGCCGATATTGCAGATCACGTCGCGGACGATCTGTTCGAGGTCGACCCAGGCGCTGGTGGTGACTTCGCCGGCGATGATCGCCACGCCGGTCTTGACCAGGGTTTCCACGGCCACGCGGGCGTGCTTGTCCTGGGTGATGATGGCGTCGAGGACGGCATCGGAAATCTGGTCGGCGATCTTGTCCGGATGGCCTTCGGACACGGACTCGGAGGTAAACAGCGCGTATTCGCTCATTGCGGGTTCCTATCTATTCCTGAGGGTGCTTGCTTCGCATCCGGTCTGGCGAAGTGCCGTACCTGAATCTGAAAGCCGTTGCGCAAGCCGATGTAGAGACTTTCGCCGAGGGCAAGGCCCGCGGCTTCGGCCCAATGGGCCAGGTCTTCCTGCTCGAAGCCGAGCCACAGGTCGCCGCAGGCGTCCCGCGCCCAGCCCTGGTCGTGGCTGCACAGCTCGGTGATCAGCAGGCTGCCGCCGTGTTTCACCCGGCGCGCCAGTTGTTTCAAGGCCTCGGCCGGTGCGGCGAAATGGTGCAGGACCATGTTCACCACCACGCAGTCGGCGGCCTCGATGTCATCGGCGCCGAGGGCGTCGGCGAGGCGCAGTTCGACGTTGTCCAGGTGGTCCTGTCGGCAACGTTCGCGAGCCAGTTCGAGCATGGCGGTGCTGTTGTCCAGGGCGGTGACGCGGGCGAAGCGCCGCGCCAGTTCGGGCAAGAAACCGCCATCACCCGGCCCCACTTCCAGCGCGCTGGCGCCTGTCTCGAAACGCAGGGCATCGAGCAGGGCCAGCACGCTGTCACGGTATTGCGGCAGTCCTGCGATCAGGTCCTGCTGGGCGCGGAGCTTGTCCGTCGCCTTGTCGAAGAACATCCGGCTGGCCTGGGCGCGTTGCCCATGCACCGCGCTGATGCGCACCTGGACTTCGGCGGGCAGCGCCCGCGCGTCGACATCCTGCAACAGCGCGGCATGCAGGGCGCCGTGGGGCAGGGCGCGGCGATAGAAGATCGCGTTGCCTTCGCGCCGTGTCGCCACCAGCCCGGCCTGGGCCAGCACCTTGAGGTGATGGCTGATACCCGACTGGCCGATGGCGAATATCTGCGCCAGCTCCAGCACGCCGAACGAGTCGTTGGCCAGGGCGCGCAATACATTCAGGCGCAGCGGGTCGCCGCCAGCCTTGCACAGGACGGCCAGATCGTCAGCGGGCTCGAAGTCGAGTTGAGGGGCGCGCATGTTCATAGGTTGCGCAGTCTAGATGCCTGGAAGATCAATATCAAAGTTTTTTGATATTGGCTGGCGATGAAGACTGGGCACTGGCTGAAAAGGCTGCCGCCGCGTGCCCATCGTAGCGCTGGCGTGTGAGCGCACGAAACGCCGCCGGTGCCGGGCTGAGCTGGCTGTCATTGCGCCAGAGCATGTGCAGGCTGCGTTCGATCTTCAGGTCGGCGAGGTCGAGGGCTATCAATCGGCCTACGCCCAACTCGTCGCCAACCGCCTGCTGCGACAACCAGGCAATGCCATTGCCGCCTGCGATCAGCCGCTTGAGCGCTTCGGTGCTGCCCACGGCCATGCGTGGTTGCACGCCCAGGCCATGCGCCTGATAGGCGTGCTCGACGCTGGCGCGGGTGCCCGAGCCGGGTTCGCGCAGGTACAGGTCATGCGCCAGCAGGTCGCTGGCCTTGAGGTTCTGCCGTTGGGCGAGCGGGTGGCCGCTGCCGACGACTGGCAGCAGCCGGTCTGTCGCCAGGTAGTGGTGGGCATAATCTTCCGTGGGAAAGGCGCCCTCGACAAAACCCAGGCCGATACGTGCATCGTCCAGTTGCTGCAGCACGTCCCGGGTGTTGCTCACCTGCAGGCTGACCAGGATGTTCGGGTAGCGGACGCGGAAGTCGTCGAGCAAGGCCGGCAGCCAATAACTGCCGAGGGTGGCACTGGCACCGATCAGCAATTCGCCCTGGTCAAGGTTGGCCAGGCTGCGCAACTCGCGTTCGGCAGCCTGTTCCAGGGCGAAGATGCGCTCGGCGAATTGAACCAGGCGCAGGCCGCTTTCCGTTGGCGTCACTCCGCGTGGCCGACGGTCGAACAGCGCCAGGCCGAGGTTGTTCTCCAGCTCACGGATTTCCCGGGTCACCGCTGGCTGGCTGATATGCAGGCGCTCGGCTCCGGCGCTGATGCTGCCGGCCTGGGCGACGGCGAGAAAGACTTTCAGGTGGTGCAGGTTCATGGTGTATTGACATAGATAAAAAGTATTCAAAGCATGCTGAATATGTATTTTTAATATGGCAAGCGCCTTCGTAGCCTGGGTGCCTCAGTAACGGGATCACCCGACCGGAGCCGTCATGCCTTGTCCTTTCAGCCGCTTGCCCGAACCCTGGGCCTTCGTTCGCCATTTCACGCCCAACTGGTTCGCGGTGAACATGGGCACCGGCGTGCTCGCCCTGGTCGTCGCTCACTGGCCCTGGGCGTTGCCTGGCAAGTTGGCCCTGGCCGAGGCGCTGTGGTGGTTCGGCCTTGGCCTGTTCGGCTTGTTCAGTGTCCTGTTCCTGGCGCGCGTGCTGATTTTCCGGGACAGCGTGGGGCCGCTGCTGGAGCACCCGGTGCAGTCGATGTTCCTCGGCGCGATCCCCATGGCCCTGGCCATGCAGATCAGCGGCCTGTTGCTGTTCGGCCTGCCGCGCTGGGGCGAGGGCGTCGTGCGACTGGCCCATGGCTTGTGGTGGCTGGATGCCGGGCTGGCACTGTTCAGTGCGCTGTGGGTGCCGTATCTGATGTTCACCCGCCAGAACCACGCGCTGGACAAGCTCACGGCGGTCTGGCTGCTGCCCATCGTCGCTCCGGAAGTGGCGTCCGCCACCTCCAGCCTGCTCCTGCCCCATCTGCATGGCGAGGCGGCACGGCAGGTGCTGGTGGTCGGCTTGCTGCTCTGGGGCATGTCGCTGGCCCTGGCGTTCTCTTTGATCACGCTGGTGCTGCTGCGCCTGGCCCTGCACAAATTGCCGGATACCGACTTTGCCGCCACCAGTTGGTTGCCGCTCGGCCCATTGGCCACCGGTTGCCTGGGGCTGCTGGGCATGGGCCAGCAGGCGCCGGCGGCGTTTGCCGGCACGCCCTTGGCCGCGCTTGCCGAGAACGCCCACGGCCTCGGCCTGGTCGGCGGGCTGATGCTGTGGGGCGCCGGATTGTGGTGGCTGGTGATCGCCCTGCTATTCACGCGTCGCTACCTGCACGACGACATGACCTTCAACCTGGGTTGGTGGGGATTCACCTTCCCGCTGGGGGTATTCGTTCTCGCCAGCCTCGAGCTGGGACGGCTGACCGGGCTGAATTTCTTTGCTCTGATCGGTAGCGGCTTGGGCCTGTTGCTGATGGCGATCTGGCTGCTGGTGCTGCAGCGCACCCTGCTTGGCGTCTGGCATGGCGAACTGTTTCGCGCGCCTTGCCTGGGCGGTTCGGCGATGCCGGCCAGGGGTGTTCTGTCCACTGACTGATAGCCAGTTATCATCTGTCATTGCCCCGGCGGCGCCTGCTGGGCGAAAATGCGCGCCTTTTCAGGTTGTGTGAAAACTACTGCGCTCGGTCATACGGCGTTAAAAGCCGGCTCAAAATGCTCATTTACAACGCGTAAACTGCGCTTTTTCGCCGGTTTTTGCCTTGCCTGACCGTCGCTCGCTACGTTTTCACACAGCCTGTTTTTCGCCCTTTCATTCAGAAGCAGCCCCCGCAGGAGATTCAACGATGCCCAGCCGTCGTGAGCGAGCCAATGCCATTCGTGCCCTCAGCATGGATGCCGTGCAAAAGGCCAACAGCGGCCACCCCGGCGCCCCCATGGGCATGGCGGACATCGCCGAAGTGCTGTGGCGCGACTACCTGAAGCACAACCCGACCAACCCGCAGTGGGCTGACCGCGACCGTTTCGTGCTGTCCAACGGCCACGGCTCGATGCTGATCTACTCGCTGCTGCACCTGACCGGCTACGAACTGTCCATCGACGACCTGAAGAACTTCCGCCAACTGCACAGCAAGACCCCGGGCCACCCGGAATTCGGCTACGCGCCAGGCGTCGAGACCACCACCGGCCCGCTCGGCCAGGGCATCGCCAACGCCGTGGGCTTCGCCCTGGCGGAAAAGGTCATGGCCGCGCAGTTCAACCGCGAAGATCACCGCATCGTCGACCACTACACCTACGCCTTCCTCGGCGACGGCTGCATGATGGAAGGCATCAGCCACGAAGTCTGCTCACTGGCCGGCACCCTGGGCCTGGGCAAGCTGATCGCCTTCTACGACGACAACGGCATCTCCATCGATGGCGAAGTCCATGGCTGGTTCACCGACGACACCCCGGCGCGCTTCGAAGCCTACGGCTGGCAGGTGATCCGCAACGTCGACGGGCATGACGCCGAAGAGATCAAGACCGCCATCGAGACCGCGCGCAAGTCCAGCGAGCGGCCGACCCTGATCTGCTGCAAGACCATCATCGGCTTCGGCTCGCCGAACAAGCAGGGCAAGGAAGAATCCCACGGCGCCGCCCTCGGTGACGCCGAAATCGCCCTGACCCGCGAGGCCCTGAACTGGAACCACGCGCCGTTCGAAATCCCCGCCGACATCTATGCCGAGTGGGACGCGAAGAAGGTTGGCATCAACGCCGAGTCCGAGTGGAACCAGCGGTTCTCCGCCTACCAGATCGCCCATCCGGAACTGGCCTCCGAGTTCAAGCGCCGCATGGCTGGCGAGCTGCCGGCCGACTTCTCGGCCAAGGCCAGCGAGTTCATCCGCAGCGTCGCTGAAAAGGGTGAGACCATCGCCAGCCGCAAGGCCAGCCAGAACTGCCTGAATGCCTTCGGCCCGCTGCTGCCCGAGCTGTTCGGCGGCTCGGCCGACCTCGCCGGTTCCAACCTGACCCTGTGGAAAGGCTGCAAGGCCGTGACCGCCGAGGATGCCTCGGGCAACTACATGCACTACGGCGTGCGTGAGTTCGGCATGAGCGCGATCATGAACGGCGTGGCCCTGCACGGCGGCCTGGTGCCCTACGGCGCGACCTTCCTGATGTTCATGGAATACGCGCGCAACGCGGTGCGCATGTCCGCGCTGATGAAACAGCGCGTGCTGTACGTGTTCACCCACGACTCCATCGGCCTGGGCGAAGACGGCCCGACCCACCAGCCGGTCGAGCAACTGACCAGCCTGCGCACCACGCCGAACCTGGACACCTGGCGCCCGGCCGATACCGTCGAAGCTGCGGTGGCCTGGAAACATGCCATCGAGCGCAAGGACGGCCCGAGCGCGCTGATCTTCTCGCGCCAGAACCTGCCGCATAACCTGCGTGACCACGAGACCGAAGCGGCCATCGCCCGTGGCGGCTACGTGCTCAAGGACTGCGCCGGCGAGCCCGAGCTGATCCTGATCGCCACCGGCTCCGAAATCGGCCTGGCGGTCCAGGCGGCGGACAAACTGACTGCTGCCGGGCGCAAGGTGCGGGTGGTGTCGATGCCGTCGACCAACGTGTTCGACCAGCAGGATGCCGGCTACAAGCAATCGGTACTGCCGTTGCAGGTCACCGCGCGTATCGCCATCGAAGCCGCGCATGCGGACTTCTGGTTCAAGTACGTCGGCCTCGAAGGCCGGGTGATCGGCATGGACAGCTACGGCGAATCCGCCCCGGCCAGTGCCCTGTTCGAGCACTTTGGCTTCACGCTCGATAACGTCGTCGACACCGCCGAAGAGCTGCTGGACGCGTAGGATGGGTTGAGCGAAGCGATACCCATCGATGGGTATCGCAGGCCCGACCCGCCCTGCGTCTATGCATGCTCTCCATCGAGACCGCCATGGCCAAACGCCCCTATAGAGTCGCCCTCAACGGCTACGGCCGGATCGGTCGTTGCGTGTTGCGCGCGCTGCATGAGCGTGGGGCGGCGGCTGGGCTGGAAATCGTCGCGCTCAACGACCTGGCCGACCAGGCCAGCATCGAATACCTGACCCGTTTCGACTCCACCCACGGCCGTTTCCCCGGCGAGGTGCGGGTCGATGGCGATTGCCTGCATCTCAACGGCAGGTGCGTGCAGGTGCTGCGCGAAGCCCAGCCGGAGTCGGTCGATTGGCGCGGCCTGGATATCGATCTGGTGCTGGAATGCTCCGGCGTCTACCACACACGCGCCGATGGCGAGCGTTTCCTCGCCGCTGGCGCGCCACGGGTGCTGTTTTCCCAGCCGATGGCCAGCGAAGCGGATATCGATGCTACCGTGGTCTACGGCGTCAACCAGCAGGTACTCGACGGCAGCGAGCGGCTGCTGTCGAACGCCTCCTGCACCACCAATTGCAGCGTGCCGCTGCTCAAGCTGCTGAACGAGGCGGTGGGGCTGGAATACATCTCCATCACCACCATCCACTCGGCAATGAACGACCAGCCGGTGATCGACGCCTATCATCACGAAGACCTGCGCCGCACGCGCTCGGCCTTCCAGTCGGTGATTCCGGTTTCCACGGGGCTGGCGCGCGGTATAGAGCGGCTGCTTCCGGAACTTGGCGGACGAATCCAGGCCAAAGCCATTCGGGTGCCGACGGTGAACGTCTCCTGCCTGGACATCACCTTGCAGACCGCGCGCGATACCTCGGCCGAGGCAATCAACCGGATCCTGAGAGGCGCCGCCGAGGCGGGCCCGCTGCAAGGTTTGCTGGCTTACACGGAATTGCCGCACGCCAGCTGCGACTTCAACCATGATGCCCATTCGGCCATCGTCGACGGCAGCCAGACCCGGGTTTCCGGCCCGCGCCTGGTCAACCTGCTGGCCTGGTTCGACAACGAATGGGGGTTCGCCAACCGGATGCTCGATGTCGCCGGGCATTTTCTTGGCGTTTGCACTGAACAAAAAACCATCAACCGGCCTTTTTAAAGGACTGACAGCATGACCGTTTTGAAAATGACCGACCTCGACCTCAAGGGTAAGCGCGTATTGATCCGCGAGGACCTGAACGTGCCGGTGAAAGACGGCGTGGTGAAGAGCGATGCACGTATTCTCGCCTCCCTGCCGACCATCAAGCTGGCCCTGGAAAAAGGCGCGGCGGTGATGGTCTGCTCGCACCTGGGGCGTCCCACCGAAGGCGAGTTCAGCGAAGAGAACAGCCTCAAGCCGGTCGCCGAGTACCTGGGCAAGGCCCTGGGCCGTGACGTGCCGCTGGTCAGCGACTACCTCGCTGGCGTCGAGCTGCAGGCCGGCGACCTGGTGCTGTTCGAGAACGTGCGTTTCAACAAGGGCGAGAAGAAGAACGCCGACGAGCTGGCCAAGCAATACGCGGCCCTGTGCGACGTGTTCGTGATGGACGCCTTCGGCACCGCCCACCGTGCCGAAGGCTCGACCCATGGCGTGGCCAAGTTCGCCGCCGTCGCCGCTGCCGGCCCGCTGCTGGCGGCCGAGCTGGATGCCCTGGGCAAGGCCCTGGACAACCCGCAGCGTCCGCTGGCGGCCATCGTCGCCGGCTCCAAGGTGTCGACCAAGCTCGACGTGCTCAACAGCCTGGCGCAGATCTGTGACCAGTTGATCGTCGGTGGCGGCATCGCCAACACTTTCCTCGCGGCGGCTGGGCACAAGGTTGGCAAGTCACTGTATGAAGCCGATCTGGTCGATACCGCCAAGGCCATCGCGGCCAAGGTCAGCGTGCCGCTGCCGGTCGACGTGGTGGTGGCCAAGGCCTTCGCCGAAGACGCCGAAGCCACGGTCAAGGCCATCGCCGACGTTGCCGACGACGACATGATCCTCGATATCGGCCCGCAGACCGCTGCCCAGTTCGCCGAACTGCTGAAGTCGTCGAAGACCATCCTGTGGAACGGCCCGGTCGGCGTGTTCGAGTTCGACCAGTTCGGCAACGGCACCAAGGTGCTGGCCGAAGCCATCGCCGACAGTTCGGCATTCTCCATCGCCGGTGGGGGCGATACCCTGGCGGCCATCGATAAATATGCTGTGGCCGAGCGTATCTCCTACATTTCCACCGGTGGCGGCGCGTTCCTCGAATTCGTCGAAGGCAAGGTGCTGCCTGCCGTTGAGGTGCTGGAGCAGCGCGCGGCGAAGTAACGCTTTGGTCTAAACGATTCCTTCATCTGCATGGTCTTTTGCAAAGAACCTGTTCACGCTCTTTAGGCGACCCGTTTATTGAGATAGCAGCAAAGTGGTTCGTAGGGTGGACGACGCTCTATCCGTCCACCGTTCTGCGATCGAAATGGTGGACAAAAAAGCGTTGTCCACCCTACGGGACTAACAGAGCGTAAACCGGCTCCAAGAGGACACACAGAGGAAGGAGTCGAGCCATGCGTAATCCAGTGATTATGATGTTGGTATGTGCCGGCCTGGCCGGTTGCAGTAGCGACGGGGGCGGTCCCGATGCGTGCGAGATTTTCACTCCGTCCGAGGTGATCCTGCCGACCACGCAGGATGACCAGCGGGTCGAGGCGCAGAGCAGTGGTGACCCGACCGCGCGCCGCGACGCGGGGCAGCAGCATTGTCCGTGATGCGCACGCTGAAATGAGTCAGTAACGCGCGATTCACGCGGCAGCGTTAAACGGACAGCTCAGGCTGTGGTCGGAGACAGGAATGCAGTAAACGCGGTGCCGCCTGGTGGTGCCGCTGGCGGCTTTTGGCCGCCTGGCTTGAATATCGCCTGCCGCTTCGGCAGGCTTGCGAATCAACGAACTCCACAGCGGGAGACAGGAAACCAATGGCACTTATCAGCATGCGCCAGATGCTCGACCACGCCGCCGAATTCGGCTACGGCGTGCCGGCCTTCAACGTCAACAACCTTGAGCAGATGCGCGCGATCATGGAAGCCGCCGACAAGACCGATTCGCCGGTCATCGTGCAGGCCTCCGCTGGTGCCCGCAAATACGCCGGCGCGCCGTTCCTGCGTCACCTGATCCTGGCTGCGGTGGAAGAATTCCCGCACATCCCGGTGGTGATGCACCAGGACCACGGCACCAGCCCGGACATCTGCCAGCGCTCGATCCAGCTGGGCTTCAGCTCGGTGATGATGGACGGCTCGCTGGGTGAGGACGGCAAGACCCCGACCTCCTACGAGTACAACGTCGAAGTGACCCGCCGCGTGGTGTCCTTCGCCCATGCCTGTGGCGTTTCCGTGGAGGGCGAGCTGGGTGTGCTCGGCTCCCTGGAGACCGGCCTGGCCGGTGAAGAAGACGGCGTCGGCGCCGAAGGCGTGCTCGACCACAGCCAGATGCTGACCGACCCGGAAGAGGCCGCCGATTTCGTCAAGAAGACCCAGGTCGACGCCCTGGCCATCGCCATCGGCACCAGCCACGGCGCCTACAAGTTCACCAAGCCGCCTACCGGCGACATCCTGGCGATCGAGCAGATCAAGGCGATCCACAAGCGCATCCCCAACACCCACCTGGTGATGCACGGTTCGTCGTCCGTTCCGCAGGAATGGCTGAAAATCATCAACGAGTACGGCGGCGACATCAAGGAAACCTACGGCGTGCCGGTCGAGGAAATCGTCGAAGGCATCAAGCACGGCGTGCGCAAGGTCAACATCGACACCGACTTGCGTCTGGCTTCCACCGGCGCGATCCGTGAGTTCATGGCCAAGAACCGCAGCGAGTTCGACCCGCGCAAATACCTGGCCAAGACCGTCACGGCCATGCGCGACGTGTGCATCGCCCGTTACGAAGCCTTCGGCACCGCTGGCAATGCTTCGAAGATCAAGCCGATCTCGCTGGACGCGATGTTCGCCCGTTATGCGCGCGGCGAGCTGGACCCGAAGATCAATTGATGCTGCGCTGAGCTTCACGCTACAAGCAGGAGCGCGCCGAGAGGCGCGCTTTTGCGTTGTAATGCCAGGCGCACGGCTGCTGCGCATCTGCCACAGCCTGAATCCCTTTTGCCACTGCCAAGGCGTCTGCTCCAGCCATGAGTCGCTTGAAGTATCTCCAGGCCTATCCCGCTGCGTTGCAGGAGCAGGTTCGCCAGCTCATCGACAGTGGTCGTATCGGCGACTATCTGCAGCGGCGTTATCCCGAGCGTCATGGCATTCAGAGCGACAAGGCCCTGTACGCCTATGTCTGCCAGCTCAAGCAGGAGCACCTGCGCAATGCGCCGGCCATCGACAAGGTGCTGTATGACAATCGCCTCGACCTGACGCATCGGGCCCTGGGTTTGCATACGGCGGTATCGCGGGTGCAGGGCGCTAGGCTCAAGGCGAAGAAGGAGATCCGTGTCGCCTCGCTGTTTCGTGACGCCGCGCCGCAATTCCTGCAGATGATCGTGGTGCACGAGCTGGCGCACCTGAAGGAACCGGACCACAACAAGGCCTTCTATCAGCTCTGTGAATACATGCTGCCGGGTTATCAGCAACTGGAGTTCGACCTGCGGGTCTATCTGACCTGGCGTGAACTGCCGGAAAAATGATCACAGTGCGCAGAGGCCCGGTGTGCCTCGCTTATCGCTATCCATCCCCGTGTTACCCACAGATCGATCCCCGGCATTTGTGTGTAATTATCTGATCTCCATGGATTTTTTATCCTGCCAGTGGATAGTTGGGAAAACCTGGCGGTTGTACGAAAAGTGATCGATTGCCTGCGGGCCTCATCTTGCCTGGCTTGTAGCGCTTAATCCCCGTTTTATCCACAGAGTGATCCCCGCCCTGTGTGTGTAAGTGACTGATCCTGAATAACTTTTAAAGACCCGATAAATGCAGGGCAGAGGCTTTTAGCTCGAAAAACAGGCAATTGCCCGCAAGGCACGTGCAGACCGGGATACAGCCATCCGTCCCCTCGTTATCCACAGGTTGGTCCACGCTAAAGGTGCGTAAGTCGTTGAATCGAAAGATCGTGCAGGCTGGCGGTTGGATAACGATCAGCGGATGTCGAGGATTTCCCAGGCTGCGTTGCCACTGTTGACCCTGTCTCCAATGCCTTGGCCAATCAGTTGCTGGCCGAGAGGTGCCTGTGGCGTGATGAGCATGAGGCTCTGCTGGCCATGGACGAGCTTGATTCCCGCGCCGTCCGGGCCGAGCAGGAGGCATTGCTGCTGGCCCTGGTCGTTTTCCAGCCAGACCAGGGCGCCGAGCTGGATACCCAGGCCTTCATCGTAGTCGCGCATTTTCAGGGCACGCCATGCTTGCAGGGATTGGCGGATTTCCTCGACCCGTCGTGACTGCCCGGCAGCCAGGTAGGAGGCTTCCAGGCCGCGCGTGTCGTATTTGTTCTCGGCCTTGCTCTCTTCATTGGTCGCGGCCTGGCGAGCGCTGTCGGCAGCGGCGATGGCATTGGCCAGGTCGGCTTCCAGGCGTTCGATGACCTGGCGTTGCAAGAGCAGCTTGTCAGTCACGGCGCATGCCGACATGAGGAATCCCGTCTTCCAGATAGGCCTCGGTCACCGCCTGGAAACCATGACGGCCGTAGTAGTTCTGCAGGTGCGCCTGGGCTGACAGATACAAGCCGGCGCCGGGCCAGCGCTCGGCGCAGATCGCCACGGCGCGCTCCATCAGTCGATGGCCCAGTCCGAGGCCGCGTGCGTTGGCTGCGGTGGCGACCCGGCCAATGGTGGCCTGGCCCGCGTGTCGCTGCGGGTCGAGCAGGCGCAGGTAGGCGATCAGTTCGCCATCGCGCCAGGCCATCAAGTGGCAGGTATCACCTTCCAGATCCTTGCCGTCGACTTCCTGGTAAGGGCAGTTCTGTTCGACGACGAAGACTGCTGTTCGCAGGGCCAGTACCGCGTACAACTCGTGTTTGTCGAGGTCGTGGTTATGCTTGAAGGTCCAGGTGATGTTCATCGGCGTGTGTTGAAAAGGGGGAGCGAGATGGTAGCGCCACGGCCGCAGTCCTCGCTACGGTTGCTCGACATGCACGCGGTTGCGCCCGGCGGACTTGGCGGCATACATGGCTTCGTCGGCCCGGCGCATGAGGGATTTGCTGTCTTCTTCGCCAAGGGTGAGGGCCACCCCGATGCTGGCGCCGACCGTTACCGGTTGGCCATCTTCCAGCTCGATGGGGCGGCTGATGACCTCGCGCATGCGTTCGGCCAGATAATGGGCATCTTCGCTGCTGGCGATGGTTTCGCAGACCAGAACGAACTCATCGCCGCCCAGGCGCGCCGGGGTATCGGTTTCCCGCGAGCAGGACTGGATGCGCCGGGCGACTTCGACCAGTACCAGGTCGCCAGCGGCATGGCCGAGCTGGTCGTTGATCGGTTTGAAACCGTCGAGGTCGATCAGCATCACGCCGAGCAACTCCTGGCGGCGCTGGGCACGGCGCAGGGCCATGTCCATCTGTCGTTGCAGCGAGTTGCGATTGGGCAGGCTGGTCAGCGGGTCTTTCATGGCCATTGCGCGCAGACGCTGATTGGCCGCTTCGAGCGCCTCGGTGCGCTCGGCCACCCGCTGTTCGAGCTCACGCTCATGCTCTTGCAGCTCTTCCTCGCGCAGGCGCTTGTGCTGGTTGAAGCGAGCGGCCAGGGCGAACGACAACAGGATCATTTCCAGGGCCGAGCCAATCTGCATGGCGTGCAGGGTGAAAAAGTTCGACGGCAGCACGGCGAAGTTGCGCAGGGCCAGCAGCGATACGCCGAGCAGCAGCAAGCCCCAGGCCAGCACGAACAGACTGGCCCCCGGTACTCGGTGGCGTACGCAGACGAAACCGGCGCTGAGCAGCACCAGCGTGCCGATGATGCCGACCAGGGACATGGTCTGCAGGGCGCGCTGGACCGGCAGCAGCACCGTGGCAATGGCGGCGATGGCGAGGACGAAGAACACGCGCCGCAGCCAGCGATCCCAGTGCGGCACCCAGCGGTGGGTGTCGAGGAAGCTGCGGGTGAACAGGATGGCGATCGCCGCGGACACGCTGAAACCGATCGGCAAGGCGCGGTTGGTCCACCAGCCAGCTCCGCTCCACAGGTATTGCGGGCCGAGGCCGTTGAGTGAAAGCACGCCGGTGCCGAAGGCGGCGACGAACAGCACGTAATAGAGAAATGGCCGCTCGCGCAGGACGATGAAAAGCAGCAGGTTGTAGCAGACCAGGGCGAAGAGGATACCGCTGTAGGCCGAGTGCACCGCGTAGCCATTCTGGCTGTGCTGCTCGAAGGCGGCGTCTGGCCACAGTTTGCCACTGAGCGTCATGCTGCCTTCGGAAGTGGCGTGCAGGTACAGGGTACGGCTCTCGCCTGGCTGCAAGCGCACCTTGAACAAGGGGTTGCGATGGCTGACGCTACGCTGGTTCAGGGCGACCATATCGCCAGCCTCGCCGTGGCGTACGCCATCGGCACCGACGTCGAACAACTGGGCGTGGTCCAGCGAGGGATAGTCCACTTCCAGCAGCCAGGTCGCCGGGCTCGCCTCGGCGGAGGTCACTTCCAGGCGCAGCCACACGGCGCCACGCAGATAGCCGAAGCTCAGGTCGTGCAGCCCGGCACTGCTATGAAAGCGTTGCGGATTGGCGATCAGGGTCTGCAGGTCGAGTTCCTGGGTGGGATCGATCAGGTAGTCGGCATGGCCGAGCAGGTCCAGCGCCTGCTCCTGATCGACGCGCACGGCCGCATGGCCGGGCAATGCCAGCAATGAGCAGGACAGCACGAAGAAGGCCAGGATCGCAACGAGACGCGACCCTACCGATTTAAGCAGGCTGGACATTCGTAAACTCAGCGAACAGGCGCCTTCCCCGGCGCACGCGGCATATAGTGGCAGAATGCTTGTCAATATGGCAGCTAAACGCGCCTCATGCTGTCTGCTTCAGATAACCATAGTGTTACCGCCCGGCCTGCTGGCGCGTCACACGTATTGCGCGGCCGCATGGGCCGAAGCCCAGGCCCATTGGAAGTTGAAGCCGCCCAGGTGGCCGCTGACGTCGAGCACCTCGCCGATGAAGTACAGCCCGGAGGATTTCAGCGACTCCATGGTCTTGGACGACACTTCGCGGGTGTCTACGCCGCCCAGGGTGACTTCGGCGGTGCGGTAGCCTTCGGTGCCGGCCGGCACCAGCGTCCAGTTCGACAGCGTTTCGGCGATGGCCTTCAATTCGGCGGGGGTGTACTGCTTCAGGGGTTTGCAGGCGAACCAGTGCTCGGCCAGCAGCGCCGCCATTTTCCTGGTGAACAGTTCGCCGAGCAGTGTCTTCAGTTCGCTGTTGGGCCGTTCGCGTTGCTGGTCGAGCAGCCACTCGGGCAGGTCGAGGTGCGGCAGCAGGTCGATATGGATGGCATCGCCGGGATGCCAGTACGAGGATATCTGCAGGATCGCCGGACCAGACAGGCCGCGATGGGTGAACAGGATGTTTTCTTTGAAGCGTTGGCCATTGCAGCTCACCACGCAGTCTTCCACCGAGGTGCCGGACAATTCCGTGCACAACGCCTTGAGCTGTGGATCGGTGACGGTGAAGGGCACCAGGGCGGCGCGGGTGGGCAGCAGGTCGTGGCCGAATTGGCGGGCGACCTGGTAGCCGAAGCCCGTTGCGCCGAGGGTCGGGATCGACAGGCCGCCGGTGGCGATCACCAGGGACTGGCAGGTGAAGGCGCCGGCGCTGCTGGCCAGGCGATAGCCGTCATCGGTCTTTTCGATGGTCTCGATGCGGGTGTCCATGCGCAGGTCGACGCCAGCGCTCGCGCATTCGCTCAGCAGCATGTCGAGGATGTCGCTGGCCTTGTTGTCGCAGAACAGCTGGCCGAGTTTTTTCTCGTGGTAGGGCACGCCATGGGCGGCGACCAGGCCGATGAAATCCCACTGGGTGTAGCGGGCCAGGGCCGATTTGCAGAAGTGCGGGTTCTGCGACAGGAAGTTGGCTGGCTCGACATAGAGGTTGGTGAAGTTGCAGCGTCCGCCACCGGACATGAGGATCTTCTTGCCCGGCTTGTTGGCGTGGTCCAGCAACAAGACCTGGCGCCCACGGGCACCGGCCTGCGCCGCGCACATCAGGCCTGCGGCGCCGGCGCCAATGATGATGACCGGGAAGAACGCCACGGCATGGACCTCTGGATGACGGGAAAGGCGCGCATTCTAGGGTTGCCGGGGCGCTTAGGCGAGCAGTGCTTGTGATGAGGCGATGGGCTGCTGTGAGGCAAAAACGGACGTACACGCGATTATCGCTCTTGCACGGTGTGTTTAGCCGTCATTCCCGCGAAGGCGGGAACCCAGAAGCGCTTTTTTATTTGGGTTCCCGCCTTCGCGGGAATGACGGAGGAATAACGAATGTCCGCAGTTGCCTCCTTGCTGACCTTGCCTCAAGCCGCCGCTGGCTCTTCCGCATGGCTCTTCTGCAAATGCGCCACCAGGGTGCGCAGTGGCGCCAATTGGCGGCAGATCAGGCTGAGTTGCACTTGAACGAGGCGATGGCCTTCGTCTATTTCATCCGGAAGTTGTTCCAGTTCCTCGGACAGGGATTGATCGAGTTCGTCGTAGACCTCGACCGGTCGGTTGTCGCGCAGGCAGGCGGCGATCTCGTCGAGGCTGCGGGCGATGTGCTCGGCGGCGCGCTCGTGAAGTGCATCGCTGGCATCTTCGACCAGTGCCTCGCGGTGCGCACCGAGACCGGACAGGTAGCTGAGCAGGGTGTGCGACAGGACCAGGAAGCGGAAGCCTGTCTCGGCATCCTTGCGGAACTGGCCGGGCTCCAGAAGCATGTTCGACAGGGTGGTCGACAGCGCCGCATCGGCGTTGTGCGCGTTGCGCCGGGCGATGCGGTAGCTGAGGTCGTCGCGCTTGCCGGATTCGTACTGCTGCATGATCTGCACCAGGTAGCGGCTGTTGCACGCCAGGGTGTTGCTCAGCACCTGGTTGAGCTTGCGGCCCTGCCAGTCCGGCAGGATGAAGAACACCGCCAGGCCGGCGATCAGCGTGCCCAGCACGGTATCCACCAGGCGCGGCAGGATCAGCGCATAGCCGTCGCCGACCTGGTTGAAGCACAGCACCACCACCAGGGTCATGGCAGTGGTCGCCAGGGTATAGCGGTCGACCCGGTTGATGAAGAAGGCCACCCCGGCCAGCACCGCGAACAGCGATTGCAGGCGCGGGTCGGGAAACAGGCTGATCAGCGCCCAGCCGGCCACCAGCCCGACCAGGGTGCCGCTGATCCGCTGCATCAGGCGCAGGCGCGTGGCGCCATAGCTGGGGCGGCAGACGAACAGGGTGGTGAGCAGAATCCAGTAGCCCTGCTTGGGATGGATCAGGTGCAGCAGGCCGTAGCCGGCGGCCAGGGCGATGGACAGGCGCAGGGCGTGACGGAACACCAGCGAGGTTACCGAGAAGTGCTGGCGCAGGCGGTCGAAGGCTTCGCGCCAGGTCTGCGGCGAGCGGTCGAGCAGGGCGCTGTCCTGCTCGTCGGCCAGGGCGTCGGGATTGCTGGCGCTGGCCAGCTTGTGCTCCAGCGTCGCCAGGTTGCCGGTCAGCGCCGCCAGCGAGCGCAGCAGGCGCCGCCAGTTGGGGTTGTTCTGTTCGCGCAGGTAGTTCAACGAGGCATCGAGGTCGGTCATCGCCTCGCTGTTTTCGCTGTAGTCGAACGGCTGGCGCATGCGGATCGCCCGGCTCAGTCCCTGGCAGGCCTTGCCC
The DNA here is from genome assembly GCF_965644255.1 of Pseudomonas sp. LRF_L74. Classification (NCBI taxonomy): domain Bacteria; kingdom Pseudomonadati; phylum Pseudomonadota; class Gammaproteobacteria; order Pseudomonadales; family Pseudomonadaceae; genus Pseudomonas; species Pseudomonas sp. LRF_L74. The sequence continues at coordinate 465,261 of NZ_CBFFRH010000004.1, read as the reverse complement.
TGCTGGCTGAGCAGGCGCTGGCAGCGGAACATCACGTCACTGTGGAAGAAGGCTTCCGCCAGGGCGTTGTACGGGTAGTGCGAGGAACTGGCGCGCTCGTGGATATCCTGGGCGATGAAGTACAGCTTCAGGTAGCGATTGGTCTTCTGCCCGCTGCGCTTGCGGCTCATGCGGCTGAGGATGATTTCCTTGGCCAGGTTCAGCGCCGTGACCACCTTGCCGTTCTGCCGGGCCAGTTCCAGGCGACGCTGTTCCACATCGAGATGACGTAGCGGTTCAAAGAGCGACGATTTCAGGCGCAGGTAGCTACCCAGCTCCAAGAACACCCTGGACAGCGCCTGCTGTACCGGCTGCTGGCTGAACAGCAGGCTCCAGACTACTGCCAGCACGCCATACCAGGCCGCGCCGGAGATCAGCAGCAGGGGTTCCTGCCAGAAACTGCCGATTTCCCCACCACGGTGCTCCAGGCCGATGGCCGTGTAGATCGCCAGGATCAGCGTGGCCTGGGCCACGGCGGCATAGCGCTCGCCGATGCCGCCGAGCAGGGTCATGCTGAATGCCGCCAGGGCCAGGCCGATGACGAACAGCCAGGGGTAGGGAAACAGCAATTGCACGGAAACGGCTGTCGCCGCGAAGCACACCAGGGTCACCAGCAGTGCCTGCAGGCGACCGCGCCAGTGATCGTCACTCTCGGCCAGGGCCGCTGCGATGCAGCCGAGGAACAGCGGGATCACGAACTCGATCTGGTCCAGCAGCCAGCACAGGGCCATCGAGCCGGACAGGGATATCAGCACCCGGATGCCGTAGGTGAACTTCTCGCGCGCCCACAGGCGCCGCAGGGTATTGCTGAAGGTTGACGACATGGGGCGAAGGCTACCCGTCGATGCGAATGTGGTGAGCGGGAGACGGCACGAATACCGAATAAGGCACGATCTTAGCAAGCGAAGCGATGAAGGTTACAGACAGGTATCTAGGGTCTGTTGCCGTTTCGGCGCAAGCCGCGTTGTCGCGAGAAATAACCCCCGGTTAGGCGCAGGACGCAGGCAATGGTCATTCCCTTGGCAAGTCCTGCAACGACAGCGGGGGTTATTTCTCGCACAACCCGCAGGGCCGGGCCAGTTTTTACACGATGCAGCGTTACTCGATGGCTCATTTAGCCCACTAAACTTCGCATCTCGCGCCTCGCCTCGTGTAAAAACTGGCTCCGGCGCGGTCGCGACGAAACGGCAACAGACCCTAGCGCTCCTGTTCTATTACCGAACGGCCGGGCGATGGCGCGGCTACGTGCGCGTTCTACCCATAGCGACAGTACTCTTGAGGTACGCGGATTGGAGAGGGAATGAAGGCTGTTGTTCCGTGGGCACTGTTGGCCTGGGTCTTTTGCTCAAGTCTCTACGCCCGTGCCGAGCCGTTGCGCCTGGTCGCCAACCCGTGGGCGCCGTTTACCGACCAGGGCCTGCTCAACGGTGGGCTGGCCACTGACCTGGTCGCTACGGCCCTGAGGCGCGGCGGACACGACTCGCGTTATATAGAGGTGCCCTGGGCCAGGGCACTGCGTGGCCTGCAACAGGGTGACTACGACGTGATCGTCAGCGCCTGGTACAGCGATGAACGGGCCCTTTACGGCCTGTTCTCGCAGCCCTACCTGTTCAACCGCATCCGCTTGCTGCAGCGGCGTGCCGACGAGCCGATACGCATCGACAGCATGGCCGACATGCTGCCCTACAGCATCGCCGTCGTGCGTGGCTACAGTTACTCGGCCGCATTCGATGGCAATGAAAGTCTGCACAAGGTGCCGGTCATGGATTTCACCATGGCCTCGCGGATGCTGGCTGCCGGCCGGGTCAGGCTGGTGCTGGAGGATGAGCTGGTGGCTGAGCATTATCTCAAGCTCGACACGCGCACCATCAAGGATGACCTGGTCTTCCTGCCGGTGCTGCTGAAAAGCAATGGCCTGCATATCTTGGTGAGGCGCAGCCTGCCCGACTGCGAGCGGATAGTCGCTGACTTCGACCGCGAAATCGCCGCGATGAAGGCCGATGGCACCTATTTGCGCATCTATGAGCAGCATGGGCTGACCCCCACGCAATAGCGGCCACAGTCACGAGCCGCAAGGCGAAGCGCATCGCGCCAGGTCTGGCGCGGCCTTATGCCGCCACTGTCTTGCTGCGCCCGCTGCGCTTGGCCTGGTAGAGGCGATGGTCGGCTTCGTGGAGGAAGGATTCCAGGTCTTCGGCGGGCGCGTGGAAGATGCCGGCGCTGAAGGACAGGGGCGGGGCGTTACCGGCATAGCGCAGGCTGGCCAGTTCGATTCGCAGCGTATCCAGCGCCTCTCCGAGCCTGGCGGCATCCATCTGGCTGACCAGGGCGAACTCCTCACCGCCCAGGCGGCCGATGAGGGCATCCGGCAATGCCGCGCGCAGGCTGCGGGCGAAGGCCACCAGGGCGGCATCGCCGCTGGCGTGGCCATGCTCATCGTTGATGGTCTTGAAGAAATCGAGGTCGAGCATGGCCACGCTCAGGGCCTGCTGGCCGCGCTGGGCCAGGCGGAACTGCTGCACGCCCTGCTCGTAGAAGGCCCGGCGATTGAGCAGCCCGGTGAGCGAGTCGAACAGGGCCGCCTGCTTCAGCGCGCGCAACATGTCGCGCCGCTCGAGGGTCGACATGACCCGGCAATTCAGCTCTTCCGAACAGAACGGCTTGCGCAGGAAGTCATCGGCGCCATGCTTGATGAACAGGGCGCTGAGCGAGCCCTTGGCGTCGGCGGACAGGCCGAGGATGATCAGTTCGTTGCGGCGCATCTTCTGGCGCAGCAACTTGACCAGCTCGAAGCCACTGATGCCCGGCATGCTGTGATCGACCAGGAACAGGTCGATGTCCGGTTGCTCCTGGAGAATACGCAGCGCCTCGTCGCCGTCGCAGGCGTCGATTATCTGGTACAGGTGCGGGGTGAGCACGCGGCGGATGAAGTGGCGGGTCGCGTCCGAGTCCTCGGCGACCAGGATCTTCACGTTGCAGTTGCTTTCCAGGCGATGGATCAGGCGGAAGGCGTACTCGTAGGAGTGCTGGCTTTCCTTGAGCACGTAGTCGACCACGCCCTTGAGCAGCAATTCGTCGCGGCGATGCTCGTCATAGGAACCGGTAAGCACGATGCAGGGCACCTTGGCGCGCATCACCACATCGACGACCTCGCCATTCGGCGCATCGGGCAGGTTGAGGTCGACGATGGCGGCGAAGAACAGTTCCCGCGAGGTTTCCAGCATCACCTGCGCCTCGGCCAGCGAAGCGCAGAACAACGGTTGCAGGGTCGGTTCCTGGCGAAACAGATGCTCCAGGATCTTCAACACCAGGGGGCTGTCTTCGACAACGAGAATGTTGCGCACGGGGGTCTCCAAAACTCGGGGCGATCATGGCACAGCATTGCTGGAAGATTCACCCATCCTGCGTCAAATCCGACCGTTTCCGATGGAGAAGGTCATCTATCTATACGGCTCGTACCTTGAGACCGCGTCCTTTGATCCTGCCTCGGGTCAGGCATTGCAATGCCTGGCTGGCCACTTCCCGATCCACTGCAACATAGGCCTGATGATCGAAAATTGCGATTTTCCCGACCTGTGCACCGCTGATGCCGCCTTCGCCCGTGAGCGCACCGAGAATATCGCCGGGGCGCAGCTTGTCCTTGCGCCCGGCGCCGATGCACAGGGTGCGCATCGGTGGCAACAGGGCCTGCGCATGGGGCTGCAGTTCGTTGAGCAGGTGCCAGCTCAGCGGCGCGCCCTGCTGGGTTTCGATGGCCTGGGCGCGGGATGCCTCGGCTGGGGCGACCAGCGACAGCGCCAGGCCTTTGGCCCCGGCCCGGCCGCTACGGCCGATGCGGTGCACGTGGACCTGCGGGTCGCGGCTGAGCTCGACGTTGATCACTGCCTCCAGGCCTGCGATATCCAGGCCACGGGCGGCCACGTCGGTGGCCACCAGCACGCTCAGGCTGCGGTTGGCGAATAGTGTCAGCACCTGATCGCGCTCGCGTTGCTCCAGGTCACCGTGCAGCGCCGCGGCGGAAATCTTCTCGGCTTCCAGGCGGGCCGCGATTTCGTCGCATTGTTGACGGGTGGCGCAGAAGGCGACGGTCGGCTGGCTGCGGAAATGGCGCAGCAGGGCGATCACCGCTTCCTCGCGCTGCTTGCCGTCGATCTCGTAGAAGCGCTGCTTGATCTGGCCCTCGTCATGCACGCTCTCTACTTCGACTCGCTCGGGATCGCGCAGGAAACGGGCGGCGAGCTGCTCGATGGCGTCCGGGTAGGTGGCGGAGAACAGCAGGGTCTGGCGGCGACCCGGGGTGCGCTCGATGATCGCGGCGATGCTGTCGATGAAGCCCATGTCGAGCATCCGGTCGGCTTCGTCGAGGACCAGGGTGTTGAGGCCGTCGAGCTTCAGCGTGCCCTTGTTCTGATGCTCCTGCACCCGCCCCGGTGTGCCGACGATGATATGCGCACCGTGCTCCAGCGAGCCGATCTGCGGGCCGAAGGGCACGCCACCGCACAGGGTGAGCACCTTGATGTTGGCTTCGGCGCGGGCCAGGCGGCGAATCTCCTTGGCGACCTGGTCGGCCAGTTCCCGGGTCGGGCACAGTACCAGCGCCTGGCAGCCGAAGAAGCGTGGGTTGATCGGCTTGAGCAGACCGATCGCGAAGGCCGCTGTCTTGCCGCTGCCCGTTTTGGCCTGGGCGATCAGGTCGCGCCCCTTGAGGATCAACGGCAGGCTGCTGGCCTGGATCGGCGTCATCTCGCGATAACCGAGGTCATCGAGGTTGGCCAGCATCGAGGCGGGCAGTGGCAGGGAGGAAAAGGCGTTGGTCACGGCACGGGCTCGGGGGTGAGGGCGCCAGATTGTAGCAGGAGCGACTGCCGGCGGCAGGCAGGAGCGGGTCGGGATTTGGTTTCGAGTCTGAAACCCGTCGCTTACCGTTCATGACGAAGTATCAACAAAAACAGGCCATTCACCCGCGATTGTCTTCAGGCCGTGCCGCCAGAACGGGCCCGCTACCGTGGCCAGGCGATGCCGCATCCGCTCCTCAGCCAGCCCGCACGGGGGCTACTGGGATATGGGCATTTCGCGTTGAAGCGTCCATCTCGACGTCCGATTCGCGGGCATTCAAAGGGCGTCCTGCCCCGTCAGCTCCAGTAGCAACTCGTCCCTGAGCCTGTGCAGGTGAGAGGACTGGCGGTCCCGCGGGTGTGGTTGCTCGACCCTGACCTCATGGCGGATACGGCCCGGTCTGGGGTCCATGACGATCACCCGGTCGCCCAGGTACAGCGCCTCCTCGACATCGTGGGTGACCATGATCATGGTGCTGCGCTGCTGCACCCAGATGCGCTGCAATTCGTGTTGCAGGCGAATCCGGGTGAGGGCGTCGAGGGCGCCGAAGGGTTCGTCGAGCAACAGTACCTTCGGTCGCGTGATCAGCGCCCGGGCGATGGCCGCGCGCTGCGCCATGCCGCCAGACAACTGGTGCGGGTAGGCCTGCTCGAAACCGCTCAGGCCGACCAGTGCCAGGTGCTCGGCGACCCGCCCGGCTTTCTCCTGGCGGCTCAGGCGGCTGTTCTTCAGTGCCAGCAGGATGTTCTGCTCGACGGTCTTCCAGGGGAACAGGCGGTGGTCCTGGAACACGATGCCGCGCTCCAGGCTGGTGCCGGAAATGGGCTCGCCATCCAGGCGGATCTGCCCGTCGAAGTCGTCCTCCAGGCCGACGATCAGGCGCAGCAGGGTGGATTTGCCACAGCCACTGGCGCCGACGATGCTGACGAACTCGCCGGGACGCACCTGCAGGTCGATGTTCTGCAATACCGGCAGCGACTGGCCGTCGATCCGGTAGCGTTTATTCAGGCCACGTATCTCCAGGGCGCCGGGCTGGCGCTGTTCGTGGTCGAGCAGTCGTGGCGCGAGAATGGCGGTCATCGGGTTCACCTAGCGACGAAGATTGCGCCAGCGCAACAGGTGCCGGCTGAGGCGTGAAAAGAGCTGGTTCATGGCATAGCCGAGCAGGCCGACGCAGAGCACGGCGATCACCACGATCTCCATGCGCGAGCCGGTCTCGGCGTTCATCATCAGGTTGCCCAGGCCCATTCCCGTGGCGAGGAACAACTCGCAGCCCACCGAGCTGACCCAGGCGAAGGCCAGCGCATGCAGTACGCCGTTGGACAGGCTGGGCAGAGCGCTGGGCAGCTCCACATGGACGAGCCGCTGCAACGGCGTCAGGGCATAGATGCGCCCGACTTCCAGGTGGCGTCGTTCGACGTGGGAGAAGCCCTCGAAGGTGTTGAGCGCCATCGGGTAGAAGGCCGCCAGCGAGACCAGCAGCACCTTAGAAAACTCGCCACTGCCGAACCACAGGGCGATCAACGGGATCAGCCCGAGGATCGGGACCTGGCGCAGCGTGTGGTAGAGCGGTGCCAGCAGGCGCTCGGCGATGCGCGAGCGGGCCATCGCCAGGCCCACGGCAAAGCCGGCGAGCACGCCGTAGAGCAGGCCGAGGCAAGTGCGCAGCAGGCTGGCGGATACGCTCAACCAGAGTTCGCCGCTGGCCAGCAATTCGCCGATCGCCGAACCGATGCGTGCCAGCGGGACGAAGGCGTAGGCGTGGCTGGCGCCCTGCCGCGACAGGTATTCCCAGGCGGCGATCAGCAGCAGTGGCAGGAGCAGGCCGCGCAGGGGCAAGAGGTATTTCTTCATCATTGCGTTTTCCAGCGGAACAGGCGCTTTTCCAGCAGACGCAGGCCATGATCGAGCACGAAGCCGACCGCCCCGGCCACCACCACGCCGACCATCACCACATCGATGCGCATCATCTGCCGGCTCATCTCGATCATCTGCCCGAGGCCGCTGTCGGCGGCCAGCAATTCCGCGGCGATCAGCACCATCCAGGCACGGCTGAGGCCGATGCGCAGGCCGGTCAGGATCGGTGGCGCGGCGGCGGGGAAGGCGACGTCCTTGATCAGGGTCGACAGGGGCAGGCGGTAGACGTCGGCCACTTCGAAATGGCTGCGTGGAATGCCTCGTATACCCTCGCAGGTGGCCAGCGCCACCGGGAAGAAGGCGGCCTTGAACACGATCAGGACCTTGAAGGTTTCCTCGACGCCGAAAAACAGGATGAACATCGGGATCAGGGCGATCGAGGGAATCTGCCGCAGGGTATGGAACAGCGGCGCGCAATAGGCTTCGACCTGCCTCGACAGCGCCAGGGCCGTGCCGAACAGCAGGCCGCCGAGGGCGCCCAGGGTAAAGCCGCTGCCCAGCCGCGACAGGCTGACAGCCAGGTGCTCGCGCAGCTCGCCGCTGCCGAGCAGTTCGCTGAACGCCTGGTAGACGTGGGACGGCGGCACCAGCAATTGCGGAGGGAACCAGCCGGCAGCGGCCACCAGTGCCCAGGCCAGCAGTACTAGGAGGGGGGAGACGAACCAGCTCAGGCGCTCCACAAGGGCGGCGGCCATGTTCAGCCTTCCACCATGCAATCGCCGGGCACCCGCCGCCGCTTGCGCCACCAGCAATAGGCCGCGACCAGCAGGACCAGCGGAATCCAGGCGAGGAACAGGTTGTGCAGGCCGAGCCATTGGCTGATTGCGCCGCCGAGCAGGGCTCCGGCGAATCCACCGAGCATGCTGGCCAGGTTGAACAGGCCGGAGACCTTGCTCTTGTCGCCGCCGTGCTCGCTGAGCTGGGCCATGTTGATCAGGTGCGTCAGGGCCGCCGCCGCGCTGAGCAGCGTGCCGCCGCCGGCCAGCAGCCAGTAGTGGTGGCTGCGGCCCAGCAGCGCCAGGCCGAGCAGCGTGGCGAGCAGGCCGAGCAGGTAGATGAAGCGCCGCTGCCGACGCTCGACCAGGTGCCCGAAGCCGAACAGGCCGAGTACCGTGGCCAGGCCCTGGATCATCACCAGGCTGACCGCCTGGGTCTGCGACAGCCCGGCGATGTCCATTGCCAGCAGCAGGATGAAGGTGCCGAACAGTGCGGTGGTGGCGCCGGAGAGCATTTCGACCAGGCAGCTCTCGGCGATTTCCACGTGGCCGAGCATGGCCAGGGTCTGTGCCAGCATGCTGCCGCCCGCGTCATCGGGCACGCCTGGTTCGACCTGCCCTGTCTCCCAGAAACCGAGGCTGTAGAACGCCATCGTGCCGAAGCACAGGCCGATCACCACGAAGCCGAGGGTGAAACCGGCGCCGCCACTCAGCCAGTTGCCCAGCAACGGCCCGATCAGGCCCATGCCGAGGGGCAGCGCGCCGCGATACCAGCCGGCCCTGGCGTGGCCGATGTGGCGCAACTGCTGCAGGAAGGCACTGTTCATGGCGACGATGCGAAAGGGGATGCACAGGCCGATCAGCAGGCGGGCGCTGGCCAGCCACAGCCAGCCGCCGAACAGCGGAATGGCCAGGTTGAGCAGCATCGGCCCGAGGCTGGCGAGGAAGTACACGCGGCGCGCGCCGTAGCGGGCGATGACGAAGCCGGCCGGCAGGGTCAGCAGGATCATGCCCAGCGACTCCATCGCCGAGATGATGCCGATCTGCAGGGCGTTGGCGCCGATCTCGATGGCGTACAGCGTGGTGACGATCTTCGCCATGCCGATGGTGGCGCCACTGAAGGCGGCCAGCAGCATGAAGTTGGCCAGGAACGCCGGCCTAGATGGCGACATTGACCTTCTCCAGCAACTGTTCCAGCGGACGGGTCTCGATCCAGTCGTGTACGTCGAAGCGGTGCGGGATGAAGTCCCAGCGTTCGAGGAAGTCGGTCAGGTCCTGCAGGGCGCCGATGGAGCGTTCGGCCAGGTTGGTGTGCAGGCGCAGGTGGGCATCCTCGCCATAGGCGTTGGCCACCCAGTACTCGCTGGTGTTCAGTTCGCGGGCGAGGAAACGCCGGGTTTCCTCGGGGTGCGCCCAGGCCCATTGTTCGGCGCGCAGCACGGTTTCGAGGATCAGCACGGAGGCCTCGAAGTGCTCGTCGAGCAGGTGCTGGTCGACGGTCAGGGTGCGCGGCGTGCCGATGTTGGAGCGAATCAGCGGGTCGGGATGGGAGCCGACGTCGGTGATCACGCGCAGGCCGAATTCGTCGGCCAGGTGCAGGCCGTGGGCACCCTTGAGGAAAATCGCGTCGATATCGCCGCGCAGCAGGCCGATCAGTTCGTTGTTGCGCCGGCGCACACGGTTGCCGTTGAAGGTCACCTGGGCGCCGTGGATGTGCCGTACCTGTTCGTCGCTGTAGGTGCCGCCGTAGGGGTAGTCGACCAGTTCGACGTCGGCGACCTCCAGGCCTTCCAGGCGGAGGGCGTTCTCCAGGCCGCGAACGGCCTGGGCGCGGGTGAAGTCGATCTGTACGTTGGCCCACTTGGGCAGGCCGAAGCTCCGGTTCTTCAGGTCGCGGATATCCTTCAGCGGGCTGTCGGCGGTGGTGACGATCAGTTGCACCTCGTCGCTCCACGACAGGCCGATGACGCGGGTCGAGCGACCACTGGCGCGGGCCCAGATGGCCGGGATATTGCCACCATGGCGTACCGAGTTGGGCAGGTGGTGGTCGAAGTGGGCTTCGCGCACTTCGCGGTCGGACGATTCGCGCAGTGCCTGGATCCGGGTCCCGAAGGGCCGGAAGGCTTCTGCCAGACGGCCGGATTCGACAGCGATGCCGAGCCCTGTGGGTACCGGACTGTGGGTGTACCAGAGGGTGTCGAGGGTGGTGCTCATGGGCGTCCTGATTCACGCAAGGCTGCTCTCCGCTCCCGGTAGGGCGGAGAGGCGGAGGCGGCCCGGCGGGCCGCTCCGCAGGTGGAAGGGGAATGCAGCGTTTCAACCGGCACGCTGGGCCACGGCACTGCGCAGGGTTTCCAGAGGACGCGGGTCGATCCAGGCGCGCACGTCGAAACGGTGCGGGATGAAATTCCAGCGGCGCAGGAAGTCGGTGAAATCCTGCAAGGCATGGATCGAGCGTTCGTCGAGGTTGGTGCGCAAGCGCTGGTGGGCATCCTCGCCATAGGCTTCGGTCACCCAGTATTCGCTGCTGTTGGTTTCCCGTGCAAGGTAGCGGCGCGTGTCGTCCGGGTGGGTCCAGGCCCACTCCTCGGCGCGCAGGACCGCCCCGAGGATCGCCACCGCGGTGTCGGGGTGGTGGTCGAGCAGGTGCTGGTCGACGCTCAGGGTGCGGGGCGTACCGTTGTTCGAGCGCACCAGCGGCTCCGGGTGGGCGCCGGTGTCGATCACCGTGTGCAGACCGAACTGCTGCGCCAACTGCACCGCATGGGCACCCTTGAGGAACACCGCATCCACCTCGCCGCGCAGCAGGCCGGTCAGCTCCGGGTTCTGGCCGCCATGGCGGCGGCCGCCGAAGCCGGCCAGGCCATTGCTGGCATGCACGATCTCGTCGCTGAAGGTCCCGCCCTGGTGATAGTCGACCAATTCGACATCCTTCACTTCCAGGCCTTCCAGGCGTAGTGCGTTTTCCAGGCCGCGAATGGCCTGGGCGCGGGTGAAGTCGATCTGCGCGTCGCTCCAGTCGGGCAGGCCGAAGCGACGATCCTTGAGGTCCTTGACGGTCTTGATGCCGCTGTCCGGCAGGCTGAGGATCAATTGCGCCTCGTCCGCCCAGGACAGGCCGATAACCCGGGTCTCGCGACCGCTGGCGCGGGCCCAGATGGCCGGGATATTGCCGCCGTGGCGCACCGAGTTGCGCAGGCTGTGGTCGAAGTGCGACTCGCGCACCGCCTGGCTCGCCGACTCGCGCAGCGATTTGATGGTGGTGCCCTGGCTCGCCAGGGTTTCCTCCAGCCAGCCTTTCTGCACGGCGATGCCGAGGCCGGTGGGGACCGGGCAGCGGGTGTACCAGAGGGTATCGAGCGGTTGTGTCATGGGAACATTCCTATCTCAGGCGCTGGCTTGCAGCGCGGCGGGGCGTTGATCGGCATGGGACTGGATCAGCGGCAGGACGTCCTGGCCGATGCGCAGGGCTTCTTCGAGGTGCGGGTTGCCGGCCAGGATGAAGGTGGAGAAACCGGCGTCGCGGTATTCGGCCAGGCGTTCGGCGACGTTCTGGTGGCTGCCCACCAGGCCGATGGTCGGCCCCGGCTTGGCCTTGCCGAAACCGGCCCAGAGGTTGGCGCCGATGATCAGGTCGTCGAAGCGCTCGCTGTTCTGGTGGTAGGCGTTCTGGCGCGCTGCGCCGACCGAGTCGGAGCCGCTGGCGAAGTGGCGGATGGCGGCGCTGGTGCTGGCGTCGATGCGTTCGTACTGGCGGCGCAGTTCGCTCCAGGCGGCCTCCTCGGTTTCCCGGGCGAACAGGTCGATGCGGATACCGAAGCGAATCGTGCGACCCTGCTTGTCGGCCAGCTCGCGTACGCGCTCGATGTGCGGACGCAGCTTGTCGACCGGCTCGGCCCAGTTCAGGTAGACGTCGGCATGTCGCGCGGCGACGTCCAGCGCGGCATCGGAGAAGCCGGAGAAGTACACGCCGGGCTTGCGCTCGTGGCTCAGGCCTGGCGGCAGCGAACCGTTTTCCAGCTGGTAGATATCGCCCTGGTAGCTGAACTGCTCGTTGTTCCACAGGCCATCGATGATGTCGAGGAATTCGCCGGTGCGCTGGTAGCGTTTGTCGTGGTCGAGGAAGTCGCCGTTGGCGCGCTGGCTCGCCGGGTTGCCGCCGGTAATGATGTTCCAGTCCAGGCGGCCATGGCTCAGGTGTTGCAGGATGGCCGCCTGCTGCGCGACATAGGCCGGCAGGGTCCAGGTGGCCTGGAACGCGACGAGGAAGCGGATGCGCCGGGTCTCCCGGGCCAGGGCGGCGGCGGCGATCCAGGGCTCGGGGCCGGTGGGCAGCAGGGCGCCCTGGAAACCGGCCAGTTCGGCGGCCTTGGCCACCTGGGCGATGTAGTCGATATAGGTGAAGCCATCGGGCTCGCCATTGGCCAGGCGGCCGGGGGCGATATTGCCGGGACGATGCCGTGGGGCACCGCGATTGTTCTTGTCGGTGGCGAGGTAGGGGCCGTCGCTCCCAAGGGGGAGGCGCCAGAAGAATTCGGTGCTCATGGGTCAATGCTCCAGTGGCTGCATGGGTGTGCCGTTGCCGGTTTGCAGCATTGGAGCAAGCCCTGTGCCGAAAGGCGCAAAGCCAGGCATGGCAAGGCTTGCAGCCTGTAGGGCGGTGATTGCCGGGCGGTCTTTGCTGGCTCAGCAACACTCGGCCAGCAATGCCTGCTGGGGCGGCAGCAGGACGAGCGCTTCGGGGCGGGCTATCCGTTTTATTTTTTTATAAGTCACTGAAATAAAATGATTTTATCCGATGGCTCAAGTCTTGCTGAGGTGTCTCCAGTGCCAAGCCAGGAGCCTGGCCATACCCTTTCCAGACAGGAGACATGCCATGACCGCCAGCCTTACCCGCCAGCAGCTCGATCACCTCGACCAGGCCAAGCGCGACTTCGCCAAGGCCACCCGGGTGCTCAAGGACACCCGCACGTTGACCGCCACCAATACCTTCCAGGCCTACCTGCGGGTGCCGGATACCGACCTGGTGATCGCCCTGCATGCGCCCGGCCCCTGGAGCGACGACCAGGAGATCCGCGCCGTGGTCGCCAGCTACGATGGCCAGGTGGTACTGGACGAAACCACCGACAACGGCTCGCCCCTCAGCGGCAGCAAGGCGGGTGGCAATGGCCAGCGTTATGCACAAGTGTTCCGCCAGCGCCCCGAAGTCAATGTGGTGACCCATGTGCATACGCCCTACCTGGGTGGCTGGGCCAGCGCCCACCGGGTATTGCCGATCCGCTATGCCGCCTCGCAACGGGTGACCCTGGCCCGCGAGTTGCCGATCTACATCGATCGCCGCCAGCAGGAGTCCGATTTCATCGTGGAGAAGATCGAGGAGAACCCGCACACCCCGGCCATTCTCGAGGCCAATGGCGGGGCGACCTTCTGGGGCAAGGGGATCATCCAGGTCGCCAAGCTGATCCTGCTGATCGAGGAAGGCGCCTACTTCCAGGGGCTGGCTGAACAGTTCGGTGGTTCCAAGGAGTTCGGCCCCGGCGTACTGGAGCAACAATGGAAGATGACGGGGCTGTGGGAGCAGGGGCAGAAGCTGCTGGAAGTCGCGGCCTGAACCCTTGTCGCTGGCACCACGGTGTCGTCTGGTGCCAGCGGTAAGGTGTTGGCTGAGAACCTGTTCACGATCTTTTCGGGCTCGTTCGAAGGCTGCTTCGAGGGGCGGACATTCGTTCTTCCGTTATTCCCGCGCAGGCGGGACAGCGGCTCCATCGCTGAACAGCGCTTGCGCTGGCCCGAAGGGGAATCATCCACATGTGCTGTGTCTTCTGGGTTCCCGCCTTCGCGGGAATGACGACTAAACACACCGAGTGAGGACGACTGCTCCTGCCTCAACGCTACTCAAGGAGCCGATCTGAGATCGTGAACATGTGCAAAGTCTGCTGCGCGTCGGCCCTGCTGCGTTAGAAACAGGCGCGCGAGACGTTGAACAGGTCTAAAAACCCCAGCGGCAGAGGCATTTCCGCTGGGGTTTTTAGTTGGCGGCGGTGTGTGCTCAGGCCAGTCTGGCTTTTGCGGCTTCTGGCTCGGTGTTCCGACGCAAGCTGAGTGGCAGCAGGAATAGCGGCAGCAGGTTGGCCACTACCAGTGCGGCGAAGAACGGCAGTTTCGACGGCAGGGTGAACAGCGGGAACAACAGCACCGGGCCGAGGAACATCGACAGGTAGAGCGCCTGCTCGGCGATGCCTCCGGCGCCCATCACATCGCCATGGCGGCTCATCTTGGGAATGCTGGTGAACACCCAGGCGACCACGAAGCTGCTGAAGAAGCCTTGGACGATCTTGATTACCACGGCGGCGGTGCTGCCGATACCCGGCAGGAAGAAGATGATTTCCAGGATGACGCCGACCACGGCTCCCGCGACCACGCTAAGTGTGCCGATGCGCGGCAGGTTGAGAATGACGCCGGCGAACAGCCCGGCCAGCACACTGGAGAGGATGCCCAGGGTCGATATCACGCCGATGGTCGCCGGCGCCACGCCGAGCTGGCGGATCAGGTAGTCGGGGACGATCGCCACCAGGCCGAGGGCCACGGTCAGTGGTGCGCCGACTGCCAGGGCCAGGCGCAGCGCCGACGGGTCGGCGTAGATAGCGAAGACCCGCGACAGCGGCTTGCGTTCGCTGCGGCTGGTCAGGTTCACCGAGGGCAGCAGCGGCGTGGCCAGCAAGAGTGCCAGCAAGACCAGGGCATGGCCGCTGAAGGCGGTGCGCCACTGGCCGTTGCCGATATAAGGGGCGACGGCGAAGACGGCGATGGCGCCACCCAGTGGCGAGGCAACCGACCAGAACGCCAGGGCGCTGGTACGGCGCTTGCCTTCGGTGGTGTGGATCAGCAGGGCCAGGGCCGCCAGCACCACGCTGATATAGCCGGCGCCCTCGATCACCCGCAGTACCAGCAGGCCGGCGAAACTCTGGCTGTGGCTGGCGAGGTAGCTGCAGGTGGCAGCCAGCAGCAGGCCGAAGACGATGGCACGGCGTTCGCCGACCCGCGCCACCGCCCAGTTGACCAGCGGCGAGGCGAGGGCGGCGACGATGGCCACCGCCGAGACCACCCAACTGGCCTGGGCCGGGGTGACGTCGAAGGCGGCGGCGATATCGGCGACCAGCAGAATGGTCTTGCCATGGCAGGCCGCGATGATCACGGCGAAGGCCAGGGTGAGTAGCACGGATGGCCAGCTTCCGGCACGCATGGGGAAATCCTCTTGTGGGTTGTCAGGGGCGACGCGTTCAGCGCCGCGCCACATTGATCACTTGCAGTTCGCTGAAGGCCTCGTAGCCGCGCTGGCCGCCTTCGTAGCCGAGGCCACTCCACTTGTGCCCGCCCTTGGGCGCGCCGGGGTGGATGTCGAGGTGCTGGTTGACCCATGCCAGGCCGGCTTCCAGGCGGGCGGCGATGGCTTCGCCGCGTGCTTCGTCGCGCGTCCAGACCGACGCGCCGAGGCCGTAGTGGCTGGCATTGGCCTGGGCGATGGCATCCTCGACGTCGCTGAACGCAATGACCGGCAGCACCGGGCCGAACTGCTCCTCGTCGACCAGCGCCACGCCGGCGCCGATGCCGCTGACGATGGTCGGCGGATAGAAGTAGCCGGGGCCTTCCAGGCGCTGGCCGCCGCTGTGGACGTGCGCACCCTGTGCGCGTGCATCGGCGACCAGTGCCTCGACCCGTTCCAGTTGCTGGCGGTTGGTCAGTGGGCCGAGTTCGCTCTGTGCGTCGAGGCCATGGCCGAGGCGGGTGCGCCCGGCCCGCTCGGCGAGTGCGGCGACCAGTCGCTCGAACAGGCTTTCGTGCACGTACAGGCGCTTGATCGCGAAGCACACCTGGCCGCTGTTCCAGAAGGCGCCCCAGAACAGCGGCTCGACGATGGCGTCGAGGTCGGCGTCTTCCAGCACCAGTGCGGCGTCGTTGCCGCCCAGTTCCAGGGTCAGCCGCTTGACGTCGTCGGCGCTGCCGGCATACAGGCGCTTGCCGGTGGCTACGCTGCCGGTGAAGGTGATGTGGCGCACGCGGGGATGGCGGGCCAGTCGCTCGCCGACTTCGCCGGCCCCCGCGACCACGTTGAGCACACCGGCGGGGAAGACATCCTTGAGCAGGCGCGCCAGCAACAGGGTCGACAGCGGGGTGTGTTCCGACGGCTTGGCCACCAGTGTATTACCGGCGTGCAGCGCCGGAGCCAGTTTCAGCGCCAGGAGGATCAGCGGTACGTTCCACGGCGTGATCGCCGCGACCACGCCCAGGGGCCGCTGGACGATGCGCACCAGGCGTTCGCCATCGTCGCGCAAGACCTGCGCGGGCGCCTCCGGCAGGCCGGCATAGTGCTCGAAGGTGGCGGCGACGCCGGCGACTTCACCCTGGGTGAAAGGCAGCGGACGGCCTTGTTCGCGGGTGATCAGCTCGGCCAGTTCGGCGGCATGCTCGCGTACCACGGCTGCGGCCTGGCGCAGCGCCGCGTGGCGCGAGTCGGCGGCGGCAGCCCAGGCCGGCTGGGCGCGGACGGCGGCCTGCACGGCTTGGTCGACCTGGGCCTGGCTGGCGCGGGCGGCGGCACCGACCACCTCTCCGTTGGCTGGGTCGTGCACGTCATCGTAGTGTTCGGCGTCGTGCAGGGCGCCGTCGATCAACAGTGGGTAGCGGGACATGCTGGGTTCCTCAGGCATTGGCCAGGATGGCGTCGGCGATTTTCTCGGCGAGCATCAGGGTCGGCAGGTTGGTGTTGGCGGTGGGAATCACCGGCATGATCGAGGCATCGGCGATCCGCAGGCCCTCGACGCCGTACACCCGGCCCACTGGGTCGACCACCGCCAGCGGATCGTCGGCGCGGCCGATACGGCACGTGCCGCTGGGGTGCCAGACGCCGCCCACCTGTTCGCGCAGGTAGCGCTCCAGCGCCGCTTCGTCGGCCAGCAGTTCGGCCAGTGCCGGGCCTCCGGGTTGCGGCACGGCGAACGGCGTCAGGTGCAGTTCGAGGCGATAGCGTGCCAGGTCCGGGTGCTGGAACAACCGGTCGATGGTGCGCAGGGCGGCCTGGATGCGCTGGATGTCGCGCCGGTCCGAGAGCAGGTTGAAATCCACCAGGGGCAGGCTGCCCGGGTCGCTGTCGCGCAGGCGCAGGCGGCCATGGGAACTGGGCTTGTTCAGCCAGAACAGGGCATGGGCGACACCGCGGCCGGCATCGGCGCCGATGGCCAGGTAAAGATCGGAAGGTGTCTGTGCGTCGACCCCCGAGGACAGGCGGATGCCCAACTGGTGGGAACTGCCCGGTTCATCCAGGCGGGCATCCTCGCTGGCTTCCTGGCTCAGTGCCGCCAGGGTGCCGATAGAGGTGTGCTCCCAGAGGTTCTCGCCGACGCCGGGGCGGTCGGCCACCACCTCGATACCCAGGTCGCGCAGGTGTGCGGCCGGGCCGATGCCGGCCCGTAGCAGCAGCGCGGGCGATTGCAGCGCGCCGGCGCTGAGCAGTGTCTCGCCGGCCTCCAGCGCCAGGCGCTGGCCGTCGCGCAACACCTCGACGCCGGTGATGCGGCTGCCGTCGCGGCGCAGGCCGAGGACAGGGGTGTCGCTCCAGACCGTCAGGTTGCCACGGGCGCGTACCGTGGCGTCCAGGTAGCCGCGCGCGGCGGAGACACGCTGGCCGTGTTCGAGGTTGACCGTCGGCGTGAAGTAGCCGTCTTCGAATACGCCGTTCTGGTCGCCGATATCGCGCAGCCCTTCGGCTTCCAGCGCGGCGATCACCGAACGGGTGAAAGGCGTCCATTGCGAGCGCTTGGCCCGGCTGATGGGGATCGGCCCGTCCTGGCCGTGCAGTTCGTTGTCGTAGTCGGTGTCGCGCTCGACCTTGCGAAAGAACGGCAGCACGCCGTTCCAGTCCCAGCCGGTGGCGCCCAGGGCGGCCCACTGGTCATAGTCGCGGGGCAGGCCGCGGTTGGCCACCAGCACGTTGACGCTGGAGCCGCCGCCGAGTACCCGCGCCTGTTCCAGGAAGCGCTCCTGGCGCGGCGTTCCTTCGGGCTGGGCGCCGTGGAATACCTTCAGGTCCGGCCAGAAGTAGCGGTCGCGCCGTTCCAGGCGCAGGCGGAATGGGTCGAGGCCGTCGAGGATTTCCGCCGGGGTGTCGTCGGGCGGTGTATCCGCTCCCGCCTCGATCAGCAGCACCCGCCGCGTGGGGTCGGCGGACAGCCGGCTGGCGAGTACGCTGCCGGCGGTCCCGCCGCCGACGATCAGGTAGTCGTAGCTCATGTTCTGCTCCCTGCCCGGGGCGTGCCCAGGCGGTGATTCGGATGATCAGATCTCGATCGAGATGCCGGCGACCAGCGAGCGCGGCGCGCCCTTGTAGTACTGCGGTGCGTCGTAGAAAGCGGCGTCGGCCGGGTCTGCGGACACCGAGCCGGAATTCACCCCGGACAGGTACTGCTTGTCGAAGACGTTGTTGAGATTGAGGGTCAGCGTGGCGTTCTTCAGGGCCGCGCCGAGGTTGTTCAGGCGATAGCCGAGGTTGAGGTCGAATACCGTGTAGCCGCCGATCTTTTCCTTGTTGGCCAGGTCGCCGTAGAAGCTGCCGGTGTAGCGGCCGAGGAAGTTGGCGTAGAAGGTCTTGTCGTCGTAGCCGATGCCCGCCGAGAGCAGGTGGCGCGGGGTGTCGTAGAGTTGCTTGCCGGAGGTGTCGATGGTCGCTCCGTCGGCGCTGTAGTCGTCGTCCTGGATCGCGTGCAGCCAGGTCCAGGAGGCGAAGTAGTTGAAGTTGGCGGGCAACTGGCCGTTGGCTGCCAGCTCCAGGCCGGTGATGGTGGCGTCGCCGGCGTTGAAGTAGGAGGTAACCCCGCTGACCTGCTCATAGGAGGCCTGGCGGTCCTTGAATTTGTCGTAGAACAGTGCGGCGTTGAGGAGCAGCGCATCGCTGGCGTAGCGCCAGCCGAGCTCCTGGTTCCAGGTGACTTCCGGCTTTTGCTTGGCGCTGCCGTCGATCCGCCCGTAGACCGAGGCCACCGCCGGCACGCGCATGTTGGAGGTGGTGTTGTAGTAGAACTGGTTGTGCTCGTCGCGCTGCCAACTGAGGCTCAGGCTGGGCAGGAAGCGCTGGTAATCGACGCTGTCGCGGAAGCCGGTCAGGTGGTCGTCGCCGTCGTTTTCGGTGTGTTGCCAGGCCAGGCCGGCGATCAGTGTCAGGTCCTGGCGGATGTTCCAGGTGTCCTGGACCCACAGTTTCTGGGTGGTGATCTTGTTGCTCTGGTCGGTGTAGTCCAGCGGGCTGCCATTGCCGTAGCGCAACGGCGTGCTACCGTCGATGCTGGTCGGTTTACCGTTGTCCTTGATCCCGACCACGCGCATCTGGTTGCGGCCATGGGTGTAGTCGCTCCACAGGCCGAGCTGCAGGGTGTTCGTGTCGTTGAGGGTGATGTCCAGGCTGTTGGTCGAGCCGATGCGGTACTGGGTCGGGTAGACCGACAAGGCCCCGCTGACCGTGTCGAGGCTGTCGCCGTCGCCGTTCAGGTCGTTGCTCAGCCCACTCTCGGAGACCGGCACCATGGCGACCGCGGCGGTGCCGTCGGTGACGCGTACGAAGTAGGGGTCGATGTGCAACTGGACGCGGTCGCTGAGGTTGAACAGGCCGTTGAGGGCGTAGGTCTGGATCTTGAAGTCGGAGCGCGAGGCGGCCGCGCTGTCGCCAGGGATGGTGATGTCGGCGACGCCATTGGTGCCACCACTGGTGGGGAAGATGTCCCTGGCATGGCCGCTGTCGTAGTCGTTGGCGCGGTACTCGGCGAGGGTCGGGTTCTTGTAGCTGTTGGTGCGCATCAGGAAGCTGGAAAAGATCGCATTGAGGCGGTTGCCGTTGCCCCACTCGTATTGCAGGTTGCCCTCGTAGCGGTTGGATGACAGCTCGCCATCGCTGTCGTCCCACAGCTCGCCCGTGGTCCGCGAAGCGGAAAACCAGGCGGAAAAGCCCTTGTACTCGCCGGTGTTGACCCGGGCGAAGGTGCGCAGCAGGCTGTCGCTGCCGATGCTCTGCTTGAGCAGCAGGCCGCTTTCCTTGGTCGGCGCGACGCTCTTGATCTGCACGCTGCCGCCGCTGGCGGTCAGGGTCGGCGCGTTGATCGACGCGGAACCGTAGGAGACGCTGACCGAATCGTAGTTTTCCGGATCGCCGAAGAAGTCGGCGTGGGGCGTGAGGTATTGCGGGTCGTTGATCGGCACGCCGTCGCGGGTGAAGCCGATCTGGTCCTGGGCGAAGCCGCGGATGCTCAGGCCACCCTCGGTGATGCCGGATGAATCGCCACCGCTGGAGTGGACGCCGGGCAGGTACTTGAGTGCGCCGGTGACCGCACTGTCGAGACCGACGAACTTTTCCAATTGCGCCTTGCTCAAGGTGCCCCGCGACTCGGCGACGACTTCCTTCTTGCTGTCGCCGATATAGGTGTCCTCGGTGGCGTTCTTGCCCTGGATCACGACAGTGTCGAGGGCCGTGTCCTGCTCGGCTGCCTGGAGTGTCCCGGCGGGCAGCGCCAGTGTGCTGGACAGTGCGATGGCCAGGTGCGTCTTGTTGAATTCTCTTTGATGTTTCATGGTGGTTCCCAGGGTGTTGAAAGCGTTGACGCAATAGCCAGAGCAAGGCCTGTGCCATTGGCCAAAGGCCCCGTATTTACTGGCTTGCAGACGTTCGTGGCGATCGTTTGGAGGGGCGCTTGCTGCTCCGTCGGCAACGGCTGCTTGTCGTGTGGTGCTGGAGCAGCAATGCGCGTTGTGTCGTCAATCGATGACTGCCCGGGAAGAGCGCCGCACGATGCAAAACGCCCCTGGTCGAGGGGCGTTGCGAGGGGTGTTGCAGGGGGATCAGTCGGTTTGCCAATAGTCCTGCAATTGCAGTTGGCGCAAGGCCTGTTCGACGAACTTCGGTTCGAGCAGCCGTTCGGCATCCACCTCGCCACGGATCAGCCCGGCCTTGTGGCTGTAGGCGATGGCATCGGCATAGTGTTGCCGCAGCGGCTGGTCGTAGAGGGGGCTGAAATGGCTGGACCAGGCTTCGCCTTGCGCTTCGCGCTGCAGCACGCTGAGTGGCTGGCCGGACTTGGACAGGTAGCCCTGGTAGGCATCCCGGTTGCTTTCCTGGGCGCTCCAGTGCGCAGCCTTCAGGTACGCGGTGACCACCAGTTGGGTCAGCTCGGGTTGCTGCTCGATGAAGTCGCTGGCGCCCCACAGTTCGGCGCGCATCTTCCAGTCACGGGGTGCCTGTTTGCTTGACCAGATGATCCTGCCGACCTGCTTGTCTTCCAGCAGGAAGGCGTCGCTGAGGGTGAAGAAGGCATCGACGCGACCGGCGCTGAGGGCCGCGCTGCCCGCCTGGGGATTCAGATTGAAGATACGGAAGTCCTTGAAGTCCAGGCCGTGCGCGTCGAGCAACTTGGCGAACGACAACTCCCACGGGCGTCCGCGGTGCAGGGCGATGCGCTTGCCCTTGAGGTCCTCTATCGAGTGTGCCGGCGAGTCTGGTGGAACCACCAGGTAGACATGGTTGCCGCTGCCGCCGGGGGCGACCAGGCGGGTCGATACGCCGGACGCATTGGCGATGATCGACGGCAGGTCGCCGTAGAAGGCGAAGTCGATGCGCCTGTTGGCGAATTCCTCGTTGACGAAGGTGCCGACCGATGCAGTGGCGGCTGGCACCCACTGCAGTTGGATACCGCGTTCGGCGAGTTGTCGCTCCAGCCACTGGTCGCGGGCGATCACTTCGGCCGGGCCGTTGAAGGTGGTCTGGCCGGCGTTGACATAGGCCACGGTCGCGATGCGCAGACTCTTGGGCGTTTCGCCGAGCGCCTGGCCGCTGGCCAGGGCGAGCGCCAGCCACGCCAGCCGGCGCCATAGCGATGGGAAAAGGGGTGCAGGCATGGACATGACCTCGTCGAGGCGGTCGGCCTGAGGGCCACCGCCGTGGCATCAGAATTCGGTGGTGACGGACAGGCCCAGGGTGCGCGGGTCGCCGAACATCACCCCGGCGCTCTGGTAGCCGCCGGGCAGGGTGTGGTTGCGGTACGCCTTGTCGGTCAGGTTGTTGGCATAGGCGGTGATGCGCGTGGTTTCCCCCGGTAGTTCCCACGTGACCCGGGCATTGCCGAGGGTATAGCCGCCGCTGCGCATGCTCTGGGTCTGGTTGTTGGAGAAAAAGTACTGGCGGCTGCGGCTGTTCCAGTCGGTGCCGAAGATCAGCGCACCGCCGATGTCCAGCGGGATTCGGTAGTCGGCGCCGAGCACCGCCGAGACGTTCGGCGCACGGACGAACTTGTTGCCGGAGAAGTCGTCGCTGCCCGAGGTGTAGTCGGTGAACTCGGTATGTAGCAGGCCGACGGCGAAGTTCAGGCGCAGGTTCTCCAGGGGGATGGCCTCCAGTTCGAATTCGGCGCCGTAGGCTTCGCCCTGGGCACCGTTGGCCAGGCGCGAGACGGTCTGGTTGTTCACGGCGGTGACGATGTTGAGCTGGATGTCCTCGTAGTCGTAGTAGAAAACGGCGGCATTGGCGTTCAGCCGGCCATTGAACCATTCGGACTTGAGGCCCAACTCGTAGGAGGTCAGGTATTCCGGGTTCACCGTGGCCACTGTCTCCTGGCTGGTGACCCCGGCGTTATAGCCGCCGGAACGGAAGCCGTAGGCATAGCGGAAATACACCCGGGCGTTGTCGGAAAGGCGGTATTCCGGGGTCAGGTCGTAGGTCCAGTCGCTCCAGGTATTGCTGTCATCCTGGGTCGCGGTGACCACCAGCGGCGTGCCGATGCTGCCGATCTTCCACCAGTCGCCGCCGGTGAAACTGGCTTCGCCCTGGTTGGCGTGGCGGATCAGGTCGATGTCCTTGCGTTCGCGGGTCCAGCGCAGGCCGGCGGTGAGGTTGAAGTCGTCGGTGAAGTGATAGGTGGCGCTGCCGAACAGGGCGTAGCTTTCGCTCTGCTGGTCATACCTGACGTTGTTGTAGCTGCGCGAGACGTAGGTGTTGTCCAGGGTGGCGTTGGCGTTGCGGGACGCCAGGTCTTCGTAGAAGTAGTGGAAACCGAGCACCCAGTTGAGACGGTTCTCGCGTGGCGAGGCCAGGCGCAGTTCCTGCGACCACTGCTGGCTGTCGGCGTAACTGTAGCTACGCTGCAGTTCCAGCGGGGTGTTGTCGCCGTCGCTGAGACCGTCGCGTTCGAAATGCTCGAAGGCCGTGATCGAGGTCAGCTCCAGCTCGCCAAGCTGCCAGTCCAGGTTGAGGTTGCCGCCGGTCTGCTCGACGTTCGCCTTATACGTGGCGTTGTAGTTGACCTCGCCCTGCTTGGGATCGACCTGGTAGCCGAACTGATTGCCGCCATCCGCTCGCAGTCCGTAGTTGACCGTGCTGTAGCCGGCGGTGTCGTGGTAGCGGCGTGCGTGAAGGTTGAGGTTGGCCTCCAGTTCGTCGTTGATCCGTGCCAGCAATTGCAGGCGCGCGGCACTGTCTTCGAGGGCGCCCTGGCTGTCGTTGTCGGCCAGGTTCTCGTTGTAGCCATCCCGGCCCTGGTGGCGGAACGACAGGCGTGCGGCCAGGCGCTCGTCGACCAGCGCATCGCTCACCGCGCCCTCGACGACCCGGTCGGCATAGCTGCCGAAACCCACCTTGAAATAGCCCGAGCGGTCGAAGGTCGGCTTGCGCGAGATGAAGTTGATCGCACCTCCGGTGGTGTTCTTGCCCCACAGGGTTCCCTGCGGGCCGCGCAACACTTCCACACGCTCCTGGTCGAACAGCGGGAAGCCAGTGGCGCTGATGTTGGCGATATAGACGTCATCGACATAGATACCCACCGGACTGACCGTATTGGCGCCCTGGTCGCCGGTGCCGAGGCCGCGTATCCACCAGCGTGGGCGGCCATGGGCCTCGCTGGTGCCCGCCGAGGCATTGGGGATGAACTGGGTCACTTCATTGGCCGACTGCAACGCGCTGTCACGCACCTTGTCGCCACTCAGTACGGAGATCGAGGAAGGCACCTCTTGCAGGGTCTCTTCCCGTTTTTGCGCAGTGACCGTGACTTTGGCCAGGGTCGGGTTGGCGTTTTCCTCCGCGTTGGCGCGGGTGTCCGTGGTTTCGCTGGCATGCGCGTCCGGCAGGTCGATGCTGGCCAGTCCGCCGAGAGACCAGGCAATCGCGATGGAAAGGGTGTGAGGTTTGAACATATTGCCCTCAATGCGGCGTGATCCAAGCCGGGTCCACCCAGCTTGTCTCGTGGCTGTCGTGTCGTGGGCGACTCGTGCTGGTGAGGTCGCACGAGGACTATCGCAACAACCGTACCGGGTCGTTAGGGCGCGCGATATAAAGACTTAACTGGTTGAAACCAATGAACTTTCATTTCTCGGAAAGTTATTCAGGAAGTCCCCTGGTTACTGCTCTGGCAACAATGGCTGCTGCTGGCTTGCTGCTCTGGAAGCAATGAACTGTTTATATTTATATTGAATATATAAATAAGTATTTAAGATTTTTTTTATATAAATAGATCGTGCACCATGGTGCTCTCCATGCTCCACACGGGTTCGCCGATATGTCTCTGATCACCCACCCCCAGGCCCGCGAACTGACCAAGTCGGTGCGCGCCACCGTGTTGGTGTTCAAGGACCCGCGTTCCCAGGAATTGCTCAACCGTATCGAGCGGCTGGCGCCCAGCGAGGCGAATGCGCTGATCATGGGCGAGACCGGGACCGGCAAGGAACTGGTGGCGCGCCATGTGCACCACCTGAGTCGCCGATACCAGGCGCCGTTCGTCGCGGTGAACTGTGGCGCCTTCCCGGAAAGCCTGGTGGAGAGCGAACTGTTCGGCCACGAGAAAGGCTCCTTCACCGGGGCCACCAGCAACAAGGCGGGCTGGTTCGAGGCCGCCAATGGCGGCACGTTGTTCCTCGATGAGATCGGCGACCTGCCGCTGTCCATGCAGGTCAAGCTGCTACGGGTGCTGCAGGAGCGCGAGGTGGTGCGGCTGGGCTCGCGTACGCCGATTCCGATCGACGTGCGGGTCGTGGCGGCGACCAACGTCAACCTGGCCGACGCGGTGGTGGCGGGGAATTTCCGCGAGGATCTGTTCTACCGCCTGCACGTCGCCACCATCCGTCTGCCGCCGCTGCGCGAGCGGCCTGGCGATATCCTGCCGCTGGCCGAGTTCTTCGTGAACGAACATTGCCAGCGCCTGGGCTACCAGCGCGCCAGCCTCAGTCCCGAGGCCGAGCGCAAGCTGTTGATGCACAACTGGCCGGGCAATATCCGCGAACTGGAGAACGCCATCCACCACGCGCTGCTGGTGTGCCGCAACCAATTGGTGCAACCGGCCGACCTGCACCTGGCGGAGATGCGCTCCGGTGCTGCCGGCCAGCGGCTTGATGCGTCCGTCCAGGGCATCGGCGCCGCGGTACCGGACGTGAGCCTGGAGGCGGCGCTGCATGCGTTGTACGAGAAGAACCTGCCGGACCTCTACGAGCATATCGAGGAAGTCCTGTTCCGCACGGCCTATCGTTTCTGCCATGGCAACCAGTTGCAGACCGGGCGCCTGCTTGGTATCAGCCGCAATATCGTGCGGGCGCGGCTGGAGAAGTTCGGCGAGCTGTAAGCCGCTGTCGACCCCGGCAAGGTGCGCAGTGCGTCTCGCGGGATTGCAACTGCCGCCGGAAGCACCGGCGGCGGCCGCGTTTCAGAGGATATCGCTACGGAACCGCCCTTCGGCGGCCAGCTTGTGCAGTGGTTCACGCTGGCTGGGCTGTTCGCGCTTGCGCAGGTCTTCCGGCAGGGTGTCCGGGCTGGCCAGGTGTCCGATGGCGACGGCGGCCTGGAACTCGTAGTCCTCAGGCACTTCCAGGGCGATGCGCGCGCGTGCCGCGTCGAAGCCGCCCATGCCGTGGCTGACCAGGCCGTCATGGGCTGCCTGGTTGGCCAGGTTGGCCCAGGCCGCGCCAGCGTCGAAGGCGTGGCTGGGGAAGGGCGCCGGCTGCTCTTTGCCGGGGGCGACGAAGGTGCGCTTGGAGAGCACGAACAGCAGCGCCGAGGCATTGGCGGCCCAGCGCTGGTTGAAGGGCAGCAGCAGGTCGAGGAAGGTGTCCCATTCGGCGCTGCCGCGCAGCGCGTAGAGGAAGCGCCAGGGTTGCGCGTTGTACGCCGAGGGCGCCCAGCGTGCTGCTTCCAGCAGGTTGTCGAGTTGCTGGCGGGTGATCGGCTCGCCGCTGAAGGCGCGGGGCGACCAGCGCTCGGCGAACAGTGGGTTGATTGGGTGTTCGGGGTGACGAGTGCTCATTGAAGCTCCTGGTTTTTCCTTGGGGAAGGTTGGGCAAGGGTGACGGCCATATTCGACGTGCCGCGCCGGGCAGGCGGTGGTGGCGCATGGCCGTGTGGAATGCCCGCTGTCTGTCAGCTGGGTACTTTCAAACCGCGTTCCAGCGCCGGACGGGCGAGGAACGCCGGGGGGAACGGCTCCTGGGTGTCGAAGCCGGCCTTGTGTGCCTCGTAGCGCGAATAGGGCTGGAGGCGTTCAGGGTGTGGCGCGGGCCATTCGCGGGTGATGAGGAGCGGGTCCAGAGCGGTCATTTATGATCCTGTGGCGCAAGCCGGGAAGCGTCGAGATTAACCGAAAGAGGCGGCTTTGGGCGCTTGGCCCGGGCCGCTTTGCTGGGCGATTGCGCTATATCGTTATGCCTTTCGAGAACAGCGTAGGAGGACGGGCCTGCTAGCCCCGAAGTCGCTCTATTCGCTCGTCCTTGTCCCGCCATAGCTGGCCAACCCAGTCCTGCAGATGCTGGCGAAAATGTGCATTGTGCTGGTAATCGCCGGCCCACAGGGCTGGGTCGAGTGGCTGACTGCGGATGTCGATGATCACCCAGGGCACCTGGCCGCTGATCAGGGCCCAGAAGCCGGGCGCCTTGCCGTCCGGGTAGACCAGGGTAACGTCGAGCAGGGCGTCCAGCTGCGGGCCCATGGCGGCCAGTACGAATGCCACGCCTCCCGCCTTGGGCTTGAGTAGATGGCGGTAGGGCGCGTTCTGCTCGGCCTGCTTGGCGGGCGTGAAACGGGTGCCTTCGAGGAAGTTGACGATGGTCACGTGCAGGTCTTTGAAGCGTTCGCAGGCCGCGCGGGTGATGGCCAGGTCCTTGCCTTGCAGGTGTGGATGCTTCGCCAGATACGCCTTCGAGTAGCGTTTCATGAAGGGGTAGTCCAGGGCCCAGAACGCCAGGCCGAGAAACGGCACCCAGATGAGTTCCTGCTTGAGGAAGAACTTGAAATAGGGCGTCTTGCGATTGAACGCCTGGACCAGCGCGGGAATGTCGACCCAGGACTGGTGGTTGCTGATGACCAGGTAGGAACTGTCCGGTCGCAGGCTTTCACCGCCGCGGATGTCCCAGCGCGTCGGCGTGAGGGCCGCGAAGATCAGCTTATCGATCTCCGCCCAGGTTTCCGCCACCCACATCACGCCGTGCGAGCAGGCTGTCTTTAGCCGTTTGCCGGGCATCGCCAGCTTGAGCAGGGCGAGCAGCAGCAAAGGGCCTATCAGCAGCAACGTGTTGATCAGGATCAGCAGGAGGATGAGGCAAGCGTTGAATAGTCGACGCATGGCAGGTCCACTCGACACGAAAACGGCCCTCATCATAACCAAGCGTCATCGGCTTTCATGCAGCGGACATTGGACTACTGGCACTATGCCGGTGCTGTGATGCGTGATTATGATGCTCCAACCAATGCTGCAATGGTCGCATCCATAGTGCTCAAACGTATCGCGGTGTCCGAGTTGTGCCTCGGCATGTACATCCATGAGTTCTGTGGCTCATGGATGGATCATCCGTTCTGGAAAGGCAGTTTCCTGCTCAAGACCGAACGGGATTTGCAGCGCATCCATGCTTCCGATATCAGCGAAGTCTGGATCGATGCCGACAAAGGCGTGGATATCGCCCCTGGCCAGGCCAGCCAGTCGGTCGAGGAAGTCAGTGCCGAGGCCGAGGCACGCCTGTTGGCGGCGGGGAGCCGGATGCCGCCTGCGCGCGTGCCCCTGGACCAGGAACTGGAGAGGGCGCAGAAGCTTTGTGCCCGTTCCAAGGCCGCCATCGTCGAGATGTTCAGCGACGCACGCATGGGCCAGGCGGTGCGCCTGGATCAGGTCGGCTCGCTGGTCGAGGAGATTTCCGAGTCGATCCTGCGTCATCCCAACGCCTTGATCAGCCTGGCGCGCCTGAAAACCTCCGACGAATACACCTACATGCATTCCGTGGCCGTCTGCGCGCTGATGATCGCCCTGGCCCGGCAGTTGGAGTTGCCCGACGAGCAGGTGCGCGAGGCCGGAATCGCCGGCCTGCTGCACGATGTGGGCAAGATGGCCATTCCGGATGCCATCCTCAACAAGCCCGGACGCCTGTCGGATGCCGAGTTCAGCACCATGCGCAGTCATCCCGAATCCGGTGGCCGCCTGTTGCTGGAGAGCCGGCAGGTCAGTGCGCTGGTCCTGGACGTGTGCCTGCACCACCACGAAAAAATGGACGGCAGCGGTTATCCCCATCGCCTCGCGGGCGAGCAGATCAGCCTGTTCGCGCGCATGGGCGCGGTTTGCGATGTGTACGATGCGATCACCTCCGATCGTCCCTACAAGAAAGGCTGGGACCCGGCCGAGTCGATTCGCAAGATGGCCGAGTGGAAGGGACATTTCGACGAGCGGGTGTTCCAGGCGTTCGTCAAATCCGTCGGCATCTACCCGGTCGGCGCCTTGGTGCGGCTGGAGAGCGGGCGCCTGGGCGTGGTGCTGGAACAGCATGCCCAGTCGTTGCTGACGCCGCGGGTCAAGGTGTTCTTCTCGGCGCGTTCGAAAGTGCCCATCGCCCAGGAAGTGATCGATCTGGCGAAGCTGGTCGGGCGCGATCGCATCGTCGGGCGCGAGTCCGCGGAGGAGTGGGGCTTCAAGCATGTCGAGGAGCTGTGGCTGGGAATCGATACGCGAGGCGGGGCGCTGTTCGGATAAGGCCGCGACGGGGCCGGCCGTCTGCACGCGTGCGGCGCTTCGATACGATTGCTTGAACGAAAGCGCAGCGTGGCGAGTCGATTGACTGGCCTACCCACTTCGCGAGGAGTATCGCCATGCAGGACTTGGTCGCATGGGGTGTTCTGCTGTTGCTGTTCGTTTCCGGGCTTTACGTCACCCGTGGTTACTCGTTTCGGATCAAGGAAAAGCATTGAGCGTCGGCGAGGGCGCTACGGCATGAGCCTTGATTGACTCTCGGCCCCGGCATCGGGCACCGTTGCCGCTTCTGTATGCCGATGCACGGATGCCATGCCGCACATTCTGATTGTCGAAGACGAAGCCGCGATTGCCGATACCCTGATCTACGCCCTGCAGGGCGAGGGCTTCACCACGGCCTGGTTCAACCTTGCCGAGGCCGCCTTGGCGCATCAGCAGCAGGCGCCTGCCGACCTGATCATCCTCGACGTGGGCCTGCCGGACATTACCGGCTTCGAGGCCTGCAAGCGCCTGCGCCGCTTTTCCGAGGTGCCGGTGCTGTTCCTCACGGCGCGCAATGCCGAGATCGATCGCGTGGTCGGCCTGGAGATCGGCGCCGACGATTACGTGGTCAAGCCCTTCAGCCCGCGTGAAGTGGCCGCGCGGGTCAGGGCCATCCTCAAGCGCATGGCGCCGCGCGTGGTTGAGCCGGCGAACCGTGCGGTTGGACCGTTCCGGGTCGACGAGCAGCGTGTGCTGATCCATTACCGCGAGCAGGCATTGGCCCTGACCCGCCATGAGTTCCGCCTGTTGCAGGCGCTGCTCGGCCAGCCGGAGCGGGTGTTCAGTCGCGAGCAGTTGCTCGACGCCCTGGGTGTGCCCAGCGATGCCGGCTACGAGCGCAACGTCGACAGCCACATCAAGAGCCTGCGCGCCAAGTTGCGGCTGGTCGCGGCGGATGCCGAACCGATCCAGACCCATCGTGGCCTCGGCTACAGCTACAGCCCTCGGGACGCGTGATCGCCATGCCATTGGGCATTCGCATTTTCCTGGTCTATTTCCTGTTCGTCGGCCTGGCCGGCTGGTTCGTGCTCAGCACGGTGATGGACGAAATCCGCCCCGGCGTGCGCCAGTCCACCGAGGAGACGCTGGTCGATACCGCCAACCTGCTGGCGGAAATCCTCAAGGACGACGTGAAGAACGGCAAGTTGGCCGACAGCCGCCTGCCGACCCTGCTCGAGGCCTATGGCCGGCGCCAGCCGCGGGCGCAGATCTGGGGCGTGGAAAAACAGGCGGTCAACCACCGCATCTACGTCACCGATGACAAGGGCATCGTCCTGCTCGACTCCAGCGGCCAGGCGGTCGGCCAGGATTACTCGCGCTGGAACGATGTCCACCTGACCCTGCGCGGTGAATACGGTGCCCGTTCGACCCGCGAAGATCCGGCCGATGAAGACAGCTCGGTGATGTACGTGGCAGCCCCGATCAAGGAGGGCGGGAAGATCATCGGTGTGGTTTCCGTGGCCAAGCCGAACAAGACCCTGCAGCCCTACATCGAGCGTTCCCAGCGGCGTCTGGCCTGGCTTGGCGCTGGCCTGATCGGCCTCGGCCTGCTGATTGGCGCGGCGCTGTCGTGGTGGCTCAGCGGCTCGCTGCGCAAGCTGACCCGCTACGCACGGGCCGTCAGCGCTGGCGAACGCGCGGAGCTGCCCGCATTGCGCGGCGGCGAGCTGACCCAACTGGCCGAGGCGGTACAGAAGATGCGCACCGAGCTGGAGGGCAAGGCCTACGTCGAGCGCTACGTGCATACCCTGACCCATGAGCTGAAAAGCCCGCTGGCCGCCATTCGTGGCGCCGCCGAGCTGCTCGAAGGCGAGATGCCGGTCGAGCAGCGCCAACGCTTCGTCGGCAACATCGCCAGGGAGAGCGAGCGTTTGCAGCAACTGATCGAGCGACTGCTCAACCTGGCCGTGGTCGAACAGCGCCAGGGGCTGGAAGAGCGTGTCGAAGTGGGCCTGCGTGACCTGGTCGAGGAACTGCTCCAGGGGCAGGCCGCGCGGATCCAGGCCGCCTGCCTGCAGGTTGGTAACGACATCGCGCCGGACTGCACGGTCAGTGGCGAGGCGTTCCTGCTCGGCCAGGCGCTCGCCAACCTGCTGGAGAATGCGCTGGACTTCACACCGCCCGCCGGGCGTTTGGTCTTTTCTGCCGAGCGTCACGAAACCTACACCGAGCTTCGACTGTTCAACCAGGGCGAGCCCATTCCCGAATTTGCCCTGCCGCGCCTGTGCGAGCGCTTCTACTCGTTGCCGCGCCCGTCCAGTGGGCGCAAAAGCACCGGCCTGGGGTTGAATTTCGTCGAAGAGGTGGCCGGCCTGCATGGCGGCGAGTTGCGTATCGGCAATGTCGACGGTGGCGTGCTGGTACGGCTGCGCCTGCCCAGCGGCTGATCTGGATACGACGACGTCCGTCGCCGCGACGCCACGGGGGCTCGGCAGGCCAGGGCGGCTCTGCTAAAACGATGACAGGTCCACCCGTCGAGCCCGATAACAATGAAAAACGTCGCCGAAGTCCTTCGCACCAAGCCGTCCGCTGCCGTGTTCAGCGTTTCTCCCGATACCTCCGTGATCGAAGCCGTTCGCCTGCTGGCGGAGCATGGCATCGGTGCGCTGGTGGTACTCAGCCAGGGCCGCCGCCTGGCGGGCATCGTCAGTGAGCGGGATTACGTGCGCAAAGTCGCCTTGCTGGAGCGCTCGGACTTTCAGTCGCGCGTCTCCGAGATCATGACCGCCAAGGTCATCACCGTCAGCCCTTCGGACAGCGTGGCGCACTGCATGCAGTTGATGACCGACCATCGTTTGCGCCACCTGCCGGTGCTCGCCGACGGTGAGTTGATCGGCATGTTGTCCATCGGCGACCTGGTCAAGCACACCATCGCCGAGCAGGCCGGGCTGATCAGGCAACTGGAGCAGTACATCCGTGGGGAATAGGGCAGGCGCAAGACAGAGCCAGTACGGCCGGGGCTTTTAACTCGAAACTTGCGGCTTGAGGCTCGCCACTCCACACAACCTCCACGCACTCTCCATACAACCCGCATCCAGCCTCCATCCGCGCGGCCCAGGCTCTCCTCATCGAAACCAGAGGAGAGTTCCCATGCATCGCAACCTGGCAATCAAGCTGGCGGTGGTCGCCCTGCTGATCATGCTGTTGATGATTCCCATCCTGATGATCGACGGCATGATCGGCGAGCGGCAGTCGCTGCGCGATGACGTGCTGCAGGACATCGCCCGCAGTTCCAGCTACCAGCAGAAAATCACCGGGCCGCTGCTGGTCGTGCCCTACCGCAAGACCGTGCGCGAATGGAAGACCAACGACAAGACCGGTGTGCGTTATCAGGAAGAGCGCGAGTATCGCGGCCGCCTGTATTTCCTGCCGGACCGTTTTGCCCTGAGCGGCGATGCCACCACCGAGTTGCGCGCCCGTGGCATCTACCAGGCACGGCTGTATGAGAGCAACAACCAGGTCAGCGGTCACTTCCAGTTGCCGGCGCATTACGGCATCACCGAGAACGTCGCCGACTACCGTTTCGAACAGGCCTTCCTGGCCGTGGGCATCAGCGACATACGCGGTATCCGCAACGACCTCAAGCTGCGCCTGGGCGAGAAGGAATATGGCTTCGAGCCAGGGACCAGCGAGCAACTGCTTGGCGATGGCGTGCATGCGCCGTTGCCGGTGCTGCCGGCCGATAGCGAGCAGACGCTGGACTTCGCCTTCGACCTGCAACTGCAAGGCACCGGCCAGCTCGACGTGACGCCGGTCGGCCGCGAAAGCGTGGTCGACCTGAAAGCCGACTGGCCGCATCCGAGCTTCATCGGCGAATACCTGCCCAACACCC
Organism: Pseudomonas sp. LRF_L74; assembly: GCF_965644255.1. Classification (NCBI taxonomy): domain Bacteria; kingdom Pseudomonadati; phylum Pseudomonadota; class Gammaproteobacteria; order Pseudomonadales; family Pseudomonadaceae; genus Pseudomonas; species Pseudomonas sp. LRF_L74. Next base: position 432,865 of record NZ_CBFFRH010000004.1, on the reverse strand, counting down.
GCGAGATCCGCAACGACGGTTTCACCGCCCACTGGCGGACCAGTTTCTTCGCCACCAACATGCAAGAGGCACTGGATGCCTGCGTGGCGCAGAACGATTGCTCCAGCTTCCAGAATCGCCACTTCGGCGTCAGCTTCATCGACCCGGTGGACCAATACCTGAAGAGCGACCGGGCGATCAAATATGCGCTGCTGTTCATCGCCCTGACCTTCGCCGGCTTCTTCCTCTTCGAAGTGCTCAAGCGCCTGGCGGTGCACCCGGTGCAGTACGGTCTAGTCGGCCTGTCCCTGGCGTTGTTCTACCTGTTGCTGCTGTCGCTTTCCGAACACATGGCCTTCGGCCTGGCCTATGCCTTGGCGGCCAGCGGCTGCGTGACCCTGATCGGTTTCTATGTCAGCCATGTGTTGCGCAGCTGGACCCGCGGTGCCGGCTTCACCGCAGGCCTGGCCGCGCTCTACGCGATGCTCTACGCCCTGCTCAACGCCGAGGACTACGCGTTGCTGATGGGCTCGTTGCTGGTCTTCGGCCTGCTTGCCAGCGTGATGGTGCTGACCCGCAAGCTCGATTGGTACGGCATCGGCAAACCAAGCGTCGCCCCGCAACCTGAATGATTCGACAAAAGCGGGCAGGGCGCTTGCCCGGCCCGCCGGGAGACAACCCATGATGCGTTTACTGATGCAGTTCGGCGCCTGCTGCGCCCTGGGCGTGGTGGTGGCGATGCTGGTGCTGGTCGGCCTGATGTTCCTGGGCTATTTCGATGTGATCCACGGCCTCAACCTCAGCGGCAAGCCGCTGGCGAGCCTGATGCTGGCGGCGTTGCCAGATGGCTTCTGGCACGGCCTGACCGGGGTGCATGACGCGGCTAACAACGCCAGTGTGCAGTCGTTCCTGCAATTGTGCGTGGCGATGGCCCAGGCGGCGCTGGTGCTTGGCTTCGTCTTCCATCGCCTGTGGTACCGGGCATGAGCGGCCGGGTGGGGTTGCGTGAGGACACGCGTATCGGCCAATGTTTGGCGCAGCGTATCGCCTGGTTGTTCGTCGAGGCGCGTGAGGCGGCACGGTCGCCATTGAAGCGACAGCGACGCAGGGGCGTTATAGGCTGCGCAGATGGCGGCAGGTAATTTTCAGACCGCGCAGATGCCGAGACCATCTCGCGTGACGGCGCGAGCCCGAGGCGCCGTCGCGCACCAGGGTATGATCGTCGATCAGGCCGCCGCGTTCGGCGAGCTCCGAGGCCAATTGTTCGATGGCCAAAGACCGCCTCAGGGGGAGCCGCAGCGAAGGGTACAAGTCATGGGCGATACGCCGCTCCACACTGCCAACGCCCGGTCTGCGCGTTGCCTTGCTTTGACGCAAAAGAGGATCAGGTTCGGCCGACCAGCAGGGTAGGCATGGATCGCGTTATGAGTCGTCTCGCGACTGACGTAGACATCTCTGAGGCTAGGTAGGCAAGTGATCTTGCCTACCTAGTGATGAGGGCGCTCATGGCCAGATAGCTTGCCGGCCACACACTGCACGGCCTGGAACGTGATCAGGGCCTGATAGGAAACTCTCCGTCGTAGCAGATGATGTAGTTCATGACCAAAAATGGCTGCCGATTTTCATGGGCGCCTCCTGTGCCTACCGAGGATATTGCCGTCGAACTCATCGGGACCAAGGGGGTTGTCTGTGTGGTATAGCTTTTGTCTGTTGCTACAGGGCTGCGGCCTATATACGTGTTATTGCCCGGGGTGCTGGTATAGCCCGCTGCACCTGCTGTGGATCTGCCCGCAAGCAAGGTGTGGTCATGTGGCGGAATCTGGTTGGTATTCAAGGTGACGGTGGGCGTGCCATAGGTTTGTGCAAGCACTCGGAGTGTCAGTCCTGCGCCCTGGCCTTGACAGGCGGCTGTTTTGCCGCGCAGATCCGGTAGATTGAAGTTGGTTCTTCCATCACCCCCAAATTTGTTGGTGATGATGGCAAACAGTGCTTGATACTGTGAAACCAACAGTGACTGACCATTACATAACAGCCACCCGGCTGGTGCCCAGGCCCAGGGTACGATTCGGATTTCGCCGATATATGCATCATCCATGTCATTCTCCGCTTATATCTGTAATGTCCGGTCTGCTATTGGAGGTTGGGAAATAGGCCTACTGTACAAATGATGTAATTCAATACCAGTGTTGGCATATTGTTATCGTGGCTTGCTCCGCCGCCAGGTGCCGGTTGTAGAGCTGCGTCGTTTAATGCAATCGTTGAGAATCCCGTAGCAGTAGAGAGCTGATAAAACGGATTGAGGGTAGTCCCGAGAAGAGGGTTCCCCAGCGGACTAGTCTGGTTGGCTGCGGTCTGGGTTGCATTGACGGTGTGGGTATGTGCAGGCAGATTGGCGACGGTGAGCGTGACCGTTTCTGCACCTACGCTCTGCCCTATGGTGTAGGTGCTGGGGGTAGCGGCACTAGGGCCTGTGCCGATGTGCAAGGGCAGTCGACCGCGAAGATCGGGAAGCTTGAAGTTGGTGCGGCCATCGCCACCGTAGGTGATGCCGATCAGTGTGAACAGGGCTTCATTACCGCTGATGGTGAGGGTTGATCCATCGCATAGCGACCAGCCACTCGGAGCAAAGTCCCCGGCAAATATGCGAATCTGACCCAGGTAAGCGTCCATATTGCTTCCTTTATGTTCATGATTGTCGAGTTATCGGTGTGGTTTCACCAGGATCGTTGCGGGTATAGCCCGACAGTGGCAATGCAGAACTGCAGTGCCATGGAGGGTTGTCGATTCTCATGTGGCTTGTTGCTGCCCGTTACACTCACACTGCCAGAGGCAAGCGGCTGGAGGTTTGCGCTGCCGGGTGCGTAAATATTGCTAATGGACTGGCTGAGCAGATTACCTGACGGGGCATTGGTTTCTGGCGCAAGATTTACTGCCATAAGAGGGTGGGTGTGCGGAGGAATTGCGCTGACTGTCAGCGTAACACCCTCTTCGCCTGCAGCAAGCCCCATCGTGTAATCGTAGGGTGGTGCTGCTTGGTGGCCCTGGCCGACAATAACCCTGCCCCGCAAGTCGGGGAGGCCAAAGGTTGTTTTGCCATCGCCACCATAGGTTATTGTCAGTAACGAATAGAGTGCTGCGTATTGGGTAATGGGGAGGAGTTGACCATTACAAGGCAGCCAGCCTTGTGGCGTTCTGTCGAATGCAAAAAGGCTTATTTCGCCAACAAATGGATCCATCTTGTCATCCTTGAATAGAACCGCCAGCGATAGCGCATCGTCTCTTGACAGGAAATATACCTTGCATTTGGCGATTCGGCCCGCTTCCTGCTGGCAGTAGTGACTGTTGAGAATTGCTGTGCATCGCCATTTTTCATAAGCGTGCAGCATTTCTTTGTCATGCCTCTTTGGGTAAGTCAATGTTTTTTTCTGCCGATTCTTTGTTGATTTTTTCGTTTTCTGTGATAGGTGACAGTTGGAATTGACTCGGCTGGATGTGGAGGCATGGAGGCGACGCTTGCCTTGGCGTTGATGTTGATGTTGAAGTCTATGTACGATCTAAGTGGTACAGGTGGGCGATGGCTGCTTAAATGGTTGTGCCAGTGAATGGTTATAGTGTTTCACTCCGCCAATCTGTCCAGGAGACAGATTGGCAGATGAATGGGGCTCAGGTAATTGCTGCTTTGTCGATGTGATGGGGTCTTCGTCGAGGTGGGGTATTGCGATTCAAGTGTGTTTCAATAAAAGGGAATGAGTGATGACTTCAAGCGCGAAATCTACTGTGGAAGATGATGTGGAGGTTGCTGGCGTCCGTAAGCCGTGGCTGATGCCAGTTGTCGAGGTGCATGATGTAGAGACCCTCACCATGGCAAATGGTGGAACAGGTGCCGATGGCCCATCTAGCAGCCACAGCTAGAATCTTGAGTGTATTGCCTCCTGCGGGTATTGCTGGTGGGAGGTAATGACGTATGCGTGTCCTGGTCCGATGCTGGTCTTCAGGGAATAGCTTGTCTTTCTTTGTCGAGCGCGTTTCGCAAGAAGTGTCCGGCAGCAATGCAGCGCAATAACCGGGTGTAGGTGAAAGCGTTATTCTCATTGTGGTTCTTCGAGAAGTTGGACAGTTGTTTTTCCATCCATTCAACGTCTAATAGCTGTTCGATTTCAGGGCTGTTTTTCTGTTGCTGGATTTCTTGAAGAAGTTGGCGCTGTTCGGCTGCAACGCAAAGTTGCCAGTCCGCTCCCTGCACGCCCTTAACCCGCGAGGAAATGATTTCCTGGGGCCAGTAGCGTTGCATCGCTCGGCGGAGCAGCCAGCGATCAGTATCGTTATGCCTGTATTGTTCTACCGGTATCGCCTGGCAGTAGCGAATGAGCCGGATGTCGGCGGTCGGGTCGCGTAGATCAATCCCTGCAAGCGCGAGTATGCCCTTGTTCAACTCAGCAGGATCATTTTTCCTGAGAAGGTTCGCGCGCCACATTCGGCTTTCCGTATAGGTGGATTGAATGTTCTGGTGTTTGTCTAGTTTTTGAAGATGCCTGCGCAAGTGTGGGTGTCTATTTAGCATGGACGGGTTAATGCCAGCGCTAAGCGAGTTTTGTACGGGTTTCTTGTACAAGAATTTTTCTAGAAGCTCTTGAATAGATACTGGCATGGAGGGCATGAGCATGTCGCGTATGATGGCAAGCTTGCGTCGGCTGCTCTTGTCTTTTAGTCGCCAGTAAAGTTGCTGAAGCAGTGCCTCATTTTTTTTGTCTCTGAGCAAACTATTTAAAATATGACTTCCATGGTAGCTGATGGTGAAGTTTCCAAGTTCTCCCGTCAGGAGTGTTGTTGCGCCATGTTTTGCAGCAAGTTGAGCGATGGTGGTGTAGTACAAGAGATTGATTACGTTTATTGCAGGGCGGTTACATGACGTAAACATCTGTTGCAGCATGTTGATAATGCTTTGATCGTCAGTTCTGACCAAATGATGTTGGATGTTGGGGAATAGTCGCGAAATTTGGGCCGCTCGTGGGCCTTCGTCCAGGACGCGGTTGTATTCAGGGGGCAAGCCTGAAGGATTGGGTATCGAGGTAAATGCATGGACGCTTTGGCCTGCGTCTTGTAGTTGGTGTGCGGCAATGCTGGTGATTGTTGAGCTGTCAAAGCCTGCGCTTAGTTGAGTGGCAATGCTGCCGCTTGAGCGAAGACGGCAGCGCACGGCTTCTTTCAATACGTCCAGAAAACCCTCTACGTAGGCGTCATCGGACTTGAATTGAATGCGCTCCTCTGTTGGCGGGCGCCAATATTCTCGCGTGTGAAACTTTCCGTCTGCACAAAGCGTTGCACAATGCCCCGGAAGTAAGCGGTTGATTCTGGAGAAATAGCTGTTATCGGCGCTGTCTGGCAGCAGACATAACGAATGTCGTACCCGCTCTTGATCTGGTGCCATTGGCACATCAGGCAGGGCCAGGAGCCCGGCTGGCATGCTGGCAAAAGCAAACGCGCTGTTGCCTTGATGGTAGAACAGCGGGCGCCTGCCCATGTGGTCACGGGCAAGAAACAGGCTGTGCTGCTGTTTGTCCCACACGGCAAAGGCAAAATCGCCTATCAGGTGATCCAGCAGCTGTTGTTCCCATTTCTCATAGGCGGCCAGCAACACATCCGCGTCAGCCATGACCTCCAGGCGGACAAGGGAAATCCCCAGCTTATGGGCGAGTTCTGAGCGGTTGTCCAGACGGACATCGGCTACCAGTACAAACTTGCCATTGCCGCCATGCAGGGGTTGATGGTCGTACTGGTCTTCCGGTAGCAGTCTGGTCAGGCGGCTGCCCAGAGCCACGCGCGGTTCATTCCACAATCCTTGTGCGTGGCGGCCATAGGGTTCCAGAGCCGCCTGAACGATACAGCAGCGCCTGCTGGCATCGGGGAACTGATCTAGCTGAATAATGCCGCAGATAGTGCTCATCGTTGGTCCTTGCGCTCCTTCTCAGAGATATCCCAGGCGTTGCATCACAGGGCCATGAGCGTGTTCGATTTTGGCAATCTGGGTTAGGGTGAGGGTGTCTTTCCAGCCCCCTGCTTTGCCTGAACGGAAAAAGCGTCTATCTGGTGCCAGAACCTCTTTGAAGCCGCTTTGTGTTTCCTGTTTGTTCAGTTCGCTGAAACGGGTGTTTTGGGCCGCTTGTTCATAGATGTCCATGGTTTTTTCAAGCCCGACATGGCGGGCGATCAGCGCCCCTTGTTGGACGGGGTTGGCCATCATGTCCTCGTAGCGCACCAATAGCGGGGAGGGCGTGGCTTGATCAAGCCAGCTTTCCACGTGCTGGCTCCAGGTGCGTAACGGCTGTCGAGTCGTGGGGGTAAATCGTACGAGGCTGGAGCCAAGGCATGCATCGGCAGAGGCCATCTTGTCGATGGCATAGTCGATTGATTTTCCGATGTGGTGGGCAAAGGATATGGCGACATCACGTGGGTCGCGCACAATATAGATACTGGCCTGGGTCAGTTCCGGGGGGAAGAGTGGTTGCCCGTTGCTGTTAAGTAACCATGCATCATGGGCTTTGTGGAGTGTTATGCGGTTGACGGTGGTGCTATAGGCTGTCATCGCTGCTGGACGCGCCAGTATAATCTCTTCCGGCGTGAGATCCGCTGTGGCCATACCGAGCAAATCATCCAGGAAATAGCGTGACGACGGCTGCGTGACGACGTCCAGTCGATTGATGTCTATGGGGCGACCGTCTTGTTTGACGCTACTCAGAAACGCCCTGACCCAGGTATTGCCAGACTTGGGATAAGAGGCCAACCAGATGAAGGCGCTCATGACAGGACCGTTTTCTCGATAAGGTTGATAACACTGTCCAGGTGCGAGAGATCATCCGGGCGGTTTATAACCATCACGGGGACAGTGCTGACCAATTGTCCCAGCTGTTTGAAGTATGTGCGCTCCACTCCCGTTAGTTGAGATAGCTTGCGTCGGTAAATATGTGGACGAAGCTGGGCCAGCGCGCTGATTTTATCCAGCGATGACAGGGCGCTAGAGGCAACATGGCTGCGGGGCGCTAGAATAATGATGGCTTGCAGCGGTGTGGGGGTACTGTTGAAGTTTGATCCAGTTGGGTAATGAAACTTTTGCAGGCCGGTTCTAACTTTGTTCAGATCATCTGTCTGGATGTCCATGGCATGAGCGGCGTCCTGCCACAGCTTTAGAGCGGGAAAGCTGGGCTGTATCTCTGCTTTTACTGCATCGACAACGCTGATGTCGTCGCACAGCAACTGATGGCCGCGCTTGATCAGTGCTGCGGCGCTGGTTGATTTTCCTGCGCCGGATTTGCCCACCAGGGTGACAGCCGCATCACCTATCTTTATAGAGGCTCCGTGCAAGGGTAAGACTTGCCGTTGGTGGCAGATGAATCCTAATGCCGGGCCCAGCAGGAAAGTCATGATTTCCCCTGGTGTGGTTTCATCCGCCGTTTCTATGGTGATGTGCCGCCCTGCCGATACCAGAATGGATAATGTGGTGCCTATGCGTATGAGGGCCTGTTCATTGGTATAGAGGGTTACAAACGGGCTGGAGAACAAGGTTGGCTGGTCGACAGGGGGAATGGGGGCATGTGTGACATGGATATCCGGTGTCGAGTGTGGTGAGTCAAGGGCGGTTATCAATGGCAAAGGTCTGTCTGAGCGTAGGTGCCATCCGCATAATGAATAATCATGCATAATGTGTCTTTCAATCCAGTATCGTGTTTGACAGCGTGCATTGCGGGCGAGACGTTGATCTTTAATCGTCAACTACTATCAGTTGATGTTCTGCCAGCACCGTTATGAGTTTGCATACATCGGCCTGTATGGTTTCCAGGTTCGCGTCATAGGCGTTGGACAAGGCGTTGCATAGATCAGCCAACAGCGGGTAAGTGTCGAGTCGGTTCCAGATATCCGTACTGATGTCATCAAAGGCAAAGTATTTCCCGCAGTTGTTCCCCAGTAGAATGACTTTGCCATCAATTTCTGACGTGAGTTGATCTTGTCGCTTGGTGATCCGGGCGTTGAGTGAAAGCATGCGTTATATTCCCGTCATATACGAGTCTTCTACAAAATCATAAGGGCTGCCGAGTTGCGTGGCGTTCAGAGCAGAACCTGTACCCGTATAAATTCCTGTTTTTAACATGAAACGTGTCGTTCATGCTGCTCGATGCTGTTGCCGTATCACCAGGGCATCCTCCCGCCTGGTCCATGTTGCTCGTCGTGCTGTATCGCCATGGCGGCATCTCTACCTGCGATCAGGACGTGTTCTTCAACGTGGTCGGCGTGGACAAGGTGTTGGAAACCGCCGCCGACCTCGCGCTAAGGATTAGAATCCCGCCTTCGTCATCTCAGGATGCCTCGTCGTGAAAAAAGCAACCGCCTGCCTGTCATTGATCGTCATCCTCTGGGCAGGACAGGCTTCGGCCTGCTTCCCTTCGCTGGCGGGCCTGTTGCAGGAAACCTTCGGCGCCACTGCGCCCGCGCTGGACGAGGTGGTCTGCAAGGTCTGGCCGGCACGCCCGGAACTGGCGTTGCTGGCCGTACCGATGCCCCGTGCCGATTTCGGCGACTACGGCGAGACCGACCTGCAACTGCTGGTGGTCGAGGTGCGCAGTGGCAAGGTCGTGCAGCGGCGGCTCGAATACAACCTGCTCGACTGGGACGCCATCGCCGTCAGCGAGGTTGCCTTCGATACCGCGCCCTATCGCCTGCAAGGCGACGATCTGGCGTTCGGCGTTCGTATCACGCGGGCCAACCACTCCCGCGTCAACCCGTTCAGCGAGTCATCGTTGAACCTCTACCTGCCGCAGGGCAAAACGCTCAAGCCTGTGTTGCGCGCGCTGATGGTCGAGCGTCGCCAGGGCGAGTGGGATGACCGTTGCGAGGGCGACTGGACGACGCGGGCGCTGACTGTCGGTGTCGAGGCGCGGCGCAACGAGGATGGCCTGCGCCAACTGCTGGTGAAAGAGGTGCGCACCTACAGCCGCGACGAACCCGGCAAGGGCGGCAATTGCCGGACCGTGGCAAAGCGCACCGATCGTGAACGCTACCGCCTCACCTCCAGCAATGGCGAATACCAGGTGCCGGAGGCGATTCGCACGTTGCAGTGATTGCAGGGTTCAGGCCGGCTCGCTTGCGAGGAGCGACGGGCGCTGGCCGACCTGTGCGTACCACGTAGCCAATCGCGGATAGCGCTCGCGCCAGCCCTGGCCCAATTGACGGAAATCCAGGTAGCCGAGGGCGCAAGCCAGGCCGATGGCGACGCTGTCGAAGCGCTCGGCCAATTCGTCGCTGGCCAGCTCGAAATGCGCCAGGCCCCGTTCGATCTTGCCGGCCTGTGCGGCGACCCAATCGTCCCAGCGTTTTTCCTCGGGGCGCAGGAAGGTTTCGTAGCGAGTCAACACGGCGGCATCGAGCATGGCGTCGGCCAGGGAGCTGAGCGTCAGGCGTCGCCAGCGTTGCGACCCCTGGGGATAAAGCGATTCGCCGTCATGCAATTGATCGAGGTATTCGAGGATCACCCGGCTGTCGTGCAGCACTTCTCCATTGCCCAGGCGCAACGCGGGAATCTTGCCGGCTGGGTTGCTGCCCAGCACCTCGCCGTGGGGCGTGACCGGACTGTGCGGCACGTTGACCACCTCGACCTGCCCGGCCAGGCCGGTCTCGTGCAGCATGACCACCACCTTGCGGGCGAAGGGCGAAGCGGTATTGGCGAACAGGGTCATGGACGGCATGGCGAACTCCAGTCGAGGCGAGTCCGCGAGACTTCCAGATTTCGCTGGCGGGGGCAACAGGGGAAAAGACGAAGGCCGCCCTGGGTCGGCGGCCTTCGACTGGTTCAGAGGGGGCTTACCACTTGTAGTTGACGCTGGCGATGACGCTGCGCTGGTCGCCGTAGTAGCAGTAGTAGCCGTCACAGGTTGAGATGTAGTCCTTGTTGAGCAGGTTGGTTGCGTTCAACGCGACCGATGCTCCGTCCAGAGTATTGTTCAGGCGTCCGAGATCGTAGTGCAGCGCCGCATCGAACACCGTGTAGGAGTCGGCATGACCGAGCCAGGAGTTCGCCTGGTCGCCGAACGTATTGCCGGTGTAGCGCGCACCGGCGGCCACGCCGAAACCGTCGAGCACGCCGTTGTTCCAGGTGTAGTCAGCCCAGAGCGAGGCTTGCCGATTGGGCATCAGTTGCAGGCGATTGCCTTTGTACTCGCCATCCTGCACTTCGGATTTAGCTTGGGTGTAGTTGGCGATCACCTTCAGGTTTTCGGTGACATTGCCCACCGCTTCCAGTTCCAGTCCCTTGACCTTCACTTCGCCGGTCTGGCTGGTGACATTGATGCCACCGACGTTGTTGGTAACCGATACGTTTTTCTGCGTGAGGTCATAGAGGGCGGCAGTGAACAGGATGTTGCTGCCCGGCGGCTGATATTTGAGCCCCAGTTCCCACTGCTTGCCTTCGGTGGGCTTGAAGGAATCCGTTGGCGAGGCGGTGGCGTTGCTGACTGGTTGGAAGGACTCGGCATAGGAAAGGTACGGCGCGAAGCCGGAGTCGAAGATATAGCTGATGGCGGCGTTGCCGCTGAATGCCTTGTCGCGCTCGGTGTTGGTCGCATCGTCCTTGTTGAAGAATTTGGTGCCGGTGTGTACCCAGTCCTCGCGGCCGCCAAGGGTCAGGCGCCAGTTGTCGAGGGCCATTTGATCTTGGACGTAGAGGCCGGTCTGGAGCGTCTTCTGATCATAGTCGTAGTACGCAGCGGATCGCGCAGGACGGGATATCTGCTGGCCATATACCGGGTTGGTGACATTGACGTTAGGCACTTGGCCGAAGATCGACAGGTAGTTAGTGTTGTTGCGCTGGTGGTCGAGACCGATCAGCAAGGTATGGGAAATATTGCCTGTGACGAAGTCGCCCTGGAAGTTGTTGTCGACTGCAAACTGGCTGATGTCTTCATCAACATTGGTAGAGCTGCGGCCAGTATTGCCATTGTCATCGACGACGTACCCATAGGCGGCATAGGCCGGAATATAGCTGTTGACGGTGATGCTCTGGAACGACAGGTCGGACTTGGTGTAGCGCAGGTTCTGACGGAACTGCCAGGTATCGTTGAAGCGATGCTCGAAGGCATATCCCAGCGCGTAATAGGTGCGGTCATAGAACTCGTAGTCCGGATCGCCGAGGTTCTTGTGGTGGGAAATCTTGCCGAACGGCATGTCGATCTTGGTGCCCTGGATCGGCAGGAACTGGCTGGTGGTACCGGTATCGTCGCGGGTGAACTGCGAGAGGAACGTCAGGCGGGTATCGGGATCGATGTTCCACGTCAGGCTGGGGGCAATGTTGTAGCGCTTGTTGTCGATGTGGTCGACCTGCGTGTCGCTGTCGCGAACGGCACCGCTGACGCCATAAAGGAACTGGCCTTGCTCGTCGATCTTGCCGGTGCTGGCGAAGTTGATCTGGCGATGGTTGTCGCTTCCGTATTGAAGTTCGACTTCATGGTTGGACTCGGCGCTCGGGCGACGGCTGACCATATCCAGTAGCCCGCCGGGCGGCGTTTGGCCATACACCGACGAGGCCGGGCCACGCAGCAGTGCCAGCCGATCGAGGTTCCAGGTTTCCGGCTTCGGATTGGCGTACACCCCCCTGGGCAATGGCAGGCCATCGAGGAAATGGGTTGGTTCGAAGCCGCGTACACGCATCCAGTCGTAGCGGGTGTCGCTGCCGTAGCTGCTGGAGACGATCCCCGGCATGTACTTCACCGCATCATCGAGGCTGTGCACGTTGCGGTCCTGCAACTGTTCTCGGGTGGCGACGGAGATGGAGCGCGGCGTTTCGGCCAGCGCGGTATCGGTCTTGGTCCCTGCCGCGGTGCGCTTGACCAGATAGCCCGTCGTCGGCCCCCAGGCGGACTCCGTCTGACTGGTCGCGTTCACATCGGTTTCCGGCAGTGCCACGGCGCCCTGTTTGACCGGCGCCAGGCTGTAGGTCCCGGCATTGCTCTGTACCAACTGCAGGCCACTGCCTTGCAGGGCGCGGCTCAGGGCTTCGAGGGGGGCGAGCTCGCCGCTGACGGGCTGGGCCGTCTTGCCGGCCGTGAGGCCGGGGTCGATGCTCAGAACGATGCCGGCTTCGCTGGCGATCTTGTTCAGCGTGCTGGCCAGCGGCGCTGCGGGGAGTTGGTAGGTCTCGGCCTGGGCGTTCAACGCCAGGCTGGCGAAAGCTATGGAGGCTGCCAGCAGGCTGGGGCGCAGCAGTGGAAGTGAGCGGGACATTGGGCATATCTCCTGTGGATAACGGATCTCGATGCCCTAATGCCGAAGCAGATTCGAAAAGTGACAGGGGCGGCGAAAAATATTTTCCGCCGCCCCTGCCGTCGACAGCACTGCGCATGACACGGTCATACGGGCAGAGGCCCTGCCGACATCGCGGACATGGGCCGTGGCCTAGCTTCGGCACCCCGCGAGCCGTTGGCTCGCTACGTCAGGCGCCGCGTTTCGGTTACTGCTTCAGGGGTACGAGGCGTACCCACCAGTCGGTGTGTTTCTCGATGCGCACCGGCAAGCTCGGCGGTAGCGCCGCCAGGGCCAGGTTGCTGTCGTTGAGGGGGAAGCTGCCGCTGATGCGCAGGTCGGCGAGGCTTGGGTCAACGCCCAAGTAGCCGTGGCGATACTCGCCAAGTTGTTCGACCAGATCGGCGAGACGGACGTTTTCCACCACCAGCATGCCGTGGCTCCAGGCATCCGCGGCGCTTGGAGCGGCATGCGTGTCGCCCAGGCCGCTTGCACTCATCAGCACTTGCTTGCCGGCTGGTACCACCTGTTCGTTGTCCAGTCGTGCGGGGCGCGCGGCAACAGCTGATTGCAAGACGATCAGACGCGTGCCGTTGCCCTCGCGACGTACCAGGAAGCGTGTGCCGAGGGCACGCAGGCGGCCCTGATCGGTGTCGACCACGAACGGGCGGGGATCGCCATGGGCGGTCTGCACGAGGATTTCTCCGCTGCGCAGGAACAGGCGCCGTTCGGCGCCAGCGAAGTCGATGTCCACTGCGCTGCGACTGTTCAGGTGCAACTGGCTGTTGTCCGGCAGGGTCATGCTCAATTGCTCGCCGCTGCCAGTCATCTGGTCGGCCAGGTAATCACTCAGCGGCCGTTGCTGGCTCATCAGGCCGAGGCTGACCGCGACCGCCACCGCCAGGCCCAGCAGACTCCCGCCGATGCGGCGTACGCGCCGCTTGCTTTCATGATCGCCACGTAGCAGGGCACGGCGTGCGGGCATGGGCGTAGCGGCGGCCAGTTGCTGATCGAGGCCGCCCAACTGTTGCCAGACCTGGGCATGCTCGGGCTGGGCGTCGTGCCAGTGGCTGAAGTGCTGGCGATCCTGAGCGGTTGCCTCACCCGAACCCAGGCATAGCTGCCAGGCGATAGCTTCATCGAGGACCCGCGAGGAAACCGCGTTCATGTCGGCTCGCCATATAGCGCGATATAGCACTGGCGCAACCCCTGAGCGAGGTACTGGCGCACTCTCGATACCGATACGCCCAGGCGTTCGGCGATCTCGGTGTGGCCCATGCCGTCCAGGCGGTTGTGCAGGAACGCCGCGCGGGCCTTGCTCGACAGCTTACCGAGCAGGCGGTCGATTTCGCGCAGGGATTCCAGGATCAGTGCCTGCTCTTCGACACTCGGTTGTAACGGCTCAGGCAACTCGGCGAGCTCGTCCAGATAGCTGCGTTCCAAGGCGCTGCGACGGAAATGGTCGACCAACAGCCCCTTGGCGATGGTGGTCAGCAGGGCGCGGGGCTCGCGTGGTGTTTGCAGATCATCGCGGCCGAGCAGTCGGACGAAGGTATCCTGGCTGATATCCTCGGCGCGGTGTGGGCAGGCCAGGCTCTTGCGCAGCCAGCCGAGCAGCCAGGCGCGGTGATCGCGATACAACAGGTCAACCATGTGATGGTGAGTGGAAGACACGGCGATCCCCGCGAGGACAGGAAATAAAGTGAGAATGATTCGCAGGTATAATGCCAAAAAGCCTTCCTGGCCGGCAATCGGTCTTCGCGCGGAATGTGATGGGCGGTGTACGCCTTGAGCTGCAAGCCACGGGCTTCATGCTGCAAGTCAGAAGCAAAGGCCAGCGACCAGGCGTTTCTTGCCGATCAAAGAATCGGCACCTGCCGTCGACGGCGCCAGCTTTGCAGGCGGCGTTCGAGGTAGGCGAGGTTGTCGATGCCCTGCTGGCGCGCCTTGCTGAACAGGATCAGCGCCAGTTCGGCGGTGGCCAGGGCGTCGGCGCTGGCGTTGTGGCGTTCGCTGGCTTGCAGGTTGAAGTGGCCGAGCCAGTCGTCCAGGCCAGCCCGGCGGAATTCGACGTCTGGCAGGAGCAAAGGCGCCATTTCGGCGACATCGAGGAACGGGTGGCGCAAGCGTATGCCGAGGCTTTCCTTGAGCGCACGGGCCAGCATGTGCTGGTCGAACGCAGCATGAAAGGCCAGCAATGGGCTGTCGCCGAGGAATTCCATGAAGTCGAGCAGCGCTTCGGCCGGCGCGATGCCGGCGGCGATGGCACTGGGCGCGATGCCATGGATCAGGGTACTGGCGCTGGCCTGGTGGTCGGCGCGGTGCAGGGTCGCTTCGAACTGCTGGCTGAAGTCGATGGCGCCTTCCTCGATCACCACCGCACCGATGGCCAGGAGCTGGTCGCGCTGTAGATTCAGGCCGCTGGTTTCCAGGTCGAGCACGACGATGCGTTGTTGGCGCAGAGGCGTTTCATCGAGTAGGGGCGCATTTGAAAGCCGGGCGCGGCGCTGCTGCTGAAGCGTGCTCAGTTGTGGTGTTTCGCGGTGCATCCAGTCGAACAGTTTCATAGCTGGTAACGCAGGCTCAGGCTGGTTTGCAGGCGCTGGGCCTGACGGAAGGACTCACGCAGGATGCGCCGGTCAAGGTGGTTGAGGCTATCGGGGTCCAGGCGATTGGAGAATGGCTGGCCCTGTACCGCCTGCAACTGATGCAGTTGCAGGCGGGTCTGCTGGATGAAGTGATAGGCCTCTTCATAGGCGGCGCCGTCGAGTCGTTCGATGGCACCGAGGCGCACCAGCTCGGCGAAGCGCTGCAGGGTGTTGCAGGTTCTCACGCCATGCACCAGGGCGAGCAGGCGGGCACCGTCGACGAAGGGCGTGAGGCCTTCCTTCTTCAGGTCCAGGGTGTCCTTTTCCGCGCCCTTGCGCGCCACCACGAAATCGCGGAAGCGCCCGACCGGAGGGCGATGTTGCAAGGCGTTGGCCGCCAGCATGCGCTGGAACAGGCTGTTGTCGGCCACCTCGCGGAACAGTTGCTGGCGCAGTTGTTCGCAACCGGTATCGTCGCCCCAGACCGTGCGCAGGTCGAAATAGATGCTGGAGCCGAGCAGGTTCTCCGGCGTCGCTTCGCGCACGAAGGTGCTGAAGCGCCGCGCCCATTCCTGGCGCGACAGGCACAGTTGGGGATTGCCGGCCATGATATTGCCGGGGCACAGGGCAAAGCCGCAGCGTGCCAGTTGTTGATTGATCCGCTGGGCCAGCGGCAGCAGGCGCTGGCGGATGGACTCGGCCTCGCTGGCGTCGCGCGCTTCGAACAGGATGCCGTTGTCCTGGTCGGTGTGCAGGGTCTGCTCACGGCGGCCTTCACTGCCGAAGCACAGCCAGGTGAACGGTACGCCGGGGTCGCCCAGCTCCTCCACCGTCAGTTCGATGACCCGGCTGACGGTATGGTCGTTGAGCAGGGTGATCAACTGGGTGATCTGCGTTGAGCTGGCGCCGTGGGCGAGCATGCGCTCGACCAGTTGGCGAATGTCGCCACGCAGGGCGATCAGGGTCTCCAGGGTGCCGGCGTTGCGGATGGTACGCGCCAGGTGGACGAGATCGACCCGTTGCAGGGAGAACAGGTCGCGTTCGGAGACCACGCCGACCAAGCCCCCATGCTCGACCAGGCAGACGTGGGCGATATGCCGCTCGGTCATCGCCAGCGCGGCGTCGAAGGCGCTGGCATCGGGGGGCAGGTGGAACGGTTTCTGGGTCATCAACGCACTGATCGGCTGCGCCAGCTCCCCGCCGTCGGCGACCACGCGGCGCAGGTCGCGCAGGGTGAAGATACCCAGCGGCCGGCCACTGTCGTCGACGATGACGATGCTGCCGACATGCTGCTCATGCATGCGGCGCACGGCTTCGCGGGTCGGTGTGGTCGCGCTGCAACTGACGGGGTGTTGCATGGCCAGTTCACGCAGGCGGGTGTCCAGCGAATACTGCGCGCCGAGGTTTTCCGCGGCGCGCATCTGCACCTGCTGGTTGACCTGGTCGAGCAGGCTGCTCACGCCGCGCAAAGCGAAGTCGCGGAACACCGCGGACTGGCCGAACAGGCGGGCGAAGGCCTCCTTGCCGAGGAGCAGGCAGAAGGTGTCTTCACCGGCCAGGTGTTCCGTGCGGGTCGCCCGTTCGCCGAGCAGGGCGGCGATGGGGAAGCACTCGCCGCTGGCGATCTCGAAGGTGGTCTCGGTGCCACGCCTGGCCGAATGCGGCCGCTCGCCGACGACCTGGCCCTGCTTGACGACATAGAAGTGCTGCACCGGGCCATCGGCCGGCTTGATGATGCTTTCCCCGGCGGCATAGAAACGCAGTTGGCAGTGCTCGACCAGGTAGGCCAGGTGGCTGTTTTCCATCTGGTTGAACGGCGGGTACTTGCGCAGGAATTCCATGGTACCGTGGATGTTCTGCATCACGGCGGTCTTGCTGGCAGCGGCGCTGTCCTTCGAGGTCATGAGCGATCCCTTCTGTCGGGGCGTTTTTGCTCATGGTGGGCTGGTTTGGCGATATGCGCCAATAGGACGTAGGTCGCACGTGCTACGAAGCTGCGAGAACGACCCGGCGTGGCTGTGCCTGGAGAGAATCCGGCAGATAGAGAAACCGCCCCGGAGGGCGGCTTGTCGCTACGCGTTCAGATCACTCGGCGGTGAAGTTCAGCGTATGTACGAAACGCGATTTCTCGTAGGCCTTGCCGTCGAGTTCGCCTTTGCCTTCCACGCTGTGGGCGACTTCCAGCACATACTGGCCTTTCCACGGCAGGACCAGGGTCACCTGGCCTTTCTCGTCAGTGTGGAAGCCCTTGCCCCATTTCTGCGGGGAGAAGGCCGTGACTTCGGCTTCAGCCAGGGGCTTGCCTTCGAACAGCAGGGTGAAGGTGTTGCTGCCGGCGCTTTGCGGAACCAGTTCGAAGTCGCTGGCGGCCTTGGTTTCCTCACGGCCGACCTTGGCTACGAATACCGCGCGGCTGTCGCCATACACGGTGGCCTTGGTCAGGCGTACGTCACCCTTGCCCTGGGTGGCGAAGGACAGGTTGTCCGGATTCTGCTTGCCATCGAGTTTCTTGCCGGCCAGCACGGCCTGGCTGCCGTCGAGCATCTTCAGATAGCCATCGCGTGTTTCACGCAGATCGTCCGGCCACTCGCCGAAGTAGGCGCGGGTCTCGCCCTGGCCATCGCGTTCCAGCCAGACCATATGGGCTTGGGCCATGCCAGCGAAGGCACAGAGTCCGAGTGCGGCGAACAGCGTTTGCAGTTTCATGGTGGAGCTCCTGATTGTCATGAGGGAGGGGCTTTCGTCCTGGATGACGCGAGGCAGACGACCAGGGCCCAGACGAATCAGGCGCTGATCGAAAAGCGCGCTGAAGCTTAATTGATGAGAATAATAATCAACTGCGTAGAATTGTTTTAATTTGTTGCGTTCGGGCTTCTCTGGATGACCGAGGTGATTTCTTCGACTCACCTGTATCAACGCTTCAGCAAGCACGTGTTCTGGGTTCGTCGCAGCCTTACTGTGCGTGGCGGCAACCGTGCCTTGTACCGCAGTGGCCGATGATCTGGGGCGGGCCGACAGCGACGAGGCGAGGAAGGCAGCGCCGCTTGCTGTTCCGGCCATCCGTTTCACTTGAGCAAGACCGCTCGATAGGGGGGAGGGCTGGATGAAGGTGAGCCACCTGTCATCCAGCCTCGGAGCTTAGAACCTGTTCACGATCTGCTGTGCGTCGGCCCTACTGCGTTAAAAACAAGCTCGGAATGCTCATTTACAGCGCGTAGACTCCACTTCCTCGCTTGTTTTTGCCTTGTATGGCGCTAGCTCGCGAGATCGTGAACAGGTTCTTAAAGTCCGTTTTTCGCCTTGTACTCGCGACGCCGGCGATGCAGCACCGGCTCGGTGTAGCCGTTGGGCTGGCGGGCGCCTTCGAGCACCAGTTCCAGGGCCGCCTGGAAGGCGATGTTGTCATCGAAGTTCGCCGCCAGCGGCCGGTACTGGGCGTCACCCGCGTTCTGCCGGTCGACCACCGGCGCCATGCGCTTGAGGCTGGCGACGATCTGCTCTTCGCTGACCACGCCATGACGCAGCCAGTTGGCCAGCAACTGGCTGGAAATGCGCAACGTCGCGCGGTCTTCCATCAGGCCCACGTCATTGATGTCCGGCACTTTCGAACAACCGACGCCGTGGTCGATCCAGCGCACCACGTAACCGAGGATGCCCTGGGCGTTGTTGTCCAGTTCGTTCTGGATTTCCTCGGCGCTCCAGTTGGTATTCGCTGCCAGCGGAATGCTCAGGATATCGTCCAGAGCAGCCCGCGCACGCGTGGCCAACTCGGCCTGGCGGTCGAACACGTTGACCTTGTGGTAGTGCAGGGCATGCAGGGTTGCCGCGGTGGGCGAGGGCACCCAGGCGGTATTGGCGCCGGCCAGCGGATGGGCGATCTTTTGCTCCAGCATGGCGGCCATCAGGTCGGGCATGGCCCACATGCCCTTGCCGATTTGCGCGCGTCCTTGCAGGCCTGTGGCAAGGCCGATGTCGACGTTCCAGTTCTCGTAGGCGGTGATCCACTTCTCGGCCTTCATGGCGGCCTTGCGCACTACCGGGCCGGCTTCCATGGAGGTGTGGATTTCGTCGCCGGTACGGTCGAGGAAGCCGGTGTTGATGAACACCACGCGCTCCTTGGCGGCCTGGATGCAGGCCTTGAGGTTGACGGTGGTGCGTCGTTCCTCGTCCATGATGCCGACTTTCAATGTGTTGCGCGCCAGCCCGAGCAGGTCTTCGACGCGCGAGAAGATTTCGCCGGTGAAAGCGACTTCCTCCGGACCGTGCATTTTCGGCTTGACGATGTACACCGATCCCGTGCGGCTGTTCTTGCGCGTGGTGTCGCCATTCAGGTCGTGCAGGGCGATCAGGCTGGTGAACAGGGCGTCCAGGATGCCTTCCGGCACTTCGTTGCCATGGGCGTCGAGGATTGCCGGATTGGTCATCAGGTGGCCGACGTTGCGAATGAACAGCAGGCTGCGCCCGTGCAGGGTCAGCTCGCTGCCGTCCAGGCGGGTGTAGACCCGGTCCGGGTTCATGGTGCGGGTGAAGGTGGTGCCGCCCTTGCTGACCTGTTCGGCGAGATTGCCCTTCATCAGGCCCAGCCAGTTGCGATAGACCACCACTTTGTCGTCGGCATCGACGGCGGCGACCGAGTCCTCGCAGTCCATGATGGTGGTCAGTGCCGATTCCAGCAGCACGTCCTTGACCCCGGCGGCATCGGTCTGGCCGATCGGGCTCCTGGCATCGATCTGGATTTCGAAGTGCAGGCCATTGTGCTTGAGCAGCAGGGCGATGGGCGCATCGACGTTGCCTTGCAGGCCGACCAGTTGGTTGTCGTCACGCAGGCCGCTGTTGCTGCCGCCCTTGAGGCTGACCACCAGCTTGCCGGCAACGACCTTGTAGGCGGTGGCGTCGGCGTGGCTGCCGGCCGCCAGTGGCGCGGCCTGGTCGAGGAAGGCGCGGGCGAAGGCGATGACCTTGTCGCCGCGCACCTTGTTATAGCCGCTGCCTTTTTCCGCGCCGCCGGCTTCACTGATCGCGTCGGTGCCGTAGAGCGCGTCGTACAGCGAACCCCAGCGGGCGTTGGCGGCGTTGAGGGCGAAGCGTGCGTTCATCACCGGCACCACCAGCTGCGGTCCGGCCAGCTCGGCGATCTCGATGTCGACGTTGCCGGTCGTGGCCTGGAAGTCCGCCGGTTCCGGCAGCAGGTAGCCGATTTCCTGAAGGAACGCCTTGTAGGCCACGGCATCGTGCGGCTGGCCCGCGCGCGCCTGGTGCCAGGTGTCGATCCTGGCCTGGAGGTCGTCGCGCTTGGCCAGCAGTCCACGGTTCTTGGGCGCCAGGTCGTTGATCAGGCTCTCGGCGCCCACCCAGAAGGCGTCGACCGATAGATCGGTTTCGGCAATGGCTTCTTTATTGATGAAGTCGTAAAGGACCCTGGCGACCTGCAGGCCACCGACTTGAACGCGCTCAGTCATTGCTTTCCTCACTTGTGTCCAGACGCTTTGAATCCGCGGCCTGTCGGCCATGTAGTGCAAGTTTGCGGATACTACATAAATAGGCAAAAAAAGCCAGTGGCCTCCCCTCGTACCTTGGTCGGAGAATGTTGGCTCATCCACCATTCACCTGGAGGCATCCATGACCATAGTCGAAGCTCGTTCACAGCACTTGCCTGCCCTGACCGAGCTGTTCTGCGGTTATCTGCGTTTCTACGAAGTGACACGTTCACGCGAGGACGTCGAGCGCTTCCTCGGCGAGCGGTTGCGCCTGGGGGACTCGACCGCGCTGTTAGCATTCTCGGCAGAAGAGGCCGTCGGTTTCGTGCACCTGTATCCGCTGCAGTCGTCCCTTGACCTGGCTCCCGCCTGGCTGCTTGGCGACCTGTTCGTCGCTGAGCGGGCGAGGCGCTCGGGCGTGGCGCAGGCATTGATGAACGCGGCCAGCGACCATGCAAGGGCGAGCGGGGCCCGCACGATTATGCTGGAGACCGCGAAAACCAATCTGGCCGGGCAGGCGCTGTACGAGAAACTCGGCTATGTGCGCGACGAGGTGTTCTATACCTACAGCCTGAGCCTGTGAATCGAGGAGTGCACCGTGGAGCATCTGGTCCTGACCGTAATCGCCGCCGACCGGCCTGGCCTCGTCGAGCGCATAGCCCATTGCATCGCCAGTCACTCTGGCAACTGGTTGGAAAGCCGTATGTCGCGCATGGCCGGGCAGTTCGCCGGCATCCTGCGGGTGACGGTGCCTGCGGAGTCGCGCCAGGCCTTGATCGAGGATCTGCAGGGGCTCGATGCCCAAGGCGTGCGGGTGCAATTGGCCGAGGCTGGAAACGATCCGGCAATCAACTGGCGCACCGTTTATCTCGATCTGCTGGGTAACGACCGGCCCGGCATCGTGCGCGACATCACCCGCCTGTTGTCCGCGCAAGGCGTGAACCTGGAACGCTTCAACACCGAGGTGACGCCGGCGCCGATGAGCGCTGAATGGCTGTTCCACGCCGAGGCCCGCCTGGCCGTGCCCCTGACGCTGGCGCTGGATACCCTGCAGGAAAGGCTGGAGTCGCTGGCCGATGACCTGATGGTCGAGCTGAACCTGCGCGCAGACGACCAATAGCAGGTGATTCGCGGGCAGATATCCACGAAAGTCGTGGATGACTCTGTGGACAGCCTGGGAGGTAGTCGCTGTATCCCATGCAGCGCAAGGGCTGGAGTACGATGACGAAAAAAGGACCAGTGTGTGAAAGTTGTCTCCATGGATCGGGGATCAGTCTGTGGAAAAGCTGTGAGGCGCTAGCGCCAGCCCAGGCCTGACGAGGGATTGGCTCCGTTGTTGGTTTTCTGAGCGAAAACCCTATGCCGTCCAGCCGTCGGGGAGCTGTCCACCGAGTTTGTGGATAAAACTGTTGGCTAGCTGGGGGCAACAGGCGAAATGCCCATGAGTAAAGGGCTGCATGCCGCCGTCGGAAAGCTGGCGCTGTGCATGAAGTTGTTCACAAAGCCTGTGGGCAAGTGTGTGAGCAGTACGGGGATGATTGGCTATGAGCCTGGCAGGCTGTGGGTTGTGGCCGGTTGGGTATTTTCTGTGCCCGGCCTATGGGCATGGATCGAGCTTTGCCTCTCTGATTCGCTGAAGCGAAAACCAGCTGTTGATAAGTCTGTTTGTAGCCTGTGGGCAGTTTGCTACAAACGGCATTTTGAAGGGCTGGATCGCCTGTCTGAAAGCATTGTCGACGAAAGGCGGCAGGCTTATCCCCGCAGACGTTGCATGAAGCTGTGAATAAGCTGGGGAGCCATCCTTCGCTAGCTAGTGCGATGGCGGTCGCCGCTATTTGCTCGAAAAATCAGCAGATTCAATGGTTTATGCACATGTCGTGGGGATCGTTCTGTGGACGACCTCGGGATGAATGGCTGCAATCCACGCCGGCCGGGGGCTGTGGCCTGTCGAGCACTTTTCGTTCAGTTATCCGCGGGGGGGGCGTTTGTCCCCGGCGGCTCAGAAAGCGCCAGATGTCGACGCTATAGACCAGCAAGCCGAGCCAGATGAAGGCAAAGGCGATCAGCCGGCTGGGCTCCAGGTGCTCGTCGTAGACCAGCACCGCCAGCAGCAGAACCAGCGTCGGCGCGATGTATTGCAGAAAACCCAGTGAGGTATAGGGCAGGTGGCGTGCAGCCGCGTTGAAGCACAATAGCGGCACGATGGTCACCGGGCCCGCTGCGATCAGCCACAGGGCCTGTGGGCTACTCCAGAACGCGACCTGGCTGGTCTGCATGTCTGGATGCAACAACAGCCATCCCAGTGCGACTGGAACCAGTAGCCAGGTTTCCACCACCAGCCCTGGAAGCGCGGCGACCGGCGCCTGCTTGCGGATCAGGCCGTAGAAGCCGAAAGTCAGGGCGAGCGCCAGCGAGACCCAGGGCAGGCTGCCGGCCTGCCAGACCTGCTGCAGCACCCCCGCGCTGGCCAGGGCCACGGCGAGCCATTGCAGACGGCGCAGGCGCTCGCCAAGCAACAGCATGCCGAGCAGCACGTTGACCAATGGATTGATGTAGTAGCCCAGGCTGGTTTCGAGCATGCGTCCGTTGTTGACCGCCCAGACGTAGATCAACCAGTTGCTGGCGATCAGCAGGCCGCTGCCGGTGAGTACGGCAAGCCGCTGCGGATGCTGCCGCAATTCACGCCACCAGCCGGGATGCTTCCACAGCGTCAGCAGCAGGCCGCCGAACAGGGCGGACCAGAGTACGCGGTGAACCACGATTTCCAGCGAGGGCACGGCCGAAACGGCCTTGAAGTAGAGCGGGAACAAGCCCCAGGCCGCATAGGCGCAGATACCCAGTATGTAGCCGAGGCGGGGATTGGCGGTGGCCATTGGGGTCCTTGGGCAGTTTCAATTTAAGGGACTCAAGCGTTAAAGCCGCCTGAGGCTTGCAACTCGCGTTCAAAACAATCGCAGCGGCTCTTCATCGAGTGCGGCGATCTGTTCGCGCAAGGTCAGAACCTGATCGCCCCAGTAACGTTCGCTGCCGAACCAGGAAAAGCTCATGGGGAACGCCGGGTCGTCCCAGCGGCGGGCCAGCCAGGCGCTGTAGTTGAGCAGGCGCAGGGCGCGCAGCCCTTCGATCAACGGCAATTGGGCGGCGTTGAAGTCATGGAACTCCTGATAACCGTCGATCAACTCCGACAATTGCCCCAGGCGCTCCTGGCGGTCGCCGGCGAGCATCATCCACAGGTCCTGCACGGCCGGGCCCATGCGACAGTCATCGAGGTCGACGATGTGATAGCTGTCGTCCCGGCACAGCAGGTTGCCGGGGTGGCAGTCACCGTGCAGGCGGATCGCCGTGTAGGGGCGCCTGGCGAACAGTTCGTCGAGGCGCCCCAGCAGGTCGCGGGCGACGGACTCGTAGGCCGGCAGCAGGCTTTTGGGGATGAAACCGCCATCCAGCAGCGTGGTCAGTGCCTGGTGGCCGAAGTTGTCCACCGTCAGCGTTTCGCGGTGTTCGAACGCGCGGCTGGCACCGACCGCATGCAGGCGCCCGAGCAGTTGCCCCAGCCGGTACAGTTCATCGAGATTGCCCGGTTCCGGTGCGCGGCCGCCGCGACGCGGGAACAGGGCGAAGCGAAAGCCGGCGTGTTCGAACAGGGTCTCGCCGTCGCGTTGCAGCGGCGCCACCACCGGTACGTCGCACTCCGCCAGCTCAGCGCTGAAACTGTGCTCCTCGCGGATTGCCGCATCGCTCCAGCGCTCGGGGCGATAGAACTTGGCGATCAGCGGTTGCTCGCCTTCGATGCCGACCTGGTACACGCGGTTCTCATAGCTGTTCAGCGCCAGAACCCGTGCATCGCTGAGATAGCCGATGCTTTCCACGGCATCCAGCACCAGGTCGGGAGTAAGGGTGGCGAAGGGGTGTGACATGTGACGTGACTCCTGAAGGCAGGTCGCGAGTGTAGCGCCTTGTTGCGTGGAGCCTTCAGTTGATGACTGCTGTACGGGTCGTGCGACGGGCATCGCCGAAGCCATAGACCATCAGCAGCAGGAAGAACGACAGCGCCAGCAGGCAGGCGGCCAGGTGATGGGCCTGCTCGTAGCGCAGGGCTTCGACGTGCTGGAACAGGGCGATGGATACCACCTGGGTCTGCCCCGGAATGCTGCCGCCGAGCATCATCACCACACCGAACTCGCCCAGGGTATGGGCGAAACACAGGGTGCAGGCGACCAGCAGGCCGCGCCTGAGCAGCGGCAAGGTCACGCGCCACAGCCGCTCCCAGCGATTGGCGCCGAGGCAGGCCGCGGCTTCCAGCAGGCTGGGCGGGATCTCACGCATGGCCACTGTCAGCGGCTGGACCACGAACGGCAGCGAGTAGATCACCGACCCCACTACCAGCCCGGGAAAGCTGAAGGCCAGGCCGTGCCCGGTCGCCCACAGCCAGCTTGCACCCAGCGCCGTGTTCGGCGCGAACAGCACCAGCAGGTAGAAGCCCAGCACTGTCGGCGGCAGGACCAGAGGCAAGGCCAGCACCGCGTCGAGAACCTTGCGCAAGCGGGTCTGCTTGCGCACACGCCAGGCCGCCAGCGGCAGGCCGATGATCAGCAGAATCAGGGTGGTGATGGCGGCCAGCTTGAGAGTGACCGCCAGGGCCAGCCAGTCGCCGTCACTCAGCAGCACAACCGGCCTCGCCCGGTAGCGCGTAGCCAGCAGCTTTGAGGGTGTCTTGCTGCGCGTCGAAGTAGCTCACGAAGGCGTCGGCCGCTGCCTTGCGCTCGCCCTTGGCCAGCACCACGCGTTTTTGCACCAGCGGCTCGTACAGGTCGGCATCGACCTGGCTGTACTGGGTCTCGGCGACATTGGCCGCCTTCAACTGGCTGAGGGCGACGAAGCCGCTCGGCGTGTTGTGGCTCTTGATGAACTGGAAGGCCTGGCCGATATCCTGGCCGTAGACGATGCGGTCTTTCACGGCATCCAGTTGGCCGCTCTTGGTCAGGGCCTGGATCGCCGCTTTGCCGTAGGGCGCGGTGTCCGGCTGGGCAACCGAAATCTTGCCGGCTGGCAGGTTCTTCAGATCGGCCTTGGCATCCGGCACCCACAGGGCCAGGCGTCCGCAGGCGTAGGTCCTGGCTGCGCTGCCGCTGCCGGCCTTTTCCAGTTTTTCCGGGCGCTCGGCGTCGGCGGAATAGAACAGGTCGAACGGTGCGCCGCGCTGGATTTGCTCGAAGAAAGCGCCACTGGAACCCCCGACGATTTCGACCTTGTTGCCGCTCTGGCTTTCATAGGTCTTGGCGATGGCTTCCATGGTTGGCAACAGGTTGGCGGCAACGGCGATGCGCACCGGCTCGGCAGCCTGGGAATGAGCGCCGCCGAGGCAGAGGGCGAGCAGGGCGAATGGACGCAGCGAAAGGCGCATGGGGTTTTCCTTGTCGTTCAGGTTGGGATGCCCAGGAGTACCTGGGTGGGAGCAAAACACGCACGCACAGGCTGGCCTTCTGCGAGGCCGAGTCGGTGCAGGCGATCACGTGGCAACAGGGCGCAGAGCGTTTGTCCATGGCCCAGGTCGATACGGATTTCGCAGGGGCCGTCGCGGTCTTCGAGTATCTGCCCGACCTGGCCCGTGAGTTCGTTGAACGTGCCGTCGGCCTGCTCGTCGACCGCGAGCAACTCGATGGTTCCAGCCTTGAACAGGGCGATGACCGGCGCACCACCCCGCAGCTCCAGTAATTCGGTGCTTTCGTGGGTAATCTGCGCGCGCAGCCGCTTGCCGTTGCCGAGGTCCACCTCGATCAGATCGTTGCGGCCCTGCTCGTGAATGGCGTGCACCGTGCCGCTCAACTGGTTGCGCGCACTGGTGCGCAACATCAGGCGCCCCAGCAGTTGCATGTCGCCATCCTGCTCGGCGGCTTCGAACAACTGGCTCTGCAACTGTTCCAGGCGCTTGTAGAGCTGCAGCAGGCGCTCCCCCGTGGCGGTCAGGCGCGCACCGCCGCCGCCCTTGCCACCGATGCTGCGCTGAACCAATGGCTGGCCAGCCAGGTTGTTCATCTCGTCGATGGCGTCCCAGGCGGTCTTGTAGCTCAGCCCGGCGGCCTTGGCGGCACGGGTGATCGCGCCTTGTTCGGCAATCTGTTGCAGCAGGGCGATGCGTTGCGGACGACGCGTGATGTAGTGGGCGAGGTTGGTCAGCGTGCTCATGCCGGGTCTTTCGTCCTGCGTTCGGTTCGCGTTTTGCGCGATATATTTTTTTATATAGCGATGCACGATGCTTTATCCGCTGCGCCTGGTCAATCCTTTCAGTCGTCGCCCGGTTTGCCGGTCCGGGCCAGGCAGTAGACATCCACGCGCCGCGCGCCGGCCCGCATGAGCAAGCGGCTGATGGTCCGCGCCGTGGCGCCGGTGGTGAGCACGTCGTCGACCAATGCGATATGCAGTCCGGTCGGTGTCGCAGCGGGGTGCAAGGCGAAGGCCTGGCGCAGGTTGCGCTGCCTGGCCACGGCGTCCAGCTGTTGCTGGTGGGCGGTGTCTCGCGGGCGCAGCAGCCAGCGCTTTTCGTGGCGCAGTTGCAGTCCGTTGGCCAGCCAGTCGGCGAGCATTTCGGCCTGGTTGAAGCCGCGCTGCCGCCTCCGACGGCTGCTCAAGGGCACCGCCAGCAGCAGGTCCGGGCGTGGCTGGCCTGCGCTGAAGGCCTGTTCGAGATGGCCTATCAGCAGATCGCCCAGCAGCCTGCCAAGCGGCCATTTGCCCTGGTGCTTGAAGCGATTGATCAGGCTGTCCACTGGGAATGCATAGCGCCAGGGCGCTTCCACGCGGGCGAAACCTGGTGATCGCTTGAGGCATTCACCGCAGGTCATGCCCGCGACTGGCAGCGGCAGGGCGCAGGTCTGGCACTGGTTGCCGAGCCAGGGCAGGTCGCGCTCGCAGCCTGGGCACAAAGGAAGTCTCGCCGCGTTTTCGCCGCGAGCGCCGCAGAGCAGGCAGTTGGGATGACCGCGCAGGCGGCCGAGAAGGGTCAGCATGGAGGTCCATCTCCGTGGCCAGTTACTGGATCAGCCAGCTCATGACGATCAGGCCGAGCAAGGTCCAGATGATGCCGCTGATGATCGAGCGACGGAAGAAGGCACGGATACCGCTGTACAGCAGAAGCAGGCCGATGATCAGCAGGATGAAGCTGAAGATCGAGGTGTCCATGCCGATGGCGCGGGCCATGGCGTGGAGGAACTGGTCCATGGCGCGCCAGACGGCATGCAGCGCCCCGCCGAGCAGGTCGACGACGAAACGGATCGCTGAGCCAACGGCGTTGCCCAGCCAATCGAAAATACCTTCAGAGCTCATGAATCGGTCCTGGCATGAATGCGATGGTAATTTGAGTCGCCAATGACGATAACGGTTCGACTTGACGAAGCGGTAACTGAACTGTTCGTAATTTGATCATATGTAAACCTATTGTGTTTTTTGTGGTTGACATGAGGTGGCCAAAACATATGATGCGCGCTATTGCCTGACCCGCTGTTTCGTGCGGGCTTTCCAAGAACGAAGGTGCCCGAGCACCCAGAGGATGGACCGATGAGCGCGACCACCACCGCATCCACACGCCATGACTGGACCCTTGCCGAGGTCCGGGCCCTGTTCGAGCAGCCTTTCAGTGACTTGCTGTTCCAGGCGCAAAGCATGCACCGCGCGCATTTCGACCCCAACCGCGTCCAGGTCTCGACCCTGCTCTCGATCAAGACCGGCGCCTGCCCCGAAGACTGCAAATACTGCCCGCAATCCGGCCACTACAACACCGGCCTGGAGAAAGAAAAACTGATGGAGGTGCAGAAGGTCCTGCGGGCCGCCGCCGACGCCAAGGCCATCGGTTCGACCCGATTCTGCATGGGCGCCGCCTGGAAACACCCGTCCGCCAAGGACATGCCCTACGTGCTGCAGATGGTCAAAGGCGTGAAGGCGCTCGGCCTGGAAACCTGCATGACCCTCGGCCGCCTCGATCAGGAGCAGACCCAGGCCCTGGCCGACGCAGGCCTGGACTACTACAACCACAACCTGGATACCTCGCCGGAGTTCTACGGCAACATCATCACCACCCGCACCTACAGCGAGCGCCTGCAAACGCTGGCTTATGTCCGCGAGGCGGGGATGAAGATCTGCTCCGGCGGCATCCTCGGCATGGGCGAGTCGGTGGACGACCGCGCCGGCCTGCTGATCCAGCTGGCCAACCTGCCCGAGCACCCGGAGTCGGTGCCGATCAACATGCTGGTCAAGGTCAAGGGCACGCCGCTGGCCGAGGCAAAGGACGTCGATCCGTTCGACTTCATCCGCACCCTGGCGGTGGCGCGCATCCTCATGCCCAAGTCCCACGTACGCCTGTCGGCCGGACGCGAGCAGATGAACGAGCAGATGCAGGCCTTGGCCTTCATGGCCGGCGCCAACTCGATCTTCTACGGCGAGAAGCTGCTGACCACCACCAACCCGCAGGCCGACAAGGACATGCAGTTGTTCAAGCGCCTCGGCATCAAGCCGGAAGAGCGCGAAGAGCACGCCGACGAAGTGCATCAGGCCGCCATCGAGCAGGCGCTGATCGAGCAGCGTGACTCGCAACTGTTCTACGACGCCGCCTCGGCCTGACAACCGATCGCTGGAGATAGGGTGGAAGCAGTTCTCCCCGCTTTCCGGCGTATTTATCGATGCGCTTATGACATTCGACCTTTCTGCGCGCCTCGTTGATCGGCGCGCCGCCAACCTGTTCCGTCAGCGCCCGTTGCTGCAGGGCCCGCAAGGGCCGCTGGTGCGGGTCGACGGTCGCGAGCTGCTGGCGTTCTGTTCCAACGATTACCTGGGCCTGGCCAATCACCCGCAAGTGATTGCCGCCATGCAGTCGGGGGCCGAGCGCTGGGGCGTCGGCGGCGCAGCCTCGCACCTGGTGATCGGCCACAGCGCACCGCACCACGAGCTGGAGGAAGCGCTGGCCGCCTTCACCGGACGACCGCGTGCCTTGCTGTTTTCCACCGGCTACATGGCCAACCTGGCCGTGGTCACGGCGTTGCTCGGGCAGGGCGACAGCGTGTTCGAGGATCGTCTCAACCATGCCTCGCTGCTGGATGCCGGGCTGCTCAGCGGGGCGCGTTTTTCCCGCTACCTGCACAACGACGCACAGAGCCTGGGCAAGCGCCTGGAGAAGGCCGAGGGCAATGCGCTGGTGGTGACCGACGGCGTGTTCAGCATGGACGGCGACCTGGCCGATCTGCCGGCGCTATGCACGCAGGCCAGGGCACGCGGCGCCTGGGTGATGGTCGATGACGCGCATGGTTTCGGCCCGTTGGGCGCGACCGGCAGCGGCATCGTCGAGCACTTCGGCCTGGGGCTCGACGAGGTGCAGGTGCTGGTCGGCACCCTGGGCAAGGCGTTCGGTACCGCGGGTGCCTTCGTCGCCGGCAGCGAGGAACTGATCGAGACGTTGATCCAGTTCGCCCGGCCCTACATCTATACGACCAGCCAGCCACCGGCGGTCGCTTGCGCCACGCTGAAGAGCCTCGAACTGCTGCGTGCCGAGCACTGGCGCCGTGAGCATCTCGCCACGCTGATCCGTCGCTTGCGCCAGGGTGCCGAATCCATCGGCCTGACCCTGATGGACAGTCCGACGCCGATCCAGCCGATTCTGGTCGGCGACAGCGCCCGGGCCGTGCGATTGTCGGCCTTGCTGCGCGAGCGCGGGGTGATGGTCGGCGCGATCCGCCCGCCGACCGTCCCGGTGGGGGGCGCACGCTTGCGAGTCACCCTGTCGGCGGCGCACAGCGCCGCGCAGGTCGAGCGCTTGCTGGAGACGCTGGCCGAGTGCTGGCCGCTGGTGGCTGCCGATGAGTGAGCGTCTGCTTCTTCTGCCTGGCTGGGGGCTCGGTACGGCGCCCCTGGCTGGTTTGCTCGCCCGACTCGAAGGCGAGCTGCCCGTCGAAGTGGTGGCGTTGCCGGATTTCGCCGAACCCGATTGGCTGGAGCGCCTGGATACGGCCCTGCCACAAGATGCCTGGCTGGCCGGTTGGTCCCTGGGCGGCATGCTGGCGGTGGAACTGGCGGCTCGCCGCCAACGTCGTTGCCCCGGCGTCATCAGCCTGGCCAGCAACGCCTGTTTCGTGGCCCGCGAGGATTGGCCGGCAGCGATGGCGCCCGAGGTCTTTGCCGCCTTTTATCAGGGCTGCGCAGAGCAACCCGAGGCGACCCTCAAGCGCTTTGCGCTGCTGTGCGGCCAGGGGGCAGCCGACGCGCGCGCGCTGGGCCGCAACCTCCTGGCGCAGGCGCCTGGAACGCAGGCCTCGACGCTGCTGGCTGGCCTGGATGTGCTGGCGTCTCTGGATACACGCCCTGCGTTGCAGAGCTATGTGGGACCGAGCCTGCATCTGTTCGGCGAGGCCGACGCCCTGGTGCCGGTGCAGGCCAGCCAGTCGATCTGGCAGCCGACGATGCGGGTCGAGTCGGCGTGCCATGCATTCCCTGTCGAACGTGCGGATGAGGTGGCCGCGGCTATCCTGACGTTCATTCGGGAGCAGTCTGCATGAATGAGCAGCCCGCTTTGCCAGACAAGCGCCAGGTGGCGATCTCCTTTTCCCGGGCGGCGAAGAGCTACGACGAGGTCGCGGATTTGCAGCGCGGCGTGGGCAGCGAGTTGTTGGCGCGTCTGCCTGTTCAGCTCGAACCCCAGCGCTGGCTGGATCTTGGCTGCGGCACCGGGCACTTCAGTCGAGTGCTGGCCACCCGTTTCCCCGACGCCGAAGGGCTGGCCCTGGATCTGGCCGAAGGCATGCTGAAGCATGCACGACCCCAGGGTGGCGCGCGGCATTTTCTGGCGGGCGATGCGGAGCACTTGCCGCTGCGCGATGGCAGTGTCGACCTGGTGTACTCCAGCCTGGCGGTGCAGTGGTGCGCGGATTTTCCGGCGGTACTCGATGAAGCGCGGCGTGTGCTCAGGCCCGAGGGGGTGTTGGCATTCTCCAGTCTCTGCCAGGGCACGTTGCAGGAGTTGCGTGAAAGTTGGCAGGTCGTCGATGGCTACGTTCACGTCAATCGCTTTCGTTGTTTCAGTGACTACCAGCAGCAATGTGCGAAGGCCGGCATGAAACTGCTGGGCCTTGAGCGCAAGGCGCGGGTGCTGCACTTTGCCGACCTGCGCGAGCTGACTCATGAATTGAAATCGATCGGTGCCCACAACCTCAACCCGGGCCGGCCGGAAGGCTTGACCGGGCGAGCGCGGCTGCGCGCCCTGGCCCAGGCCTACGAACGGTTCCGCCAGCCATCCGGCCTGCCGGCGACCTACCAGGTGGTCTACGGCGTGCTGCAGAAGGCGTGCCGATGAGCGCTTATTTCGTGACCGGAACCGATACGGAAATCGGCAAGACCACCATCGCTTGCGCACTGTTGTACAAGGCACGCAGCCTGGGGTTGTCCACCGCGGCGGCCAAGCCGGTTGCCTCTGGCTGCACGCTGACGGAACAGGGGCTGCGTAATGACGATGCCCTGGCGTTGCTCGGCGAGTGTTCCATGCCCCTGAGTTATGCCGAGGTCAATCCCGTTGCGTTCGCGCCGGCCATCGCTCCGCACCTGGCGGCACGCGAGGCTGGCGTGGCGCTGACTGTCGAGGCGTTGCTGGGGCCGGTACGGCACGTTCTGGCGCGGGGTGCCGATTTCACTGTGGTCGAAGGCGCCGGTGGCTGGCGGGTGCCACTGGCAGGGCGCGAAACGCTGGCGGACCTGGCCATTGCCCTCGATTTGCCGGTGATCCTGGTGGTGGGTGTGCGGCTTGGGTGCATCAATCACGCGATGCTGAGCGCCGAGGCCATCGCTCGCGACGGTTTGCGCCTGGCAGGCTGGGTGGCCAATGTGGTCGATCCGGCAACGTCACGGCTGGAGGAGAACCTGCAGACCCTGGCGCAGTGCCTGGCGGCGCCTTGCCTGGGGCGCGTGCCGTTCCTGGTTGGACCGACGCCCGGGTCCGTTGCCAGCTACCTCGGCCTGCCGACGGTCGATTGGCAATAACCGGCAGCACTTCATATAGCCATTTTTCTGTACGTTTTTTGTCCGCTTTCTGTTTCAATTCCGATACCTCAGTTGCGTTGGGGAGCAAAACCCATGCAGATTTCCGGTAACGCCCTTGGCTACGGCCTGAACGCCTTTCAGTCCGGGCAGCGTCGTGTCGATCAGGCCGCCACCGATATCGCCGCTAATACAGCCAATTCACAGTCGGCGGTCGAGCGTCCTACCGAGCGTGTGAGCCAGTCCATCCAAGACGCGCGTGATGTCACGCCAAGCATCGAGGACAGTGCCGTAGCGCTGAACGTTGGCTCGATCGAGGCCCAGGCCGGTGCTCGGGTGATCAAAACCGCCGACCAAGTGCTCGGCACCCTGATCGATACCCGCGCCTGACCCGACTCGCCCGCCATGACGGGCGAGGAGATCCACGATGCAGATCGGTAGCGTCGGTTCTTCATCCCTTCTGCCTCAACCCTATGCGTGGGCTGCACCCACGCCTGCCTCCGAATCCATCCCTGCCCCCACTGCCAGCCAGCGTTCGGCCGATGCCGACGACAGCACGTCCCGCGATGGCCAGGGCGGCGCTACGAATTCTCCCGGGCAGTTAGCGAGCCGTGCCGAGAAAGCCCAGCAGCAAGCCGATCTTCAAGAACTCTCCGAACTGGCCAAGCGCGACCGTGAGGTTCGTGCCCATGAGCAGGCGCATGCCGCAGTCGGGGGCGCCCATGCCGGCTCACCGTCCTACACCTATACCCGTGGCCCGAATGGCAAGGCCTATGCCACGGCAGGGGAGGTTGGCATCGACGTCGGCGCGGTCAACGGCGACCCGCAAGCGACCATCCGCAAGATGGAAGTCGTTCAGCGTGCGGCATTGGCGCCGGCAGAGCCCTCGGCACAGGATCGACGTGTCGCTGCCCAGGCCCAGGCGCGTTCCCTCGAGGCCCAGGGCGAACTGGCCAAGGTCCAACGTGAAGAACAGGCAGAGAAGGCCGTCGAGAAAAGTCAGGAAAGCGAAGGCGACGATTCGGAGAATGAGCAGGGCGATTCGGCCTCGCTGGCCAGTCGCGCACTCGATCTCTACCGGCACATTTCCTCTGGCGCAAGCTACGCTCCGGCATTGGACGTCTCTGCGTGAGCGTGCGGGGCGGTGCTTGACAAGGGTCAGGCTGAAACGTAAGTTTCAAACGTCCGTTTAACAGCGTTCGCCTGACTCAGTTCGAGCTTTCTTCGCGCCATCCGAGCGCGCTCGAACTATAAAACCAAAGCATTCACCGTAGAGGTTAACCGCCATGCCTGAGTACAAGGCCCCGTTGCGTGATATTCGTTTCGTCCGCGATGAACTGCTTGGTTACGAAGCGCATTATCAAAGCTTGCCCGGTTGCCAGGACGCGACCCCCGATATGGTCGATGCCATCCTTGAGGAGGGCGCCAAGTTCTGTGAGCAGGTTCTCGCACCGCTCAATCGCGTCGGTGACACCGAGGGCTGCGTCTGGTCCGAATCCGGCGTGAAGACGCCAACCGGGTTCAAGGAGGCCTACCAGCAATTCGTCGAAGGCGGCTGGCCGAGCCTGGCGCATCATGTCGAGCACGGCGGCCAAGGCCTGCCGGAATCCCTGGGCCTGGTGCTCAGCGAGCTGGTTGGCGAGTCCAACTGGGCCTGGGGCATGTATCCCGGCCTGTCCCATGGCGCGATGAACACCATCGAAGCCCACGGCACCGCCGAGCAGAAGCACACCTACCTGACCAAGCTGGTCTCCGGCGAATGGACCGGCACCATGTGCCTGACCGAGCCGCATTGCGGCACCGACCTGGGCATGCTGCGGACCAAGGCCGAGCCCCAGGCCGATGGTTCCTACAAGGTCAGCGGGACCAAGATCTTCATTTCCGCTGGCGAGCACGACATGGCCGACAACATCGTCCATATCGTCCTGGCCCGCCTGCCCGATGCGCCACAAGGCACCAAGGGCATCTCCCTGTTCATCGTGCCCAAGGTGCTGCCGGGCGCCGATGGTGCGCTGGGTGAGCGCAACGCGGTTTCCTGTGGCTCGCTCGAACACAAGATGGGCATCCACGGCAACGCCACCTGCGTGATGAACTTCGACGGTGCCACCGGTTTCCTGATCGGCCCGGCGAACAAGGGCCTGAACTGCATGTTCACCTTCATGAACACCGCGCGCCTGGGTACCGCGCTGCAAGGCCTGGCCCATGCCGAGATCGGCTTCCAGGGCGGCATCAAGTACGCCCGCGAGCGCTTGCAGATGCGCTCCCTGAGCGGCCCGAAGGCGCCGGACAAGGCGGCCGACCCGATCATCGTGCACCCGGACGTGCGTCGCATGCTGCTGACCATGAAGGCCTTCGCCGAAGGCAACCGGGCGATGGTCTACTTCACCGCCAAGCAGGTCGACATCGTCAAGTACAGCCAGGATGAAGAGCAGAAGAAGGCCGCCGACTCGCTGCTGGCGTTCCTCACGCCGATCGCCAAGGCGTTCATGACCGAAGTCGGCTTCGAGTCGGCCTCCCATGGCATGCAGATCTACGGTGGCCACGGCTATATCGCCGAGTGGGGCATGGAGCAGAACCTGCGCGACAGCCGTATCTCGATGATGTACGAGGGCACCACCGGCGTGCAGGCGCTTGATCTGCTCGGGCGCAAGGTGCTGATGACCCAGGGCGAGGCGCTCAAGGGTTTCACCAAGATCGTGCACAAGTTCTGCCAGGCCAATGAGTCCAACGAAGCGCTCAAGGAGCTCATCGCACCACTGGCGCAACTGAACAAGGAGTGGGGCGACGTTACCCTGAAGATCGGTATGGCAGCGATGAAGGACCGCGAGGAAGTCGGTGCCGCCTCGGTGGATTACCTGATGTACTCCGGCTACGCCTGCCTGGCCTACTTCTGGGCCGACATGGCGCGTGTGGCGGCCGAGAAGCTGGCTACCGGCGAGGGCGACGAGGCGTTCTACAAGGCCAAGCTGCAGACCGCGCGCTTCTACTTCAAGCGCATCCTGCCGCGTACCCGCACCCACGTCGAAACCATGCTGTCCGGCGCGGCCAGCCTGATGGATATGGACGAGGCGGATTTCACCCTGGGTTACTGACAGGGTTGCCAGTCGAGAACCGCGGCCTGGTGCCGCGGTTTTTTTTGGATTCGTTGTCGACTGCGCGATGTAAAAGACCGCGCCGCTAGGCAAAATGCCATCTCGCTGTTGCGATGCCGGAGATTTCGCCTTGCCTCGTCCCCTCATCACGCGCCTTGGCCAATTCGCCCTGCCTGCCCTGTTGCTGGCGGGGGGCTGGCCGGTTGCCTACCTGACCAGGCTGAGCGAGTTCTTCGAGTCGTTGTTCAATGTCTTGCCGACCCTGCTTCTGCTGCTGGGTGGCATGTTCTGCGCGATGTATCGACGCCAGCGCGAGTTGTCGCTACTGGTGGTGGTCTACCTGGCGTATTACCTGCTGGATGATCAGATCGACTATTTCCGGGCGCACGGCAAGGTGCGCGACGACGCCGCGCTGGTCTTTCATCTGTGCAGCCTGTTGCTGCCTGCGCTATACGCGTTGTTCGGGCTCTGGCGCGAACGCAGTCACCTGCTCCAGGACCTCGTTGCCCGATCCGCGGTGCTGGGCGCGGTCGGCGCGGTTGCCGGCGGGCTGGCCTTGCGTTTTCCACAGTCGATGCAGGCCTGGCTGGCGGACATCCACTGGCCGTCCTGGCATGGGCAATGGATGAGCCTGGTGCAGATGGCCTATCCGCTGTTCTTGATTGCCTTGGTTCTGTTGCTGGTACAGTGCATCCGCCAACCGAGGCCACTTCACGGCGCCTTGCTGTTCGGCCTGCCTGCCTTGTTCTGGATGCTGCCCAACACATTCATCCTGCCCCATGCGCTGCAAGTGATGAGCTGTCTGGTGATGCTGATGATCATTGCCGCTATCGCCCAGGAGGCCTACCAGATGGCCTACCGTGACGAGCTGACCGGCTTGCCCGGGCGCAGGGCGCTGAATGACCGGTTGGATCGCCTGGGGCGCAATTACGTGATCGCCATGGCTGATGTCGATCACTTCAAGCAGTTCAACGATACCCATGGCCACGATATCGGCGACCAGGTGCTACGCCTGGTCGCCAGCCAACTGCGGCGTATCGGCGGCGGTGGCAAGGCCTATCGCTATGGTGGCGAGGAATTCACCCTGGTATTTCCCGGCAAGACGCTGGAGGAGTGCCGCCAACACCTGGAAAGCATTCGCCAGGCCATCGAGTCCTACCGCCTGCAACTGCGCGACAAGCAGAGCAGGCCGAATAGCGACCGTCAGGGGCAACGTCTGCGCCGCGCCGCCGAGGCCACCAGCGTTTCGGTGACTATCAGTATCGGCATGGCCGAGCGCGAAGCCCACCAGCGTTCGGCCGACGAAGTGATCCGCGCGGCGGACAAGGCGCTGTATGCGGCGAAACGGGCCGGGCGTAACTGCGTCATGGCCCATGGGCAGCCGGAGCGCCGTGGTGCCGTGCGCGTGGCAACCGCTGTACAGGACTAGCGGGGCGTCTAGGCTGGGGGTGTCGAGAAACAGTCGTGTCCGGTCGGTCATTTTATGGCTTGTTGTACTGTTTCTGTAGTCTTGTAGACTCGGCTCAGACCGAGGCGCCAGTCGCCGTTCCGTGATTTCATCGAGGGGGTTCCATGGCCGATTACAAAGCTCCGCTGCGCGATATGCGCTTCGTCCTCAACGAGGTGTTCCAGGTCTCCCGGCTCTGGGCCCAGTTACCCGGCCTTGCTGAGCTGGTCGATGAAGAGACTGCCAATGCGGTGCTTGAAGAGGCGGGCAAAGTCACCGCCGGCAGTATTGCACCGCTCAATCGCAGCGGTGACGAGGAAGGCTGCACCTGGCACGACTCGGCGGTGAAGACCCCGGCAGGTTTTCCCGAGGCTTATCGCACTTATGCGGAGGGCGGCTGGGTTGGCGTCGGTGGCGATCCGCTGTTCGGTGGCATGGGCATGCCCAAGGTGATCGGCGCCCAGGTGGAGGAAATGGTCAATTCGTCCAGCCTGTCGTTCGGCCTCTATCCGATGCTGACCGCCGGGGCCTGCCTGTCGCTCAACGCCCACGCCAGCGAAGAACTCAAGCAGAAATACCTGCCGAACCTGTATGCCGGCGTCTGGACGGGCTCCATGTGCTTGACCGAACCGCATGCCGGTACCGACCTGGGCATCATCCGCACCAAGGCCGAGCCGCAGGCCGACGGCTCCTACACGATCAGTGGCACCAAGATATTCATCACTGGTGGCGAGCATGACCTGACCGAGAACATCATCCATCTGGTGCTGGCCAAGCTGCCTGATGCGCCTGCCGGCTCCAAAGGCATCTCGTTGTTCCTAGTGCCCAAGTTCCTGGTCAACGAGGACGGCTCGCTGGGTGAACGTAACCCGGTCAGTTGCGGCTCCATCGAACACAAGATGGGGATCAAGGCGTCATCGACCTGTGTGATGAATTTCGACGCTGCCACGGGCTGGATCGTCGATGCGCCGAACAGGGGCCTGGCAGCGATGTTCACCATGATGAACTACGAGCGACTGGGGGTTGGCATCCAGGGCCTGGCGACTGGCGAGCGCTCCTACCAGAGTGCCGTGGAGTACGCCCGCGAACGTATCCAGAGTCGCGCGCCAAGCGGTCCGGTTGCCCCGGACAAGGCGGCCGATCCGATCATCGTGCATCCCGATGTCCGTCGCATGCTGCTGACCATGAAGGCGCTCAACGAAGGTGGCCGTGCGTTCTCCAGCTACGTGGCCATGCAGCTCGACACCGCCAAGTACAGCGAAGAGCCGGCGACCCGCAAGCGTGCCGAAGAATTGGTGGCGCTGCTGACGCCGGTGGCCAAGGCCTTCCTCACCGACATGGGCCTGGAAACCACGCTGCATGGCCAGCAGGTCTTCGGTGGCCATGGCTTCATCCGCGAATGGGGGCAGGAGCAACTGGTGCGCGATTGCCGCATCACCCAGATCTATGAAGGCACCAACGGTATCCAGGCGCTGGATCTGGTCGGGCGCAAGGTGGTGGGCAGCGGTGGGGCTTACTACAAGCACTTTGCCGAAGAGATCAAGGCGTTCACCGATTCCGCCGATGCTGCGCTGAGCGAGTTCGTCGAGCCGCTCAAGGCCGCCATCGCCAACCTCGAACAGATGACCAGCGAACTGCTGGTACGGGCCAAGTCGAACCCCAATGAAGTCGGTGCCGCGTCGGTCGAATACCTGCATGTGTTCGGCTATACCGCCTACGCCTACATGTGGGCGCTGATGGCGCGCACGGCGCTGGCGAAACAGGGCGAGGACGCGTTCTACGCCAGCAAGCTGGGCACCGCGCGCTTCTACTTCGCACGGCTGTTGCCGCGTATTCATTCGCTCACTGCCTCGGTGCGGGCGGGCAGTGAATCGCTGTATCTGTTGAGTGCAGAGCAGTTTTAAGAGGCTGGATGAGGTTTTCGAGCAGCCCAAAATGGCTGCTTCGTAGGGTGGACCGGGACGCGCAGTCAACGCGAAGCTTGTCCACCGCTCTGCATGGCCAATGGTGGACAAGCTTCGCGTTGACTGCGCGTCCCGGTCCACCCTACAAAAGCGAACGGCCGCTCTTGTCTCGATTCAGTCGTTCACGCGCAAAGGCTAGCAGACCTTAAAGCATCAACCTGACCACTGACTCGTTCGGGTCGCGGGATTTTCCTGCGGCCGCGAGTTCGTCCAGATAGTCCTGCCAGAGTGCTTCCCGGCGGGTGGCGAGCTGGTAGAGGTAATCCCAGGTGAACAGGCCGCTGTCGTGGCCGTCGTCGAAACTGATCTTCAGCGCGTAGTTGCCGGCTGGCTCCAGCTTGCTCAGGCCGACGCCGAGCTTGCCGGTCTGCAGGACCGGCTTGCCATGGCCCTGCACTTCCGCCGAGGGCGAGTGCACACGCAGGAACTCGGCATCGAGCACGAAGCGCTCTTCACCGTAATGCAGCTCCAGGGTCTTCGAGGCCTTGTGCAGCTTGATCGCGGAAGGGACACGCATGGAGGCAGCTCCAGGCCGCAAGCCCCAAGCTACAAGTGGAGTCAGGGCAACGTTTCTGACTTTACGCTTGTAGCTTGGCGCTCATGGCTGCTTCAGAGGATGTAGCGCGACAGGTCTTCGTCCTGGGCCAGTTCGCCCAGGTGGCCGTTGACGTAGTCCGCGTCGATGACGATCGGTTCGCCGTTCTGCTGGCCGGCCAGGTCGCCGGCGCTGAAGGAGACTTCCTCCAGCAGGCGTTCGAGCAGGGTGTGCAGGCGACGGGCACCGATGTTCTCAGTCTTCTCGTTGACCTGCCAGGCGATCTCGGCGATGCGCTTGATGCCATCTTCGGCGAACTGGATGTGCAGCCCCTCGGTCTTCAGCAGTTCGCTGTACTGTTCGGTCAGCGCGGCGTGGGGTTCGGTGAGGATGCGTTCGAAATCCTCCGGGGTCAGCGCCTTCAGTTCGACCCGGATCGGCAGGCGCCCCTGCAGCTCGGGCACCAGGTCGCTGGGCTTGCTCAGGTGGAAGGCGCCGGACGCGATGAACAGGATGTGGTCGGTCTTGACCATGCCCAGCTTGGTGTTGACCGTGCAGCCTTCGATCAGCGGCAACAGGTCGCGCTGCACGCCTTCGCGGGAGACGTCGGCGCCGCCGGTATTGGCGCGCTTGGCGACCTTGTCGATCTCGTCGATGAACACGATGCCGTGTTGCTCGACGGCTTCCAGGGCGCGGGCCTTGAGTTCTTCCTCATTGACCAGGCGCGCGGCTTCTTCGTCGCGGACCAGCTTGAGCGCGTCCTTGACCTTGAGCTTGCGGTTCTTTTTCTTGCCCTTGCCGAGGTTGGCGAACAGACCCTGCAACTGGTTGGTCATTTCCTCCATGCCCGGCGGGGTCATGATCTCGATGCCGGCCGGCTGTTCGGCGACTTCGATCTCGATTTCCTTGTCGTCCAGTTGGCCTTCGCGCAGGCGCTTGCGGAACAGCTGGCGGGTGTTGGAATCGGTGCTTTGCGCGGCCTCTTCGTTGAACGAGCGGGCTGGCGGCAGCAGGGCATCGAGGATGCGTTCTTCCGCGGCATCGGCGGCACGGTGCTGGACGCGGACGATTTCCTGCTCGCGCAGCAGCTTGATCGAAGCGTCGGCCAGATCACGGATGATCGATTCGACGTCACGGCCGACGTAACCGACTTCGGTGAACTTGGTCGCTTCCACCTTGAGGAACGGCGCGTTGGCCAGCTTGGCCAGGCGTCGGGCGATCTCGGTCTTGCCGACCCCGGTGGGGCCGATCATCAGGATATTCTTCGGGGTCACTTCCTGGCGCAGTTCGGCGGGCAACTGCATGCGCCGCCAGCGGTTGCGCAGGGCGATGGCTACGGCACGCTTGGCGTCGTCCTGGCCGATGATATGGCGATTGAGTTCGTGGACGATCTCGCGGGGCGTCATGGACATGCTTGTTTGCTCCGGTGCGGCCTGCGCTTATTCCGCGCAGTCCTGCTCCTCAATGGTCAGGTTCTGGTTAGTAAAGACACAGATCGATCCGGCAATGTTCAATGCCGTCTCGGTGATCTCGCGAGCGGTCAGGTCGGTCTTCTGCAGCAGGGCCATGGCCGCGGCCTGGGCGAAACCGCCTCCCGAGCCCATGGCGATCAAGCCATGCTCGGGCTCGACCACGTCGCCGTTGCCGGTGATGATCAGCGAGGCGTCCTTGTTGGCCACCGCCAGCATGGCTTCCAGGCGGCTCAGGGAGCGGTCGGTGCGCCAGTCTTTGGCCAGTTCGACGGCGGCGCGCACCAGATGGCCCTGGTGTTTCTCAAGCTGGCCTTCGAAGCGCTCGAACAGGGTGAAGGCGTCGGCGGTGGCGCCAGCGAAGCCAGCCAGCACCTGGCCGTGGTACAGGCGGCGGACCTTCTTGGCGTTGCCTTTCATCACGGTGTTGCCGAGCGATACCTGGCCGTCGCCGCCCATGACGACTTTGCCGTTGCGGCGAACTGAAACGATGGTGGTCAAGGGAAAGTCTCCACGCAGCGGGGCGGTTTTGCCCGGATAGGAGACACAAATGGGGTGGCCGGCCGGGTTTTTCAACCATGGCCGGCCACGGATATCGGATCAGCGCCTTGATTGGCGCTGTTGCAGCAGCAGATTGCTGTAGCCGCTGGCGGCCAACTGTTTCTGCGCCGCGGCGAGCTGTTCGCGACTGGCATAGGGACCGACCAGCACGCGGTACCAGGTTTCGTCGCGCACGGTGCCGGATTCCACCGAGACGTTCTGGCCGAGCAGGATGATCTGCGCGCGTACCCTGTCGGCGTCCTGCTGCTTGCGGAACGAGCCGGCCTGGAGGAAGAACTGGGTCGTCAGCGGCGCGGTGTTGGTCGGCGTCGCGGCAGGCGGCGTTGGCGCCGTGGTCTGGGCGCTGGCCACGGTCGGCGGCGGCGGAGGCGTCCGGCCATTGAGCAGCGCTTCGGCTCGCGCGGCGTCGATCTTCGCCGCTTCTTCCGGCGTCACGGGCTTCTGTGGCGGAACGGCTGGCGTCTGCTGTGGCATGGCGTCCGGCGGCACGATC
Source organism: Pseudomonas sp. LRF_L74 (assembly GCF_965644255.1). Classification (NCBI taxonomy): domain Bacteria; kingdom Pseudomonadati; phylum Pseudomonadota; class Gammaproteobacteria; order Pseudomonadales; family Pseudomonadaceae; genus Pseudomonas; species Pseudomonas sp. LRF_L74. The sequence goes on along the minus strand of NZ_CBFFRH010000004.1, from coordinate 390,969 downwards.
ACTTCGGACTCGGGCAGCAGGGTGTAGAAGTCGTACTTCGGCTTGACCGGGTCATTGGCTGCGGTGCCGCTGGCCGGTGCGGGCTTGGCGGCACTGGCTTTCTGCTCCTCGGGCTTGGTGCGCTTGACCTCGTTGCGACCCGGTTCGAGGCTGAACAGGAACACCATGAAGCCGCCGATCACCAGGCCGCAGGCCAGCCAGATCCAGCCGGGAACCGGCTTCTTCTTCGGCGCCTGGTAGCGGCTGGCGCCGCGTTTGGGCGCCGCTTTTTTCTTTGCCGCCACTTACATGCGCTCCAGGGTTCGCAGGCCCAGCAGCTCCAGGCCCTGTTTCAGGGTACGGCCGGTCAGCGCGGCGAGGCGCAGGCGGCTGTTACGGGTCGTTTCGTCCTCGGCGGTCAGCACCGGGCAGTTCTCGTAGAAGCTGGAGAACAGGCCGGCCAGGTCGTAGAGGTAGGCGCATAGCAGGTGTGGCGTACCCTTGTCGGCGATACCGTTGAGCACGTCGGCGAACTGCGCGAGCTTGCCGGCCAATGCCTGTTCCTGGTCGGCGACCAGGGTGATCCGCCCGCCGATCTCGTCGACGCCTTTGCCCAGCTTGCGGAAGATGCTGGCCACGCGGGTGTAGGCGTACAGCAGATAAGGCGCGGTGTTGCCCTCGAAGCTCAGCATCAGTTCGAAGTTGAAGCTGTAGTCGCTGGTGCGGTGCTTGGACAGGTCGGCGTACTTCACCGCGCCGATGCCCACGGCGCTGGCGATCTGGCGCAGCTCGGCGTCGTCCAGTTCGGGGTTCTTGCCTTTCACCAGGGCGTAGGCGCGCTGCTCGGCCTCTTCGAGCAGGTCGACCAGCTTTACCGTGCCGCCGTCGCGGGTCTTGAACGGCTTGCCGTCGGCACCGTTCATGGTGCCGAAACCCATGTGTTCCAGGTCCATCGAGGGTGGCACGAAGCCGGCCAGGCGCGCGGCGGCAAAGACCATCTGGAAGTGCAGGGCCTGGCGCTGGTCGACGAAATACAGGGCGCGGTCCGCCTTGAGCACGTTGGCACGGTAGCGGGTCGCCGCCAGGTCCGTGGTGGCGTACAGGTAGCCGCCTCCCGCTTTCTGCACGATCAGTGGCAGCGGGTTGCCTTCGGCGTTCTTGAATTCCTCCATGAACACGCAGCGGGCGCCATCGCTCTCGGTCAGCAGGCCCTTGGCATCCAGGTCGGCGATGACCTTGGCCAGGTCATCGTTGTAGGCGCTCTCGCCCTTGACGTCGGCCATGCTCAGCTTGACGCCGAGGCGGTCGTAGAGGGCCTGGCAGTGGCTCAGGGAGATATCGTTGAAGCGGTGCCACAGGCGCAGGCACTCGGCATCGCCGGCCTGCAGCTTGACCACCAGTTCGCGGGCACGGTCGGCGAATTCGGCGGAGTCGTCGAAGCGCTTCTTCGCCGCGCGGTAGAAGGTTTCCAGGTCGGACAGCTCGGCATCGCTACCGACCGGCTGCTCCTGCATGTAGGCCAGCAGCATGCCGAACTGGGTGCCCCAGTCGCCGACGTGGTTCTGCCGGATCACCTCGTCGCCAAGGAACTCCAGGACCCGCGCCACGCCGTCGCCGATGATGGTCGAGCGCAGGTGGCCGACGTGCATTTCCTTGGCCAGGTTGGGCGCGGAAAGATCGACCACGGTGCGCTGGCTGGCGCCACTCTTGCGCACGCCGAGCCTGGTGTCGGCCAGCGCCGCCTCCAGGCGCTGGGCCAGGGCATCGCTGTTCTGGAAAAAATTGAGGAAGCCCGGCCCGGCGATCTCGACCTTGGCGATGCCGTCGTCTGCCGGCAGCGCGGCGACCAGCTTCTCGGCCAGGTCGCGTGGTTTCATGCCGGCCTGCTTGGACAGCATCATGGCGATGTTGCTGGCGAAGTCGCCGTTGCTCTTGTCCTTGGTGTTCTCCACCTGGATCGCCGGGGCGAGGCCCTCGGGCAGCACGCCGTCCGCGGTCAGTTGAGTCAGGGCTTGCTGGATCAGGTGGCGAATCGTGTCTTTCATGGTCTGCTCGGTCGGCCTTGGCGGGTCGAAAACGGGGGATTATCGGTGCGCAGGGGGCATGCCTTCAAGCCGCGAGCGCTGAAACGCTAGAACATGTCCATCGGATCGACGTCCAGCGACCAGCGTACCGCGCGTCCTGAAGGCAGTGCTTCCAGTGCGAGGAGCCAGGTGGCGAGCAGGCGGTGCAGCGGTGCCCGCTGGCCTGCCTGCAACAGAAGCTGAGCGCGATAGCGCCCGGCGCGCCGCTCCATGGGAGCAGGAACCGGGCCGAGAAGTTCGATGTTCGAGCCAACTCCTTGCTGCATGAGCTGTTCAGCGATTGTGCAGGCTTCGTCGAGAAAGCTTTCCGCCTGGCCCGGCTTGTGCGCCTCGGCGCGCAACAGGGCAAGGTGCGAGAAGGGCGGCCAACTGGCGCTGCGGCGTTCGCTCAGGGCCTGCTCGGCGAATGCCGTGTAGCCTTGCTCGGTGAGCTGCACCAGCAGCGGGTGATCGGCCAGGTGGCTCTGGATGATCACCTTGCCGGGCTCGTCCGCCCGTCCGGCGCGGCCAGCGACCTGGACGATCAATTGGGCCATGCGCTCGCTGGCGCGGAAGTCGGCGGAAAACAGGCCACCATCGGCATCGAGAATCGCGACCAGGGTCACGCGGGGAAAGTGGTGACCCTTGGCCAACATCTGCGTGCCGACCAGCAGGCAGGGCTCGCCTTTGCTGATGGTGGTGAACAGCTTGTCCATCGCGCCCTTGCGCGCAGTGCTGTCGCGGTCGACGCGAAACACCGGGTAATCGGGAAACAGCAGGGCCAGGCGCTCCTCGGCCCGCTCGGTACCGGCGCCGACCGGGCGCAGGTCGACCTGCGAGCATTCCGGGCACTGGCGTGGCACGCGCTCGACATGGCCGCAGTGATGGCAGCGCAGTTCGTTGTGACGCTGGTGCAGGGTCATGCGCGCGTCGCAGCGTGGGCACTGGCTGATCCAGCCGCAGTCGTGGCACAGCAGGGTCGGCGCGAAGCCGCGACGGTTGAGGAACACCAGCACCTGTTGGCCAGCCTCCAGGGTCTTGCCGATGGCCTGTTGCAGCGGGCCGCTGATACCGGAGTCGAGCGGCAGGCTCTTCACATCCAGGCGCAGGAAGCGCGGCGGCTTGGCGTTGCCGGCACGTTCGCTGAGCTTGAGCAAGGCATAGCGGCCGGCATGGGCGTTGTGCAGGCTTTCCAGTGAAGGTGTGGCAGAGCCGAGCACGATGGGCAGGTTTTCCTGGCGCGCCCGCACCAGGGCCAGGTCGCGGGCGTGGTAGCGCAAGCCTTCTTGCTGTTTATAGGAGCCGTCGTGTTCTTCGTCGACGATGATCAGGCCTGGCCGCTTCAGCGGCGTGAACAACGCCGAGCGGGTACCGATGACGATGTCGGCTTCGCCATCGCGCGCGGCCAGCCAGGCGTCGAGGCGGTCGCGGTCGTTGATGCCTGAGTGGAGCAGGGCGATGCGCGCGTTGAAGCGCCGCGAGAAGCGTTCGAAGGTCTGGGGGCCGAGGTTGATTTCCGGAATCAGCACCAGCACTTGCTTGCCTGCCTCCAGGGCGTGGCGGATCAGTTGCAGGTAGACCTCGGTCTTGCCGCTGCCGGTCACGCCATAAAGAAGGAAGGCGCCGAAGTCGTCCATGCCCGATTGCACGGCGTTGAAGGCGGCGCGCTGCTGGGCATTGAGTGGCAGCTCCGGTTGCGCCAGCCAACTGCTGCCGTGTCTTTGCAAGGGGGCGCTGCGACGGATTTCCACGTGCACCAGTTCTTTTTGCAGGAGCAGGTCGAGGCTGTCCTTGTTCAATTGCAGCTTGCTCAACAGCGTGTGCGGTACGCCATGATGATGCTGGGCAAGGGTGCGCAGCGCTTCGCGCTGGCGCGGGGCGCGGGCCAGGCGCGGATCGTCCGGATTGGCTCCCGGACTGACTAGCCAGAAGCGCTCCTGGCGTGCTTCGGCGAGCTCGCCCTGGCGTAGCAGCACAGGCAGCGCCCAGCTCAAGGTATCGCCCAGGCTGTGCTGGTAATACTGGGCGGTCCACAGGCACAGCCTGAACAGCGATTCCGGTAGCGCTGGCGTGCGGTCGAGCAGTTCCAGGGCTGGCTTGAGCTTGTTCGCCGGCACCTCGCTGCGGTCGCTGAGTTCCACCAGGATGCCGATGACCTCGCGCCTGCCGAAGGGCACGCGCAGGCGGACGCCCGGCTGCAGCGCACTGCGTGGAAAGCCGGCAGGCGCCAGGTAATCGAACAGGCGCCGCAGGGGCGAAGGCAGGGCCAGGCGCAGGATGGTATCGGGCACGCTCACTCCGAGGCGGGATGGCTCGTTCGCAGGGTTGGCGATGCTAGCACGCTGGCGGACAGGCGGCGTATCGTTGCGCTTGCAGTGCAGGGTATGTCTGGTATTATCCGCCGCCTTATTCCGTGCGGTACTCGACAATGGCGTCGAGTGGCGGCACACCCACCGAGGAAAATGCGATGAAAGCTGATATCCACCCGAACTACGTAGAAGTGACTGCGACCTGCAGCTGCGGCAACGTCATCAACACTCGCTCCACCCTGGGCAAGTCGCTGAGCCTGGACGTGTGCTCCGAGTGCCACCCGTTCTACACCGGCAAGCAGAAAGTGCTGGACACCGGTGGCCGTATCGACCGCTTCAAGCAGCGTTTCGGTGTGTTCGGCGCCAAGTAATTGGCCGAATCATCGCGGAAAGCCCGATGGCCTTCTTCGAGTTGCTGAAAAAGGCGCCCTTTCTGGGCGCCTTTTTCGTTTCTGCCGTGCTGCCGCTCGTGGCCTGGGCGCAATGCCCGCAGCCTGATGGTCTGGAGTCCGTCGCGGTGGCCAGGGTGGTGGATGGCGATACCGTGCGCCTCCAGGATGGTCGCAGCGTGCGCCTCATCGGCATCAACGCCCCGGAACTCGCCGGACGTGGTCGTGCCGACGAACCGTTCGCCCAGCGCGCAAGACAGCGCCTGCAGGCGCTGGTCGATGAGTCCGCTGGGCGGCTAAGGCTGGCTTCCGGAGACCCGGCCCGGGATCGCTACGGGCGTACCCTCGCTCATCTGTACGACACACGCAATCGCAGCCTGGAAGCCCTGTTGCTGGCGGAAGGCTTTGCCTATCTGATCGCCTATGCGCCAGGCGATGCCTGGTTGCAATGCCTGGACGAGGCCGAGCGCCATGCGCGTACCGCCGCCCTGGGACTGTGGCGACAGCCCGTGGTGATCACGCCGAAGGCCATCCGCCGCAGCGGTTTCGCGCTGGTGCGCGCAAGCGTGACGGCCGTCGAGCGTAATCGTGGTGGCCTGTGGATCGAGCTGCGTGGCGGTCTGGTCGCACACATCGACAGGCGGCGAGTCGACAGTTTCGACGAGGCGTCATTGCGGCGCATGATCGGGCGCGAAGTCGAGGTGCGTGGCTGGATCGTCGACCGTAGCCGTAATGGCGGCGCCGTCGCGCAGGCGAGATGGCTACTGCCTCTGACTCATTCGCGGATGATTCGCCTGTCAGGCAGCGACTAGGCTGAGTCTGTGGGCGCCGAATCCGGACTGGTCCGACCAATCTTGTGACGTGTATTCATCTTGCGTATGCTCCGACGCCTGCTTTTCATAGCAACAGCGGAAATAACCAATATGTCTGACCTAAAAACTGCCGCTCTCGAATACCACGCCAATCCTCGCCCTGGAAAACTGAGCGTGGAGCTGACCAAGCCCACCGCGACCGCTCGTGACCTGGCCCTGGCATACAGTCCGGGGGTCGCCGAGCCTGTGCGCGAAATCGCTCGCGACCCGGAGCTGGCCTATCGCTACACCGGCAAAGGCAACCTGGTTGCCGTTATCTCCGACGGCACCGCCATTCTCGGCCTGGGCGACCTCGGCCCGCTGGCCTCCAAGCCGGTCATGGAAGGCAAGGGGGTTCTGTTCAAGCGCTTCGCCGGTGTCGATGTCTTCGATATCGAAGTCGATGCCGAAAGCCCGCAGGCCTTCATCGATACCGTGAAGCGTATTTCCATCACCTTCGGTGGCATCAACCTCGAAGACATCAAGGCGCCCGAGTGTTTCGAGATCGAGCGTGCGCTGATCGAACAGTGCGATATCCCGGTATTCCACGACGACCAGCACGGCACCGCCATCGTCACCGCCGCGGGTATGCTCAACGCCCTGGAAATCGCCGGCAAGACCCTGCCGGAAGCGAAGGTCGTCTGCCTTGGCGCTGGCGCTGCGGCGATTTCCTGCATGAAGCTGCTGATCAGCATGGGGGCCAAGGTCGAGAACATTTTCATGATCGATCGCAAAGGCGTGATCCATGCCGGTCGCGACGACCTGAACCAGTACAAGGCGGTGTTCGCCCACGAGACCGACAAGCGCACCCTGTCCGAGGCACTCGATGGCGCGGACGTATTCGTCGGCCTGTCCGGTGCCAACCTGCTGGGCTCGGAAGACCTGCTACGCATGGCGCCGAATCCGGTGGTCTTCGCCTGTTCCAACCCGGACCCGGAGATCAAGCCGGAGCTGGCCCACGCCACTCGCGATGACGTGATCATGGCGACCGGGCGTTCGGATTATCCGAACCAGGTCAACAACGTGCTGGGCTTCCCCTTCATCTTCCGCGGCGCGCTGGACGTTCGAGCGACCCGCATCAACGAGGAGATGAAGATCGCTGCTGCCCTGGCCCTGCGTGACCTGGCCAAGCTGCCGGTGCCTCAGGAGGTGTCCGATGCCTATGGTGGTGTCGCGCTGTCGTTCGGGCGCGAGTACATCATTCCCAAGCCGCTGGACGCTCGCCTGATCACCGTCATCTCCGACGCGGTCGCCAAGGCCGCCATCGAGACTGGCGTGGCGCTGCTGCCGTATCCGAAGCACTATCCGCTGACGTCGGTGGATGATGTATTCAAAGGCTGAGCGCTGATTCGATCGCAATAAAAAAACCGCCGCGGCGGTTTTTTTATTGCTCGAGATTTTTTCAGAACAGATCCAGCGGTGCTGACTCGTCCGCCGGCAGCGGGCTGCCTGGAACCGCAGGACCACCCTCTATTTCATTCATGGGCGGCGGCGAGTCCTCGCTCTTGAACAGCTCGAAGTAGGCGTTTGGCGAGCCTGGCGTGGCGGCGCGGCCGCTGACGGGATCGACCCGCAGTGACAGCAGGCCTTCCGGTTCCTTCGGCAGATGCTCAGGTTTGTCCTTCAGCGCCGCCGCCATGTACGCCATCCAGATCGGCAGCGACACGGTGCCGCCGAACTCCTGGCGGCCCAGGCTTTCCGGCTGGTCGAAGCCCGACCAGACGGTGGTCACGTAGTCGGCGTTGTAGCCGGAGAACCAACTGTCCTTCGATTCGTTGGTGGTGCCGGTCTTGCCGGCGATGTCGCCGCGGCCCATTGCCAAAGCGCGTCGACCTGTGCCGCGTTTGATCACATCCTGCAGCATGCTGGTCATGATGTAGGCGGTGCGTTCATCGATGATCTGCTCGGCGGCGACCGGTTCGACCACGCTGGCGGCCGGGTCCTTCGACAGTTTGACGGTGTTCTCTTCCTGGATGTCGCGGGCGCTGTCCGCGGTGCGCGCCGGGTTGGCGGTGAACAGGGTCTTGCCATCGCGGCTTTCGATGCGGTCGATCAGGTAGGGCTGGACCTTGTAGCCGCCGTTGGCGAAGGCGGTCCAGCCCGTGGCGATTTCCATTGGTGTCAGGTTGGCCGTGCCCAGGGCCAGGGACAGGTTGCGTGGCAGGTCCTGCTTGTTGAAGCCGAAGCGGCTGACGTAGTTGAGCGCGTAGTCGATGCCGATGGTTTGCAGCAGGCGGATCGAGACCAGGTTGCGCGACTTGTACAACGCTTCGCGCAGGCGGATCGGGCCGAGGAAGGTGTTGTTGTCGTTCTTCGGTCGCCAGGCTTCCTCCATGCCGGCCTCCTGGAACACGATGGGCGCATCGTTGACCAGGCTGGCGGCGGTGAAGCCGGTGTCGAGGGCGGCGCTATAAATGAACGGCTTGAAGCTGGAGCCTGGCTGGCGCTTGGCCTGGGTGACCCGGTTGTAGTTGCTCTGCTCGAAGGCGAAGCCGCCGGCCAGCGCGCGGATCGCCCCGCTCTGCGGGTCGAGCGAAACCAGGGCGCTTTGCGCGGCGGGGACCTGGCTGAAGGTCAGCGTGTTGTTTTCCTTGTCGCGTTCGACGCGGATCATGTCGCCGATCTGTACCACGTCAGCGGGCTGCTGGGGCTTGGCACCGATGCTGTTGGTGTTGAGGAAGGGGCGTGCCCATTTCATGCTGTCCCAGGATACCGCCTGCTCCTGGCCATCGCGGGTGATAACCAGGATGCCGCTCTTTTCGATCTGACTGACCACGGCGGGTTCCAGCCCGCCGATAGTGCGGTGCTTGGCCAGTTCGGCAATCCAGGCCTCACGGGTCTGGCCGGGCAGGCGAGTCTCGGGGCTGCGATAGCCGTGGCGCTGGTCGTAGCTGATCAACCCATCATGCAGTGCCTTGTTCGCTGCCTCCTGCAGGGGAGATGGAACGGTCAGGGTTACTCGGAAGCCTTCCGTGTACGCGTCGCTGCCATAGCGGCCGACCATTTCGGCGCGGGCCATTTCTGCGATATAGGGCGCATTCAGTTCGGGGGGCTGTACGTGATAATGGGCGTCGATCGGCTCGGCCAGCGCCGCGTTGTAGCGGGCCTGGTCGATCTTGCCCAGGCGCAGCATGCGGCCAAGGATCCAGTCGCGCCGCTCCTTGCTGCGTGTCGGGTTGACCAGTGGATTGTAGCGGGAGGGTGCCTTGGGCAGGCCGGCGATCATGGCCATTTGCGCCAGGCTCGCGTCGCGGATCGACTTGCCGTAGTAAATCTGTGACGCGGCCTCGATACCGTAGGCACGGTTGCCGAGGTAGATCTTGTTGACGTAGAGCTCCAGGATCTCGTTCTTGGTGAGTTGGCGCTCAATTTGCAAGGCAAGGAGGATTTCGCTGATCTTGCGCGAGAAACTGCGCTCGTTGGTGAGGAAGTAGTTCTTCGCGACCTGCATCGTGATGGTACTGCCGCCGGACTGAATGTGGCCGCTCGACAATAACTGCGTAGCAGCGCGCATCAGGCTGCTGAAGTCGACGCCATAATGATTGGCGAAGTTGTCATCTTCGGCAGAGAGCAGTGCCTGGATGAAGTCTGGTGGAATGTCGTCGAAGCGAATGGGGGAGCGACGCATTTCGCCGAATTCGGCAATCAGTTTCTGATCGCTGCTATAGATCCTCAGCGGGATCTGCAACTGAATGCTGCGCAGGGATTCGACGGAGGGGAGGCTTGGGCTCAGATAGAGGAATGCACCACTAAAACTGAGCAGCAAACCACAAAAAATGGCGACGCAGGACCACCATATAAACTTCAGCAGACGCATTGGGTTCCGTGGATTTCCAGATAAAAGAAAGAGTTAAGTATTGCGCGCAGTAGATAAGGGAAAAACTGTTCACATTATAAGCGTTTTTTTTGACGGGGAGCTATTTGCGCTTCTGTCAAGACTGTTATTTAATGTGGAAAAACATAAATAGTCCGTAAGTCTCGGATGCAGAAGGAAAACGGTCGTGCTAGGGCTCTTCAGTAAGAAAGCGAATACGCTTCTGGGGATCGATATAAGTTCGACCTCGGTAAAGCTCCTTGAATTGAGTCGGACAGGTAGCCGCTACAAGGTCGAGGCTTATGCCGTCGAGCCGCTGCCGCCCAATGCCGTGGTCGAGAAGAACATTGCCGAGCTGGAGGGCGTCGGCCAGGCACTTTCCCGAGTACTGGCCAAGGCCAAGACCGGGGTCAAGTCCGTGGCGGTCGCCGTTGCAGGTTCCGCAGTCATCACCAAGACCATCGAAATGGAAGCGGGGCTTTCCGAAGACGAACTGGAAACCCAGCTCAAGGTCGAGGCCGATCAGTACATTCCCTACCCGCTGGAGGAGGTCGCCATCGACTTCGAGGTCCAGGGAGTATCCGCGCGCAACGCAGAACGGGTCGAGGTTCTCCTTGCCGCATGCCGCAAGGAAAACGTCGAAGTGCGTGAGGCGGCACTGGGGCTGGCTGGCCTGACGCCCAAGGTGGTCGATGTCGAAGCGTACGCACTGGAGCGCGCATATGGTCTCTTAGCGCCGCAACTGGGCAGTGGACACGAAGACCTGACCGTTGCCGTCGTCGACATCGGCGCGACCATGACCACGCTCAGCGTGCTGCATGGCGGGCGTACTATCTATACCCGCGAGCAAATGTTCGGCGGCCGTCAGTTGACCGAGGAAATCCAGCGCCGCTATGGCCTCTCGGTGGACGAGGCCGGACTTGCCAAGAAGCAGGGCGGCCTGCCGGATGACTACGAGAACGAAGTGCTGCTGCCATTCAAGGAGGCGGTGGTCCAGCAGGTTTCCCGCTCGCTGCAATTCTTTTTCGCGGCCGGACAGTTCAATGACGTCGACTACATCCTGCTGGCAGGCGGTACCGCATCCATTCCTGATCTGGATCGTATGATCCAGCAAAAGATCGGCACTCCCACTCAAGTTGCAAATCCATTCGCCGACATGGCGCTGGGCAGCAAGGTCAATGCGGGGGCCCTGGCAAGCGATGCGCCAGCGTTGATGATTGCGTGCGGCTTGGCGATGAGGAGTTTCGACTGATGGCACGGATCAACCTTTTACCTTGGCGCGAGCAACTGCGCGAGGAGCGCAAGCAGCGTTTTATCGTGTCGCTGGTCGGTGTGCTGGTTCTTGGCGCTGGCATCATCTTTCTTGGTGGGCAGTACCTTGAAGGTGCAATCGAGCAGCAGAGCGCGCGCAATGATTTCATCAAGAAGGAAATCGCCGTGCTCGACGCCCGAATCAAGGAAATCAATGAGCTCAAGGCGCGTCGCCAGCAGTTGATCGAACGTATGAAAGTCATTCAGGACCTGCAGGGTAACCGGCCAATAATCGGACACGTATTCGATCAATTGGTTCGCACTTTGCAGGATGGCGTTTATTTCACCGAGCTGAAAATGTCTGGCAAGACCATCGCCATTTCTGGTGCTGCTGAATCCAACAGCCGGGTTTCCAACCTGATGCGCAACATGGCGGCTTCCGAATGGCTGACAGCGCCCAACCTCGCCGAGGTCAAGGCTGTGACCGCAGGAGCCATCGATCAGGCCAATGTGTTCAAACTGACCGTTCAGCAGACGCGCCCTGGCGACGATGCCAGCGAAGAAGTTCAGGGCAGTACCGCAAGCAAGCCTGCCGCTAGCAAAGGGAGGGCCAAGAAATGAGCCTTACCGAATCCTTAGAGTCTTTGAAGAAAGTCAATCTATCCGAGCTCGACGTCAACAATCTTGGCGCCTGGCCGCCAGTAGTGAAGGTTATCGCCTGTATCCTGCTGCTGATCATTTCCCTGGGCGTGGGCTATAAGCTCTACTTGGAGGACCTGCAGGATCGACTGGCTTCGGTGGTCGCGGAAGAGGAAACGCTGAAGGGCAAGTTCTCCGACAAGGCCTTCCAGGCCGCCAATCTGGAGGTATACAAGGCCCAGATGGTGGAGATGGAGAACTCCTTCAGTGCCTTGCTCAAGCAACTGCCCAGCGATACCGAGGTGCCTGGGTTGCTGGAGGACATCACGCGCCAAGGCCTCGACAGCGGTCTTGAATTCGAGGAAATCAAGCTGCAGCCGGAAGTCACCCAGCAGTTCTACATCGAGTTGCCTATCCAGATATCGGTCGTCGGCGGCTATCACGACCTCGCGACATTCGTCAGCGGCGTTTCCAGCTTGCCGCGTATCGTGACCCTGCATGATTTCGAGATCAAGCCGGCAGCCGAGGGCAGCACTACCAAGCTGCGCATGAGTATCCTGGCCAAGACCTATCGCTACAATGATCAGGGGCTGAAGAAAAAATGAAAGTAGCCCGTCTGTTGTATTTACCTGCCATGGTCGTCTACCTGGCGGGATGTTCGGGAAGCAGCGATTTCGCTGATCTGCAAGAGTTCATGGATCAGCAGCGCGCCCGCCCCAACGGCAAGGTCGAAGCGATTCCCAAATCGCCAGTGTACGAAGCGTTCGTCTATAAGGCTGCGAACATGCGCAGTCCTTTCCAGCCGCCGATCAAGATCGAGCTCAATGCGCAGAAGAAGGGTTCGAAGGACATCAAGCCTGACGAAACCCGGGTCAAGCAGTTCCTTGAAGGTTTCAACATCGAAACATTCGAAATGGTCGGCACCCTGTCCAATGACGGCTCTACCTATGGGTTGGTGAAAGGTGCGGGTGGCGTGCATCGCATCAAGGTCGGGGATTACCTGGGCCGTAACGATGGTCGTATTTCGGCAATTACCGAGTCCGAGATCGACGTTATAGAGATTGTTCCCGATGGCGAGGGAGGGTGGCTCGAGCGTCCTCGCAGCTTGCCTCTCAAGGAGCGTTCGTGATGGCGGGCTCGAAAATGAAATCAAAAAACAGATCTGCACAATGGAATAGGGTGATGAATAGCTCTCTGGCGCGTTTCGGAATTTCAATCGTTGCTACGCTGTTCGCGCCTGCGCTGCTGGCGGCGAACCTGCAGAAACTGGATGTTGCAGCCCTGCCGGGAGGCAAGGTCGAGCTCCGGCTCGCCTTCGATCAGCCGATATCTGCGCCCAAGGGCTACACCATCGAGCAGCCTGCCCGGATCGCCCTGGACCTGCCGGGGGTTTCCAACAAGCTTGGCACCAAGAATCGCGAGCTGGGTGTCGGCAACGCCCGTAGCGTTACCGTCGTCGAGGCCAAGGATCGTACCCGCCTCATCGTGAATCTCTCGACCCTGGTGCCCTATAGCACGAGGGCGGAAGGCAACAATATCGTCGTGGTCGTCGGCGATGGTGCGGCCACTACAAGCGCGTTCACCACTCCCTCGCAAGTACAGAGTGCGCCGGTCGCGGCGGTGTCTTCCGGTCGTGCCATCAAGGGCGTCGACTTCCAGCGTGGGCAGGGTGGCGAGGGTAACGTCGTCATCGAATTGTCCGACGCTTCGGTGAGCCCTGATATCCAGGAACAGGGCGGCAAGATCCGCCTGGATTTCAACAAGACCCAGGTTCCGGAGAGTCTGCGTGCCAAGCTGGACGTGAAGGATTTCGCCACTCCAGTGCAATTCGTCAGCACCAGTGCCCAGTCGGACAAGGCGACTATCTTCATCGAGCCAACCGGTTTCTACGATTATCTGGTCTACCAGGCAGACAACAAGCTGACCGTCAGTGTCAAGCCGTTGTCCCAGGATGACGTGGAGAACAAGAAGAAAGAGCGTTTTGCCTATTCGGGTGAAAAACTTTCGCTGAACTTCCAGGATATCGATGTGCGTTCGGTGCTGCAGCTTATTGCCGACTTTACCGATCTCAACCTGGTAGCGAGCGACACTGTGCAGGGCAATATCACCCTGCGTCTGCAGAACGTGCCGTGGGACCAGGCGCTGGATCTGGTACTGAAGACGCGCGGTCTCGACAAGCGCAAGGTTGGCAACGTCCTGCTGGTCGCTCCGGCTGATGAGATTGCTGCCCGTGAGCGTCAGGAACTGGAGTCCAAGAAGCAGATTGCCGAGTTGGCGCCGCTGCGTCGTGAGCTGATTCAGGTCAACTACGCCAAGGCCTCTGACATCGCTGCACTGTTCAGCTCGGTCTCGGGTGGGAATGCCACTACTGGCCAGCAGGCCTCGACAGCGGCCCAGCAGGTTCAGCGTGGCTCGATCACGGTCGATGACCGTACCAACAGCATCATCGCTTACCAGACCCAGGAGGCCCTTGACGAACTGCGGCGCATCGTTGCTCAGCTCGATATCCCGGTACGCCAGGTCATGATCGAGGCGCGCATCGTCGAGGCCACCGTTGGCTATAACAAGAGCCTGGGGGTTCGCTGGGGTGGTGCGGCGACCAGCAGCAGTGGCAAGTGGTCCACCTACGGTGGCCAGTCAGGTACGCGTACCGTAGATGACGACGGCACGGTCTATTTCCCTGGAACCGATACCGTAGGCGACTGGACTGCAACCGATGGTACGGCGTCGACGCCGTTCGTTGACCTTGCCGCCAGTAACGCGACATCGGGTATCGGTATCGGCTTCCTGACCGACAACGTCATGCTCGATCTGCAGCTCACGGCGATGGAAAGCACGGGTAATGGCGAGATTATCTCCCAGCCCAAGGTCGTGACCTCCGACAAGGAAACCGCCAAGATCCTGCGTGGCTCGAAAATTCCTTACCAGGAATCCAGCTCCAGCGGTGCGACCAGTGTTTCCTTCGTGGAGGCCGCACTGTCGCTTGAAGTGACCCCGCAGATCACGCCTGACAACCGCATCATCATGGAGGTCAAGGTCAACAAGGATCAGGCGAACTTCCAGGATGCCGTCAACGGTACGCCAAGCATCGATACCAACGAGGTCAATGCCAAGGTGCTGATCAACGATGGCGAGACCATCGTTCTCGGCGGTGTGTTCAGCAACACCCAGACCAAGTCGACGTCGAAGGTGCCGTTCCTCGGCGACCTGCCGTACCTGGGGCGCCTGTTCCGCCAGGACACCGTTCAGGACGAGAAGGAAGAGCTGCTTATCTTCCTGACTCCGCGTATCATCAACAGCCAGGCTATCGCTGTGAGTCGTTGATGTTGTGCGTAATCTGATACTGGTAGGCCCGATGGGGGCTGGCAAGAGCACCATCGGGCGTTTGTTGGCCAAAGAATTGAAGTTGCAGTTCAGGGATTCGGACAAGGAAATCGAGCAACGTACCGGGGCGGACATCCCCTGGATCTTCGATGTCGAAGGCGAGCAAGGTTTTCGCGAGCGTGAGCAGGCTGCAATAGCCGATCTGTGTCATATGGATGGCGTCGTCATCGCTACTGGTGGCGGTGTTGTTCTACGCGAGCAGAATCGCCAGGCCTTGCGCAAGGGCGGGCGTGTCATCTACCTGCATGCGTCGGTCGAGCAGCAAATCGATCGCACTGCGCGTGACAAGAATCGTCCGCTGCTGCGCAATCCGAATCCGGGACAGGTACTGAAAGGCCTGATGGAAATTCGCGATCCGCTCTATCGAGAAATCGCCGATATCGTCATCAAGACCGACGAGCGTCCACCGCGCATGGTGGTCCAGGAGATCATGGATCGCCTGGAGATTTTGGTTCCTCGTTAAGGCAGTTCTGACCGGCGATCCTCAACTGCGTTATTCTATGGCCCTTTCATTAGCGGGGGCTTCATGCAGACGCTCACAGTCGCACTGGGGGATCGTAGTTACCCCATCCATATCGGTTCCAACCTGCTGGATCGCGCGGAACTCTTCGTTCCCCATCTCGCCGGGCGGCAGGTCGCCATCGTTACCAATGAGACTGTTGCGCCGCTCTATCTTGAGCGCATCAAAGCAGTTTTCGCGGATCGCCAGGTGGCTACCATCGTATTGCCGGATGGCGAGTCCTACAAAAACTGGGAAACACTGCAACTGATCTTCGATGGTTTGTTGAAGGCTCGTCATGATCGTCGTACCACCGTAGTTGCCCTTGGTGGGGGGGTGATCGGTGATATGGCTGGCTTTGCCGCAGCCTGTTACCAGCGCGGTGTCGACTTCATTCAGGTTCCTACCACGCTGCTGTCCCAGGTGGATTCCTCCGTTGGCGGCAAGACCGGGATCAATCATCCGCTCGGCAAGAACATGGTCGGGGCGTTCTATCAGCCCAAGGCCGTGCTGATCGACGTGACAGTGCTAGGCAGCCTGCCGCCCCGCGAGTTATCGGCCGGGCTGGCGGAGGTTATCAAGTACGGTTTGATTTGCGATGCGCCCTTCCTCGACTGGCTCGAGGCGAACATGGGTGGTTTGCGGGCTCTGGACGAAAATCTGCTGGTCCAGGCCATCGAGCGTTCCTGTTCGGCCAAGGCGCGGGTAGTTGGCACTGACGAGCGTGAGTCCGGTATCCGGGCGACGCTCAACCTGGGCCATACCTTCGGCCATGCCATCGAGACACACATGGGCTATGGCGTTTGGTTGCATGGCGAGGCGGTGTCGGCGGGAACCGTCATGGCGTTACAGATGTCAGCAGGTCTGGGTTGGATCAGCGAGGCTGAGCGTGACCGTGGTATTCGCCTGTTGCGCGATGCCGGTCTGCCGGTTGTGCCACCGCTGGAGATGTCGGCCAAGGACTTTCTCGAACACATGGTGGTGGACAAGAAAGTCCTGGATGGACGCATGCGTCTGGTCCTGCTCAAGGGCATGGGCGAGGCGGTCGTCACCGACGCATTCGAGCGGCGCATCCTCGATGAAACCCTGGAAACCGATTATCAAGCGCTTGTGGCGCGCCTAGATCAGAGAGCTCAATGACCAGTCTGCATGCCGATGAGGCCTTTCTCGGCCACTATCAGTTCAGTCACGATCCGTTCGCGGCGCGTGTCCCTGGCTTCCGATTCTTCCCGGCCCAGCGCAAGCCGGTTCTGGGGCAGCTTCACCACCTGGCGCGTTACAGTCAGCTGCTGTTGGTGGTGACCGGCCCCAAAGGCAGCGGCAAGACTTTGCTTCGTCAGGCGCTGGTCGCCAGTACCAACAAACAGTCCGTGCTCAGCGTCGTGGCCTCGGCGCGTGGGGCGAGCGATGCGGTGAGCATTCAGCGCCAGGTTGCCCAGGGGCTGGGTATCCAGCAGGCGGATGCACGTTCGATCCAGGCGCAGATTGCCGAGCTTGCAATCACGGGACAGGAAGTCTATCTGCTGATCGATGATGCCGAACAACTGGCGGATAGCGCACTCGATGCGCTGTTCAGCCTGGCGATTGGCGATGGGCAGGCTCGCGCGCATGTGTTCCTGTTCGCTGAGCCCGAGTTGCTGCCGCGTCTCGAACTGCTCGCCGACGGAGAGGAGCGTTTCCACCCCATCGAGCTGCAGCCGTATAGCGAAGATGAAACCCGCGAATACCTGGCGCAGCGCCTGGACGGTGCCGGCCAGGGTATCGAGCTGCTCAGCGACGAGCAGATCAGCGACATTCATCTCACCGCGGAAGGTTGGCCGGGGCTGATCAACCAGGCGGCGCGGGATGTGCTCGTCGAAGGCATGATGGCTCGCCGTGGTGCCTCCACGGGCGGGGCGCGCAAGGCTGGAGTGCCTAAGAAGCATGTGATCGCCGCCGCCGTGGTGTTACTGGCCCTGGGGGCAGCCTGGTTCATGCAGGGGCGCAAGGATGCCACTCATGAGGAAACGACGGCAGCGCAACCTCCCGAGGCGGCCAGTCCAGCGAAGCCGAACGAAGTAACTGATGCTGCCAAGGCGCAAGAGGGGACCGCCATCGAGTTTGCCGGTTCGAGCCAGCCACTGCCGCTGCCATTGGTGGGGCAGGCGCAGCCGGTGATTCGTGAGCCGCTGGCCCAGGCTTCGGGTATGGCTGAGGGTGAGGAGTCCGGGGCCGCAGCCAGCGTAAATCCGCCTGCCGTACCAGTGGTCAATCCCACGCCTGTCACTACAATCGCTCCGGTTGCGCCGCCGGTGCATGAGGTGCCCGCCGTTGCGAGCAAGCCGACGCCCGCGCCAACTGTTCCGGCCAAACCCGTTGCCGCGCCCGTTGCGGCGAAGCCTGTGCCGGCGGTAAAACCACCTGCTCCGACGGTGGCGAAGGCGGCGCCAGCAGCCGGAATGGCCTGGTATGCAGCGCAGCCTGGTGCTAGCTTTGCCCTGCAGATTCTCGGTACGCGTTCGGAAAGCGCGGCCCAGGCCTTCGTCAGCAAGAATGGCGGTGAGTACCGCTACTTCAAGAAACTGCTTCAGGGGCAGCCTTTGTACGTCGTTACCTACGGCTCCTTTTCTTCGCGGACTGCGGCCCAGGCTGCGATAAAGACGCTGCCTGCCAGTGTTCAGGCAGGCAAGCCCTGGCCGAGAACCTTCGCCAGCATCAAGCAGGAAGCGGCACAGGTTCGCTGATTCATCATCGCTCGTGCGGTCTCGTGGGGACTGCACGGCTGCTCGCCAGACCCTTGGGTCGATTCCCCAGGCATGGATACGGACGAATGGCAGGCCCATTCATGTCCGCCTAGCCAGGCTTGGCCGCGTCTAGCGTGCGCTATTCGGCAGCGAGGATGATGAAAAGGCCTTCGAAAGGGGCTGGAATTATCATGGGGAATTGCTTATAACCTTTCATCAGCGCGACATAAAAATTCAATAAAACGTCGTTTCCGGTTTGTTGGTGGCAGGGTCGCTATGTACAATGGCCGCCCTTTGCCTGCCTCAGGCCCTGAGTGGCGTGCGCGCATGGTTAGTCAAGTCGATGAAATTAAAGCAATTAGCCTTTCTTAAAAGGCAGCCTGGTGAGAGTCCCTATGAAAGCAGGTCTGTACCATCCTGAAGAGTTCAAGGATAACTGCGGCTTCGGTTTGATCGCCCACATGCAGGGCGAGGCGAGCCACCATTTGCTGCAGACCGCCATTGAAGCGCTGACTTGCATGACCCACCGTGGCGGTATCAACGCCGACGGCAAGACCGGTGACGGTTGTGGTCTGCTGATTCAGAAGCCGGACCTGTTCCTGCGCGCCGTGGCCAAGGCGCATTTTGGCGTCGATCTGCCGGCGCAATACGCCGTCGGCATGGTCTTCCTCAACCAGGACAACGGCAAGGCGGATGTCGCCCGCGAAAACATGAATCGCGAAATCCTCGCCGCTGGCCTGACCCTGGTCGGCTGGCGCAAGGTGCCGATCGATACCAGTGTCCTCGGCCAGCTGGCCCTGGAGCGCCTGCCGCAGATTGAGCAGGTGTTCATTGGCGGCGAAGGCCTGAGCGACCAGGACTTCGCGATCAAGCTGTTCAGCGCCCGTCGCCGTTCCTCCGTGGCCAACGCCGAGGACGCCAACCACTACATCTGCAGCTTTTCGCACAAGACCATCATCTATAAAGGCCTGATGATGCCGCGCGATCTGCAGCAGTTCTACCCGGACCTGGGTGACGAGCGTCTGCAGACCGCCATCTGCGTATTCCACCAGCGCTTCTCGACCAACACCTTGCCGAAGTGGCCGCTGGCCCAGCCGTTCCGGCTCCTCGCCCACAATGGCGAGATCAACACCATCACCGGCAACCGCAATTGGGCCCAGGCGCGGCGCACCAAGTTCGCCAACGAACTGATCCCCGATCTCGAAGAACTCGGCCCGCTGGTCAACCGCGTCGGTTCCGACTCGTCGAGCATGGACAACATGCTCGAACTGATGGTCACTGGCGGCATCGACCTGTTCCGTGGCGTGCGCATGCTGATTCCGCCAGCGTGGCAGAACGTCGAGACCATGGACGCCGACCTGCGTGCGTTCTACGAATTCAACTCCATGCACATGGAGCCTTGGGATGGCCCGGCTGGCGTGGTACTGACCGACGGTCGCCACGCGGTGTGCCTGCTCGACCGTAACGGCCTGCGCCCGGCGCGCTGGGTCACCACCAAGAACGGCTACATCACCCTCGCGTCGGAAATCGGCGTGTGGGACTACAAGCCGGAAGACGTCCTGGCCAAGGGCCGCGTCGGGCCTGGGCAGATCCTGTCGGTGGATACCGAAACCGGCCAGGTGCTGACCACCGACGACATCGACAACCGCCTGAAGTCGCGTCACCCCTACAAGCAATGGCTGCGCAAGAATGCCCTGCGTATCCAGGCGACCATGGAAGACAACGACCACGGCTCGGCCTTCTACGACAGCGACCAACTCAAGCAGTACATGAAGATGTACCAGGTCACCTTCGAGGAGCGCGATCAGGTGTTGCGTCCGCTGGGTGAGCAGGGCCAGGAAGCGGTCGGCTCGATGGGCGACGACACGCCGATGGCGATCCTCTCGCAACGCATTCGTTCGCCATACGACTACTTCCGCCAGCAGTTCGCCCAGGTCACCAACCCGCCGATCGACCCGCTGCGCGAATCCATCGTCATGTCGCTGGAAATCTGCCTCGGGGCCGAGCGCAACATTTTCGAAGAGTCGCCCGAGCACGCTTCGCGGGTGATCCTCAGCTCGCCAGTGATCTCGCCGGCCAAGTGGCGCACCCTGATGACCCTGGAGCGTCCGGGCTTCGAGCGCGCCATCATCGACCTCAACTACGAGGAGTCGATCGGCCTGGAAGCCGCCGTACGCAACATGGCCGACCAGGCCGAGGAAGCGGTACGTTCCGGCAAGACCCAACTGGTACTTAGCGACCGTCACATCGCCCCCGGCAAGCTGCCGGCCCACGCTTCGCTGGTGACCGGTGCCGTGCACCATCGCCTGACCGAGAAAGGCCTGCGCTGCGACTGCAATATCCTGGTCGAGACCGCCACCGCCCGCGACCCGCACCACTATGCGGTGCTGCTCGGCTTCGGCGCCTCGGCGGTCTACCCGTTCCTCGCCTACGAGGTGCTCGGCGACCTGATCCGCACCGGCGAAGTGCTGGGCGACCTCTACGAAGTGTTCAAGCACTACCGCAAGGGCATTTCCAAGGGCCTACTGAAGATCCTGTCGAAGATGGGTATCTCTACCATCGCCTCCTATCGCGGCGCGCAACTGTTCGAGGCCGTCGGCCTGTCCGAGGAAGTCTGCGAGCTCAGCTTCCGTGGCGTGGCCAGCCGCCTGAAAGGCGCGCGTTTCGTCGATATCGAGAACGAGCAGAAGCTGCTCGCCGGCGAAGCCTGGAGCCAGCGCAAGCCGATCCAGCAGGGCGGCCTGCTCAAGTTCGTCTACGGCGGCGAGTACCACGCCTACAACCCGGACGTGGTCAACACCCTGCAGGCGGCGGTGCAACAAGGCAACTACGAGAAATTCAAGGAGTACACCGCGCTGGTCGACAAGCGCCCGGTGTCGATGCTGCGCGACCTGCTTGGCGTCAAGCTGGCCGGGCAACCGCTGAGCCTGGATGAAGTCGAGCCGCTGCAAGACATCTTCAAGCGTTTCGACGCGGCGGGTATCTCCCTTGGCGCATTGTCGCCGGAAGCCCACGAGGCATTGGCCGAGGCGATGAACCGCCTGGGCGGGCGCTCCAACTCCGGCGAGGGCGGTGAAGACCCGTCGCGCTACGGCACCATCCGCAGCTCCAAGATCAAGCAGGTCGCGACTGGCCGTTTCGGTGTCACGCCGGAATACCTGGTCAATGCCGAAGTGCTGCAGATCAAGGTCGCCCAGGGCGCCAAGCCTGGCGAAGGCGGCCAGTTGCCGGGTGGCAAGGTCAACGGCCTGATCGCCAAGCTGCGTTACGCGGTGCCGGGCGTGACCCTGATTTCGCCGCCACCGCACCATGACATCTACTCCATCGAAGACCTGTCGCAACTGATCTTCGACCTCAAGCAGGTCAACCCGCAGGCGCTGGTCTCGGTGAAGCTGGTGGCGGAAGCCGGCGTCGGCACCATCGCCGCCGGTGTGGCCAAGGCCTATGCCGACCTGATCACCATCTCCGGCTACGACGGTGGCACCGGCGCGTCGCCGCTGACCTCGATCAAGTATGCCGGTTCGCCCTGGGAGCTCGGCCTCGCCGAAACCCACCAGACCCTGCGCGGCAACGACCTGCGCGGCAAGGTCCGGGTGCAGACCGACGGTGGTCTGAAGACCGGCCTGGACGTGATCAAGGCGGCCATCCTCGGCGCCGAGAGCTTCGGTTTCGGCACCGCGCCGATGATCGCCCTGGGCTGCAAGTACCTGCGCATCTGCCACCTGAACAACTGCGCCACTGGCGTGGCCACGCAGAACGAGAAGTTGCGCAAGGACCACTACATCGGCACTGTCGACATGGTGGTGAACTTCTTCACCTACATCGCCGAGGAAACCCGCGAGTGGCTGGCCAAGCTCGGTGTACGCAGCCTGCGTGACCTGATCGGCCGTACCGACCTGCTGGAAATGCTGCCCGGCGAAACCGAGAAACAGAAACACCTCGACCTGTCGCCGTTGCTTGGCAGCTCCCACGTGCCTGCCGAGAAGCCGCAATTCTGTGGTGTCGAGCGCAACCCGCCGTTCGACCAGGGCCTGCTCGCCGAGAAAATGGTCGAGATAGCCAAGGCGGCGATCGTCGCCAAGAGCGGTGGCGAATACGAACTGGATATCTGCAACTGCGACCGCTCCATCGGCGCGCGGATTTCCGGCGAGATCGCCAAGGTCCACGGCAACCAGGGCATGAAGGATGCGCCGATCACCTTCCGCTTCAAGGGCACGGCGGGCCAGAGCTTCGGCGTGTGGAACGCCGGCGGTCTCAACCTGCTGTTGCAAGGCGACGCCAACGACTACGTCGGCAAGGGCATGACCGGCGGCAAGCTGGTCATCGTTCCGCCAGCCGGCAGCCCGTTCAAGACCCAGGAGTCGGCCATCATTGGCAACACCTGCCTGTACGGCGCCACTGGCGGCAAGCTGTTCGCCGCCGGTACCGCGGGCGAGCGCTTCGGGGTGCGTAACTCCGGCGCTCACGCGGTGGTCGAGGGCACTGGTGACCACTGCTGCGAGTACATGACCGGCGGTTTCATCTGCGTACTGGGCAAGACCGGGATCAACTTCGGCTCCGGCATGACCGGTGGTTTCGCCTACGTGCTCGACCAGGACAACGGTTTCGTCGACCGGGTCAACCACGAACTGGTGGAAATCCAGCGGATCAACAACGAGTCGATGGAAGCCTACCGCAGCCACCTGCGCAGCGTGCTCGCCGAGTACGTCGCGGAGACCGCCAGCGCGTGGGGTGCCGAGCTGTTGGAGAACCTGGACGATTACCTGCGCAAGTTCTGGCTGGTCAAGCCTAAGGCCGCGAGCCTGAAGAGCTTACTGTCGTCCACGCGTGCCAATCCGCAATAAGAACTTGAGCTGGAAGCTAATGAGCTCAAAGCCGGAAGCGCTGCCTTCGCTTCTGGCTTCAAGCTTCCAGCTTCGGGCTACCTGATGAGGTTTTCCAAATGGCTGAACGTCTGAACAACGACTTCCAGTTCATCGAAGTTGGGCGCAAGGATCCGAAGAAGAAGCTGCTGCGCCAGCGCAAGAAGGAATTCGTCGAGATCTACGACACCTTCAAGCCGGCCCAGGCCAGCGACCAGGCGCACCGTTGCCTCGGTTGCGGCAACCCGTATTGCGAGTGGAAGTGCCCGGTGCACAACTTCATTCCGAACTGGCTCAAGCTGGTGTCGGAAGGCAACATCCTGGCCGCTGCCGAACTGAGCCACCAGACCAATACCCTGCCGGAAGTCTGCGGCCGTGTGTGCCCGCAAGACCGCCTCTGTGAAGGTGCCTGCACCCTGAACGACGGCTTCGGCGCGGTGACCATCGGTTCGGTGGAGAAATACATCACCGATACCGCCTTCGCCATGGGCTGGCGTCCGGACATGTCCAAGGTACGCCCGACCGGCAAGCGCGTCGCGGTGATCGGTGCCGGTCCGGCGGG
Organism: Pseudomonas sp. LRF_L74; assembly: GCF_965644255.1. NCBI lineage: Bacteria > Pseudomonadati > Pseudomonadota > Gammaproteobacteria > Pseudomonadales > Pseudomonadaceae > Pseudomonas > Pseudomonas sp. LRF_L74. The sequence continues at coordinate 367,644 of NZ_CBFFRH010000004.1, read as the reverse complement.
CCTGGGCTGCGCCGACATCCTGGTCCGCAACGGCGTGACCCCGGTGGTGTTCGACAAGAACCCGGAAATCGGTGGCCTGCTGACCTTCGGCATCCCTGAGTTCAAGCTGGAGAAGAGTGTCCTCAGCCGCCGCCGTGAAGTGTTCACTGGCATGGGCGTCGAGTTCCGCCTGAACGTCGAGATCGGCAAGGACGTGACCATGCAGCAATTGCTGGATGAGTACGATGCCGTGTTCATGGGCATGGGCACCTACACCTACATGAAGGGCGGTTTCCCGGGCGAAGACCTGCCGGGCGTGACCGATGCGCTGGATTTCCTGATCGCCAACGTCAAGCGCAACCTCGGTTTCGAGAAGCAGCCGGAAGACTTCATCGACATGAAGGGCAAGAAGGTCGTGGTCCTCGGCGGTGGCGACACGGCGATGGACTGCAACCGTACCTCGATCCGCCAGGGCGCCAAGGCCGTGACCTGTGCCTATCGCCGCGACGAAGAGAACATGCCGGGCTCGCGCAAGGAAGTGAAGAACGCCAAGGAAGAGGGCGTGAAGTTCCTCTTCAACCGCCAGCCCATCGCCATCGTCGGCGAAGGCAAGGTCGAGGGTGTGAAGGTGGTCGAGACCCGTCTCGGCGAGCCGGACGCCCGTGGCCGTCGCAGCCCCGAGCCGATCCCCGGTTCCGAGGAAATCATCCCGGCCGACGCCGTGCTGATCGCCTTCGGCTTCCGTCCGAGCCCGGCGTCCTGGTTCGAGCAGTTCGAGATCCAGACCGACAGCCAGGGCCGTGTGGTGGCACCGGAGAAGAACACCTTCAAGCACCAGACCAGCAACCCGAAGATCTTCGCCGGCGGCGACATGGTCCGGGGTTCCGACCTGGTGGTGACGGCGATCTACGAGGGGCGCAACGCGGCCGAGGGTATCCTCGACTACCTGAGCGTCTGATCTCGGCGCGCGGCATTTCGTCGCGCTGGACAAAAGGCACGGCACTCGCCGTGCCTTTTGTTTTGGCCTCTGCGAAAATACCCGCACTTTTTCGCTGCCTACAAGAAGCTCGCCATGACCGCCTTGAAGAACGACCGTTTCCTGCGCGCCCTGCTCAAGCAGCCTGTGGACGTCACGCCGGTGTGGATGATGCGCCAGGCCGGTCGTTACTTGCCGGAGTATCGCGCGACCCGCGCCCAGGCCGGCGACTTCATGAGCCTGTGCATGAATCCGCAGCTGGCTTGCGAGGTCACCCTGCAGCCGCTGGCGCGTTATCCACATCTGGACGCGGCGATCCTCTTCTCCGACATCCTGACCATTCCCGATGCCATGGGCCAGGGCCTGTTCTTCGAGACCGGCGAGGGCCCGCGTTTTCACAAGACCGTATCGAGCCTGGCCGACGTCGAAGCGTTGCCGGTGCCGGATGCGGAGAAGGACCTGGGCTATGTGATGGATGCCGTGCGCACCATCCGTCGCGAGCTGAATGGCCGCGTGCCGCTGATCGGCTTCTCCGGCAGCCCCTGGACCCTGGCCACCTACATGATCGAGGGCGGTTCCAGCCGCGACTACCGCAAGGCCAAGGCGATGCTCTACAACGAGCCACAGACCCTGCATGCGCTGCTCGACAAGCTGGCGCAGTCGGTGATCACCTACCTCAATGGCCAGATCCTGGCGGGTGCCCAGGCGGTACAGATCTTCGATTCCTGGGGCGGCGCGCTGTCGGCAGCGGCTTACCAGCAGTTCTCCCTGGCCTACATGAAGAAGATCGTCGATGGCCTGATCCGCGAACACGAGGGGCGGCGTATTCCGGTGATCCTGTTCACCAAGGGCGGCGGCCTGTGGCTGGAGTCCATGGCCGATACCGGGGCCGAAGCCCTGGGCCTGGACTGGACCTGCGACATCGGCGATGCCCGCGCCCGGGTCGGCGACAAAGTGGCCCTGCAAGGCAACATGGACCCCGCCGTGCTGTATGCCAATCCGGCGGCGATCCGCACCGAGGTGGCGCAGATTCTCGCGCGCTTCGGCAAGGGCTCGGGCCAGGTTTTCAACCTCGGCCATGGCGTGACCCCGGAAGTCGATCCGGCCAATGCCGGGGCGTTCTTCGAGGCGGTGCACGAGCTTTCGGCGCAGTATCACGGGTGACGATCTGCTGGCCGCTTGTTTCCTTTTGAGTGGCTGCTGCGAGGCAAAAGCAGTCGTTCGCTCTTGTAGGGTGGACAACGCTCTTTTTGTCCACCATTGGCGACGCAAAGCGGTGGACAAGCTTCGCGTTGTCCACCCTACGAACTGCTTGTTTCCTTTGAGTGACTGCTGCGAGGCAGGAGCGGGCATCCAGGTGATGACCGTTTTACGCGGCGTGTGGACGTCATTCCCGCGAAGGCGGGAATCCAGAAGCGCTTTTTTATTTGGGCTCCCGCCTTCGCGGGAGTGACGGTTAATCATCTTGAACGCCCGCCCCTCATCGCCGTCGTTCAAGTCGAAACCGCAATAGCCCGCGATTAAGCTTCAATTCAGCCGCTGCGCATAGCCTGGTCCCATCGAAACCGAAACAAGGACCAGCCTCATGAAAACCCGTTACCTCGCCCTCGTACTCGCACCGCTGTTCAGCACCGCGGCCCTGGCCTCCAGCTACACCGGGCCGGGCGCGCAGACCATCACCACCGTTGCCGCGGCCAACAGCGCTGCCGATGATTCGCCTGTGGTGCTGCAAGGCTTCGTGACCAAGAAGATCAACAACGACGACAAGTACGAATTCAAGGACGAGACCGGCACCATCACCGTCGAGATCGACGACGAAGACCTGCCGCCGACGCCGTTCAACGAGAAGACCCGGGTCAAGCTCACCGGCGAAGTGGAGAAGAACCTGATGAGCCGGGAAGTGGACGTCGATCTGGTCGAGATCGTGAAGTAAGTATCGTTTGAAGGCGCGCAAGCCGGGCGAAGTCGCCCGGCTTTTGCATTTTATTGAGGGTTGACCTTGGCTGGCAGGCGGCTCAGGTGCAGAGCCACGGCCAGTGCCAGCGCCAGCAGCGCAGCAATGAACAGCCCCACTCCCAGCCAGCCGAAGTTGTGCCAGAACACGCCACCAACGGTGCCCGCCACACTCGACCCCAGGTAGTAGCTGAACATGTACAGCGACGAGGCCTGGCCTTTGGCAGTCAGGGCGCGGCGACCGATCCAACTGCTGGCCACCGAATGGGCGGCGAAGAAGCCAAAGGTGAAGGCCACCATGCCCAGCAGGATCACCGGTAGCTGTGGCAGCAAGGTCACCAGCAAACCGGCCAGCATCAGGCTGACCGACGCCCAGAACACCTTGCGCCGGCCCAGGCGGTCCGCCAGCGAGCCGGCCCAGGCCGAGCTGCAGATACCCGAGAGATAGACCACCGAGAGCAGGCCGACCAGCGCCTGGCTCAGGTTGTAAGGGCCGTCCAGCAGGCGATAGCCGATGTAGTTGTAGAGGGTGACGAAGCCACCCATCAGCAGGAAGGCTTCCAGGTACAGCCAGGGCAAGCCGGCGTCGCGCATGTGCAGGGCGAAGTTGCCGATGATGGTGCGCAGGTTCAGCGGGCTCGCCTGGAAATGCCGGGACTCGGGAAGCACGCGCCAGAACAGCGTGGCGGCGATCAAGGCGATCATTCCCAGGGCTCCGACGGCGATGCGCCAATCGACGAAATCCACCAGCACGCCCACGATCAGCCTACCGCCCATGCCGCCGATGGCATTGCCGCCGATATACAGGCCCATGGCCACGCCAAGAAAGCGCGGGTCCATTTCTTCGCCGAGGTAGGTCATGGCCACCGCCACCAGTCCGCTGAGCGAGAGGCCGAGCAGGGCGCGGGTAACCAGCAGACCCTCCCAATTGGGCACCAGCGTACCGAGTACGGTGAACAGCGCGGCCGACATCAGCGAAACGACCATCACCGGCTTGCGGCCGAGGGCGTCGGACAGCGGGCCGGTGAACAGCAGGCCGATGGCCAGCATGATGGTGGAGATGGACAGCACCAGGCTGCTTTGCGCCGCGTTGAGGCCGAAGTCCCTGGACATCACCGGCATCAAGGGCTGCACGCAATAGAGCAGGGCAAAGGTGGCGAAGCCCCCGGCGAACAGGGCCAGGGAGGTGTGCAGGAATTGCGGCGTGCCTTTCTCGATGAAGTCGGCTGGCTCCAACGTGGTCCCTGCAACTGCCTTGCTCACAACGCACCTCAAGCGAAATAACGACTGTGAAAAAGGATAAGGAACGCATTTTGTTATTTCCAATATATTGATCGACACGTTTAATAGGTTTTTCGACTCATTCCTGGATGACGAACCATGGAGCTGCGCCATCTGCGTTACTTCGTCGCGGTTGCCGAAACCCTGCATTTCGGCCGGGCTGCCGAAGCCCTGGGCATCTCCCAGCCGCCGCTGAGCCAGCAGGTCCAGGCGCTGGAAGAGGAGATCGGCGCACGCCTTTTCGAGCGCACCAACCGCCGGGTCGCGCTGACCGAGGCCGGGCGCCTGTTTCTGGGTGAGGCCCGGCAGATTCTCGAGCGCTCGGAGCGGGCGGCACTGCTCGCCCGGCGCGCCCATCTCGGCGAGGTCGGCGAGCTGAAGGTCGGTTTCACGGCCTCGGCGCCTTTCACCTCGACCATCACCCGCAGCCTGTTCGCCTTTCGCCAGGCCTATCCGGATGTCCATCTCAGCCTGCTCGAAGGCAGCAGTGGCGAGGTGGTCGAAGGCCTGACCGAGCGGAGCCTGCAAGTCGGAGTGATCCGTCCCTTCGTGCTGCCCGAGCACATTCGTTCGGTAGAACTGTTCCGTGATCCGCTGGTGGCGGTCATGCGCGCGGATCACCCGCTGGCGCAGGGCAGCGAGGAGGGACTGTCGATGGCTGACCTGGCGGGCGAGCCCTTCGTATTCTTCCCGCGTTCTTATCGAACCGGGCTCAACGACCAGCTACTCGACCTGGCCAGCCGGGCCGGCTTCGTACCGCATATCGCCCAGGAGGCAAGCGAGGCGATGACCATCATCGGTCTGGTGGCGGCGGGCATGGGTGTATCCATGCTGCCGGCATCGTTCCGTCGCACGCGGGTGGATGGGGTGGTGTACCGGACACTGCTGGACGAGGGCGCGACATCGGCCATCTGGTTGGTCATGCGCGAGGACGAACGTTCGCCCCAGGCCAGGGCATTCGTCGAGTTGGTAACGCGAGAGGCGGCGGCGCTCCAGGCCCGTTCGGGCTGAGGCGCCGCCTTTGCTTGTAGCTGCCCTTAGCGGACGTTGGCCAGGTCGCCCTTGAGGGCGACGCCCGCCATGATGGCGCCGGCGTGGCATTCGTACTTGGCCGGGTCCTTGTACTCGATGTTCTTGTAGTTGCTGGCGATGTTCACCACCGCGTTGGCACCGGCCTGCTTGGCGGCGTTCTGCAGGCGGATCAGCGCCGATTGCATGGCCCAGTTGCATGCCTCCTCGTCGCTCTTGCCCACGGCATTGGTTTTCTGGCTGGTGGTGACGTTGGGCCTGATGATGCTGGCCTTGCCGATCGGCTGGCCGGCCAGGTAGAACTTCACGCTGCCGTCGAGACGGCCTGCCGCGGTCGCTTCCTGCACGGCGGTCTGGAATACAGGGAACAGTTGGGTGTCGCGGGCCTGGGCCAGGCCGGGCAGTGCGCCGAGGCAGAATGCTGCGATGATCCAGTTCTTGGTTTTCATGGTCGTCTCCTTCTTTATCGATTCAGGTAGCGGGTGGGGCTGCTCAGTTCCTGCTTGATGGTGCGATCGAGGTTGATCACCCAATTGTTGTAGTTGCGATGAATCTTGCCGTTGCGATAGCTCAGGCCTTCACTGTCGCGGTAGCGGATCGAGTAATGATTGGCGCTATAGGGGATCACGATCTCGACGCGAATGTTGCCGCGTGGGGCGATGCTGGCGAACACCTGGCCACGGTCGGCGCGCTGCACGGACCAGCGGCGGCGCTCCAGGGCGCTGAGGATCGCCACCCGGACATCGTCCTCGTTGCGTGCGGTGTTGGCCGGAACGTCACTCTCGATGGTCTGCAAGGATTTGGAAGAGCAGGCGGCAAGGCCGAGGAACAGCACGCCGAACAGGGCGATAGAGAGTTTGCGAAGCATGGGGCCAGTCTCCTTCTTGGCGGTGGTGCGGACCTGCCCGCGGTATGGGTGCAGGTCCTGGGGAATCAGCTCCAACGGCGGAAGATCAGGGATGTGTTCACGCCGCCGAAAGCGAAGTTGTTGTTCATCACGTAGCGGTTGCTCATTGGGCGGAACTCGCTGCGCAGGTAGTCCAGTTGGCCGCAGGCCGGGTCGATCGTATCCAGGTTGAGGGTGTGCGCATAACTGTCGCTGTTCATCATCTCGATGCTGAACCAGGACTCCAGCGCACCGCATGCACCCAGGGTATGGCCGAGGAAGCTCTTCTGCGAACTGATCGGCATGTTCGGGCCGAACAGGCTGTTGGTGGCACGGGTTTCCGCGACGTCGCCCTGCTCGGTCGCCGTGCCGTGACCGTTCACGTAGCCAATGGCGTCGGGACTCAGACCCGCGTCATGCAGGGCCAGTTCCATTGCGCCGCGCATCGTTGCCTCTTCCGGCTTGGTGGCGTGTACACCGTCGGCGTTGCAGCCGAAGCCGACGATCTCGGCATGGATGCGCGCGCCACGGGCCAGGGCGTGTTCCAGCTCTTCGAGAACCAGGATACCGGCGCCCTCACCGATCACCAGCCCATCGCGGCCCGCGTCATAGGGGCGCGGAGTGAGGTGGGGCGTATCGTTCTTCAGGCTGGTGGCATACAGCGCATCGAAGACCATGGCTTCGGTCGGGCACAGTTCGTCGCCACCGCCGGCGAGCATCAGCGGCAGGCGGCCGAACTTGATTGCTTCATAGGCGTAGCCGATGCCCTGGCTGCCACTGGTGCAGGCACTGGAGGTGGGAATCAAGCGGCCCTTGAGACCGAAGAAGATGCTGATATTGGCTGCCGCGGTGTGCGGCATCATGCGGATGTAGGTGTTGGCGTTGAGGCCCGAGGCCACCGAGGTGGACAGCATGTTGCCGAAGACCTTGACCTCTTCGGTGCTGCCGATCGACGAGCCGCAGGACACGCCCATGCGTCCGTCGCCGATGCGCTCGTCGCCGAGCAGGCCGGCATCTTCCAGGGCACGCTCGGCGGCGGCTACCGCCAGCTTGGAGACCCGCCCCATGCTGCGGGTCTGCTTGCGGGTCCAGTGGCTGGGCTGGACGAAGTCGTCGATGGGCCCGCCGAGGCGGGTGTTGAGTTCGCCGAAGCGATCCCACTCGGGCATCCGCCGGATGCCGCTCTTGCCCGCGCGGAAGTTCGCCGCGATGCTGGCCCAGTCGCTACCCAGCGACGTCACCCCGGCCATGCCGGTGACTACAACCCGCTTGAATCCACTCATCAGCACAATCCGCCATTGACCGCGAGGACCTGCCGGGTGATGTAGCCGGCTTCCTCGGACATCAGAAAATTCACCGCGCCCGCCACTTCCTCGGGGGTGCCGATGCGCGCCGCCGGGATCATCTTGAGGATTTCCTCGAGCGGCAGATCGCCATCGAGAATCTCGGTGTCGATCAATCCCGGCGCCACGCAGTTGACCGTGATCTTGCGTTTGCCCAGCTCGATGGCCAGGGCCTTGGCCGCCCCGATGATGCCGGCCTTGGACGCGCTGTAGTTGACCTGGCCACGGTTGCCGATCAGGCCGGATACCGAGGTGATGCAGACGATGCGCCCTGGTTTGCGGCGGCGGATCATCGGCATGCTCAGCGGGTGCAGGACATTGTAGAAACCATCCAGGTTGGTGCGCAGCACCTGGTCCCAATCCTCCTCGGAGAGGGCCGGAAAGGCGCCGTCGCGGGTCAACCCGGCGTTGCACACTACGCCGTAGTAGGCACCGTGGGCCTCGATGTCCGCTTCGAGGATTGCCTTGCAGGCCGCGCGGTCGGAGACATCGAACTGGAGGATGCGCGCCTGGCGGCCGAGGGCCTGGACCTGTGCCTGCACCGCCTCGGCTTCGTCGCGGCGCGAGCGGCAGTGCAGTACCAGGTCATGGCCGGCCTGGGCCAGGCGCAGGGCAATGGCCCGGCCGATGCCGCGGCTCGAGCCGGTGACCAGGATCGGGTCGCTCATGATTCGGGTTCCTTCAGATAGCTGGCCACATTGGGCGGGCGGAAAACGTTCAGGCGCGCTTCGGCGTGGATGCCGGGTGCGTCGATGTGGCATTCGAACATACCCATGCCGCTTTCGTCTTCCAGGGTGCGCAAGGCTTTGAGTTGCAGCACGCTATCGACAGGAAAGCGCTCGACGCTGCACTGGTAGTTGCGGGTGCCGAGCAGGAAGCCAAGCTCGATGGGCTGGCCGGCGCTGAGCAGGTGATAACCCGCGTAGGCCGCGATGGTCTGGGCCATCAGTTCGATACCGACCCAGGCCGGCATGCTGCCGTCTGCCTGGCTGAACAAGCCATGGGGCCGGATGCGTACGGTTGCCTGCACGTTCTCTTCATCGATGAAGTGCACCGCGTCGATCAGCAGCATGTCGCCGGCATGGGGCAGCAGCTCTTCGATACGCCACGCGATCACGGCGTATCTCCCAGGATCAGGCTGAGGTTGCTGCCGCCGAAGGCGAACGAGTTGCTCATCAACCTGCGTGCCCGGCCTGTGGCCAGGCGCTGATCGCCGTTGACCAGATCAAGCGTCGGCACGTCGTCCTGTTTCTCGCCATCCCACAAATGCGCTGGCAGGCGGCTGTCGGGGTTGTATTGGCTGAGCGTCAGCCAGCAGAACGCCGCTTCCAGGGCGCCGGCGGCGCCGAGGGTGTGGCCGGTCAACGGCTTGGTCGAGGAGCAGGCCACGCCGTCCGGGAAAACCGCCCGCACGGCCAGGCTTTCCATGGCGTCGTTGTGCCGGGTGGCGGTGCCGTGCAGGTTCAGGTAATCGATGTCCCCGGCTTGCAGGCCGGCACTTTGCAAGGCGCGGCGCATGGCGGCCTGGGCGCCAAGCCCATCGGGTTGCGGCGCGGAAATATGATGGGCGTCGGAGGTGGCGCCGCCGCCGAGGAAGGCGATGGGCGAACGCTCACGGCTCATTAGGAACAGCGCGGCGCCCTCGCCGATGTTGATGCCGTGGCGGTTGACCGAGAACGGGTTGCAGCGCTCTGGATCGACCGCTTCCAGCGACGAGAAACCGTTGAGGGTCAGCCGGCACAGGGTATCCACGCCGCCGCACAATACCGCGTCGCACAACCCCTGCTGGAGCATGCGGTGGGCGCTGAGCAGGGCGCGGGCGCTGGAGGTGCAGGCGGTGGACTGGCTGTACACCGGCCCGCTCAGGCCCAGCCAGTCGGCCAGGAAGCCGGCTGGCGCGGCCAGTTCCTGCTGGCCGTAATGGTAGTCAGGCGGCAATTCACCTTCGTTGACGTAGCGGGCGATACCACGCGCGGCGTCGTCGATGCCGGTGGTGCTGGTGCCGAGGATCACGCCGATGCGTCCGGCCCCGTAGCGGGCGATGGCGGCGCGGATGTCGTCTTCGATCTGCAGGGCGGCGGCCAGCAGCATCTGGTTGTTGCGGCTCGCTGGCTGTGGCAGGCCAACGGGTAGCGCTGGCAATTCGGCGCGCACCGCGCCAACGGTCAGCGCGTGTTCGCTGACCCAGCCCGACTCGGCGCGCATGCCCGAGGCATCGCCGGCAAACAGGGCAGTCGCCACGGCCTGTTTGCCCTGGCCAAGGGCGCAGAGCAGGCCGAGGGCGTTGAGATAACTGGGCATCAAAAGCCTTCTTGCGAGTCCAGAGGCGTGACCCGGTAATGCGGGCCCGCCGGAGTATCCAGGGTGAAATCCGAGGGCGCACGATAAACGATGCGCCAGCCCGGGTTAAGTCGGCGTCGATCATCGGCGTCTTGCGCCCAGCTCTTGCCGTCGTAACGAGGAGCCAGTTGATCGGCGGGCGTCAGGGCGAACAGCAGCACGGCGAACAGCTCGCGGGCCTCGCCGTTGGGCGGCAGCAGGCCGTCGTTGTGCCATGCGCCGTCTTTCAGCAGTTGCCGCGAGAGGGGCATGCCGAGCGGGTCGAACAGCGACCAGCGCAATGCCCCGTGCTCTTCCTGCACCACCAGCAGCCAGTCCTGGCGCACGGCATCCTGCTCGCGCTGGATATGCAGCGACAGCGGCAAGGCCAGGGTTGGCGGCTGGCTTGGCAGCGGCGCACGGGCGGCGCAGGCGCCGAGCAGCAGGCACAGGCCGATGAGCAGGACGCGGCGCATCGACTCACTCCGTGGTGCAGATTTCGGCCAGTACGCGCAGGCGCCGGCGCGGCTCGGCGACGTAGGGGTTGTTCAGGTCCCAGGCGTAGCCGGCGAGGATCGAGCTGATCATGGCGCGAATGTCGGGCGATGACTTGTCGTAATAGATGACGTCCTGGAAGGCGCCTTCGTACCAGCCCTCGACGTACACGCGGAAGGTGTCCACGCCACGCTTGAGCGGCTCGGAGAACTGGTTTTCCCAGTCCACCGTTTCGCCGTTCAACTGGCGGTCGAGCAGGCCGGCGGCCATGCTCGCCGAACGCATGGCGATGGTCACGCCGGAGGAGAACACCGGGTCGAGGAATTCGGCGGCGTTGCCGAGCAGGGCGAAGCCCGGGCCGTACAGGCGCTTGACGTTGGCCGAGTAGCCTTTGATCTCGCGCGCCGGGGTGTCCCACACGGCGTTGTCCAGGACGCGGGCCAGGCTTGGCGTTTCCGCGACGAATTGCTTGAGCACGGCGTCCAGGTCGTCGCCACGGCCTTGGTAGCGATTGGCGTCGGCGACCACGCCGAGGGAGCAGCGGCCATTGCTGAACGGAATGCTCCAGAACCACACGTCGCGGAACTCGGGATGGGTGGTGATGAGGATTTTCTCGCGGTTGAAGCCGCTGGCCGGGTCGATGCGGTCTTCGATGTGGGTGAACACCGCGCGGCGTACCGGGAAATCGGACGGCTGCTCCAGGTCGAGCAGGCGCGGCAGCACGCGACCGTAGCCGCTGCCGTCGAGGACGAAGTCGCACTCGACGTCGTAGCGCTGATCATCGGCCAGGCGGCGCACGCTCAGGCGCGGACGGGCCTGCGAGAAGTCGGCGGCGACGATTTCTTCCTCGTAGCGGATTTCCACGCCCTGGCGTGCGGCTTCGTCGGCCAGCAGCTTGTCGAAGGCGGCGCGCTGGACCTGGAAGGTGGTGTCCTTGCCGTCGGTGAATTTCTCGCGGAAGTCGATCTCGGTGTAGCGCTCCTTCCAGGCGAAAGCCGCGCCGTGCTTGATCTGGAAGCCGGCCGCTTGCACCGCGTCGAGCATGCCGGCTTCTTCGACGAAATCCAGACAATGCGAGAGCAGGCTTTCGCCAATGGAGAAACGCGGGAATTGCTGGCGCTCGAGCACCAGCACGTCATGGCCGTTGCGCTTGAGCAGGGCGGCGGCGATGGCGCCGGACGGGCCGGCACCGATGACGACGACGCGACGTTGTTCGACTTCAAGAGGCTTCATAACGGTTCTTTCCCTCGCTCGCGGAAGATTGGTGGCGGCCCAGCACGGCGGGCAGCAGAGTGGAAAACAGGCTCATCAGCAGCAGGCTGAAATAGACCAGCGAATCGATCAGTTGCAATTGCAGCAGCAGGTTGAGGAAGACGATCTCGGTCAGCCCGCGAATGTTCAGCAGCAGGCTTTCGCGCCACTTGATGCGCTGGCTTTGCCGAGGCGCGGCCCAGTGCAGGCCGAGCCAACTGCCGAGGACCTTGCTGACCACCGGCAACACCAGCAGGGTGCCGAGGTAGAGCCAGGAATAGTGCTCGCCGACGCCGTGGAAATCGACGCGCAAAACGCCGCAGGTGAGGATCAATGGCACGGCCAGGCCGTTGAGCAGGCGTTTCCACTGCTTTTCCGGCAAGGGCAGATTGAACGGCTGTTTGAGCCACGCCAGGCACAGCATGTAGCCGATGCCGAAGACCAGGGCGTTGAGCTTGAAGTGCTGGAACACCAGCATCAGGACGAAGAACGGCAGGCTGTAGAACAGGCCGTGACGCAGGCCGAGCAGCTTGTGTAGCAGCAGCGGCAGCAGCGAGGCCGCCAGCGGCCACAGCAAGGCGGCCGGGTTGGCTGTACCCTGGGCCAGGCCGAACAGGGTCCAGCACATGAAGTCCATGAGGATCGCCGCGTGCAGCAGGCGCTTGGTCGCCTCGGCCGGGTAGCCGATGCTTTGCAGGAACAGGTACAGCACCGGGATCGCGGTGATCGAGAACAGCAGGCCGATGCCCACCGCGCTCAACCACGGGTGCTCGCCCGGCAGCAGCCACAGGGCACAGGCCAGGCCGACCAGCAGCGGCACCAGGAAGCTCGGCAGGGCGATCTTCAGGCAGTCGCTGCTGACCTGCATGTCGATCACATCGCTGAGGATGTAGCCGAGCAACAGGGCGAAGCAGAAGTTGTAGAGGGTGCCGACCCATACCGGCGCGAGCAGCGCCTGGGCGGTCAACCCGGTGTGGGGTTCGAACCAGCCGAGCAGCAGCGCCGGAACGGCCAGGCTGGCGACCAGCAATTGGCCGACGATGGGGATCAAACGCCGCCCGCCAATGATCGCCAGCAGCATGTAACTGGCCAGGGCCAGCAGCCAGAACAGGATCACAGTCATGGCTGGCGCTCCCCTTTGTGCGCACTTCCCGCCCAGGGGGCGAGCAGGAAACTGAAGGCCAGGCCGATACTGATGGTCAGGCCGAAATTGCTCACCGCCGGGGTACTGGACATGGCCAGCAGGCCGAACGACAGCCAGGTGGTGAGGGCCGAGAGCAGTGTACCGAGCAGGCTGGTGGCGGCGCCGCCGACCCGTTCATGCATGAGGATCGCGTAGTCCACGCCAATGGCGGTGACCAGCAGCAGGCCGAACAGGCTGAACAGGGTCAGCGGTTGGCCGAGCCAGCCCAGGCTGGCCAGGCTGGCCAGGGCCGCGAGCAGCGACACGGCCAGTACGCGGGTCGCGCCACGGGCGCCGAAGGACACCCAGAGCACCACGAAGATCAGCACGCAGGAGGCCAGCTTGAGTTCGGCGGCGCTGACCTGGGTCGCGGCGAACAGGCGGTTGAGTTCGCCCAGGCGGTCGACCAGTTTCACCCCGTCGAGCCCTTCGGCCTGGGCGGCGAGCAGGTCACTGTTGCTCAGGCCCTGCAGGCTGATCAGGCCGGCGACCTGGCCATCCGCGGTGCGCCCTAGCCAGAGCGTCCGCCAGGGTTCGCCCAATGGGCCGGCGAGAACCTGTTCGATATTCAGCGAAGGCAAGGCCTGCAGGCGCATCACTTCCTGCTCGATGGCCTGTTGTGGCAGGCCGAGGTCGGTCAGCGGCTGGCTCACAGTGGGCAGTCGCGACAGGGCCTGGCGCAGGGCGTCCTGGCGAGCGACCGGTGCGGCTAGTTGGCTCAGGGCCAGGTAGCTCTTCAGCTTGCCGTCGGCCACCAGTTTGTCCAGGCGCTGGCTCAGCAGCAGTTGCCGACTCAACAACTGATTCTCGTCGGCGGCGCGGACCAGGAAGAACTGGCTGGTCGGTTGCATGCCGACGATCTTGCCGACCTGCTGCGACTGTTCGAGCAGGTGCGGTGGCACGCTGGCCCACTGGCGCAGGTCGTCCTTGTGCGAGAGCTGGGCGATGCCGGCGATGCAGAACAGCATGAACAGGAGCAGCAGCCAGGGCGTCGAGACCCGTTCGAGCAGGGCCTCGCGCCAGGCGAGCATGCGTTCGGCCAGGGCATGGGGCGGATGCCAGGGTTTTATCTCGACCTTGCCCATCAGTGCCGGCAGCAGGCACACCGAACATAGGTAAGAGCCGATCAGGCCGGCCGAGGAAAAGATCGCCACCTGGGTCAACGCTGGGAACGGCGTGAACGCCAGCGCCAGGTAGCCGATGACATTGGTCGCCAGGCCCAGGGTCAGGCCGATCAGCGTGGCGTGCAGGGCTTTCCAGTTGTTCCAGGGTTGCAGGGTCCAGCTTTTCGACAGCAGGTGCAGCGGGTAGTCGATGGCCACGCCGATCAGGCTGGAGCCAAGCACCAGCGTCATCACGTGAATGTGGCCGAACACCGCGACGCAGGCGGTCAGGCCGGCCAGCACGCCGATGCCGGCGGGAATGAAGGCCAGCAGCACGCGAAAGCGGCGGAATACCACCAGCATCAGCAGCAGTGCGCCGGCGCTGGCGATACTGCCCATCAGGCCGATTTCGCTGGTGGCCTGGCGCTGGCCATGGGCGGAGTAGAGCAGGCCGCTGCTGGCGAGCAGTTGCCCGCCCTTGGCCGTGACCTCCTCGCGGGCCTGGGCGACCAGCGCATCGACGGCCAGCGGCAGGTTGCCGTCGAAGGCGTCGGCGGTGGTGCGGGCGCGCAGCATCGCCCAGGTCTCGCCCTGGCTTTCGGCAATCAAGGCGCCGCTGAGGTCGACCTGCACGTTGTGTACATGGGGCAGGTTTTTTTCAATCAGTGTGCTGAGGCCCAGCAGGTCGTCGGCAGTCGCGACCACGCCTTCGCCGCGAAACGGATCGAACAAATCCTGGGCCCGGCGTTCGATGAAGCGTCCTGGCTGTTCGAGAAGCAGTTGGGCATCGGCGCTAGGCAGCAATGCCAAACGCTGGTCCTGTAACTGGCGACGCAGACTTGGCAGGTCCGATTGCAAATCCCACTGGACCTTCTCGAACAGCCCCGCCTCGCGCCAGCGCTGGCCCAATTGCCTGGCCAGGCTCATCGCCTGTTGGCGATCCGGATGCTGGATCAACACCAGCAGCTCGCGGTTGAGCGGCTCCTGTATGCGCTGTTCGGCCTGCTGCTCCAGCGCATCGGGCGCAGCGCTGGGCACCAGTTCGAGCAGGTTGGCCGATACCGGCGGGCCGTCCCGCCATTGCCAGGCGGCCAGGGCGACGAGCAGCAACAGGGCCAGCGGGAACAGCCGCGGACCCCAGTATTCAATCCTGGAAGTCATTCTGTTCCGCTTCGTTCAAGGGCTGGTCGGCGCTGGCGTTCTGCAGCGTCAGTACGCTGCGGTCGCCCTGCACTTCGTTCAGCTCGATACGCTGGACCAGGCTACCGCCGCTGATGTGGATCGTGCTGAACACCTGCTTGAGCAGCACGCCGCGTGGCGTCAGGTCGAGCTGCCAATTGTCCGCGCTGCCGCTGAGGCTCAGCTCGAAGTCTTCGCGCAGGCCGCTGCTGTCGCCCTTGAGCACGGCGAGGAACAGGCGATTCTGCTGGGCCGTGGCGCTTTGCTGGGCGACGAACTGCCAGCCTTGCTCGCTGCGCCGGGCGATGCCCTTGCCGTCGATGCGATAGTCCTGTTGCAGCGGTTTTTCCAGCAGCCAGAGCAGGCCGTGTTCGCGGGCCAGGACGAAGTGGCCGCGGCTGGTCAGCGGCTGCGGCATGGCGCGCAGGTGCTTTTCCTGGATGAAGCTGCCGCGCACGACCTCGGGCTTGCCCAACTGCTGACTGAGCTGGTCGATGTCGAAGGCCTGCGCCAGCGGTGCGAGGCAAGCCAGGACGACGGCCATGGCCGTGCTGAACGAGCGTTTCACGGCAGGAACCTCTGCACGATGTCGGTGAATACCTTGGGCGAAGCGAACTGCATTTCCCGGCTGGCGATTGCCACGGCGACCTGCACGCTGCTGCCGCGGGTCATGCGTTCGCCGCTGCTGGCATCGCTGATCAGGTAGTTGATCTTGAGGCGGTTTTCCCACTCGACCAGATCGGCGCGCACGCGGATACGCTGGCCGAACTGCGCGGCCCGGACATAGCGTAATTGCAGGTCGATCACCGGCCAGGCATAGCCACTGTCACGCATCTGCGCGTAGTTGTGGCCGAGCTTGTCGAGCAGGGCGCAGCGGGCCTGCTCGAAATACTTGACGTAGTGGCCGTGCCAGACGATTTCCATCATGTCGACGTCGAAGAACGGCACGAGGATTTCGATCTCGGCGTGGACGATGCCTTGGCTACGCATGGCAGGAGGGCTCCGTGGCGCTTTTCAGCAATGCCTCAAACATACAGTGTCCAGTGCTGCGCCCGAATCCGCTCCAGGCACAGGCGCAGCTCGCGCTCCAGGGCACGGTCTTCGATCACCGGCGGGAAGTCTGCAGCCAGTTGCTCGCGCATCGCCGCCAGTGGCGCCGGGATGTCGCGCTTGCCGGCGCGTTCGCGCAGCCACACGCCCTGGTTGGCGGCGATCAGGGTGGCGGCGGCGACCTGCTCGGTCAGTTCCAGGCTGCGCAGGGCGTCGCGGGCGGCGATGGTGCCCATGCTCACCTTGTCCTGGTTGTGGCACTCGGTGGAGCGCGAGAACACGCTGGCCGGCAGGGTGTTCTTCAGCGCTTCGGCGGTCCAGGCGCTGGCGCCGATCTGCACGGCCTTGAAGCCATGGTTGATCATCGCCGTCGCGGCCGGGGCGCCGGAGAGGTTGCTCGGCAGGCCGTGGTTGTAGCGGCTGTCGACCAACAGCGCGAGCTGGCGGTCGAGCAGGTCGGCGACGTTGCCGACCAGGTTCTTCAGGCTGTCCATGGCGAAGGCGATATGCCCGCCGTAGAAGTGACCGCCGTGCAGGGTGCGTTCGGTTTCGGCGTCGAACAGCGGGTTGTCGTTGGCGCTGTTCAGTTCGGTCTCGATGAACTGGCGCAGCAGGCCCAGGCTGTCGGCCAGTACGCCGAGCACGTGCGGCGCGCAGCGGATCGAGTAGCGGTCCTGCAGGCGGTGCAGCGGCGGCAGTGGCGCTTCGACGGCCAGGTCCTGGCGAATCCAGGCGGCGACCTGGGTCTGCCCCGGATGCGGCTTGGCGGCGAACAGGCGCTCGTCGAAATGCTCCGGGTTGCCTTCCAGGGCGACCACGTTGAGCGCGGTGATGCGCGTCGCCAGTTTCAGCAGGTAGTCGGCGCGCGAGTAGGCCAGGCAGGCCAGGGCGGTCATCACCGCGGTGCCGTTCATCAGCGCCAGGGCTTCTTTCGGGCGCAGGGTCAGCGGCGTCCAGCCGAGTTCCTCATGCACCTCGGCGGCACTGCGACGCTCGCCCTTGTACAGCACGTCGCGCTCGCCGCTGAGCGTGGCGGCGACGTAGGACAGCGGGGTCAGGTCGCCGCTGGCGCCGACCGAGCCTTCTTCCGGGATCAGCGGCAGTACGTCGTGGTCGATGAACGCCTGGAGGCGTTCCAGCAGTTCCACGCGCACGCCGGAAACGCCATGGCACAGCGACTGCAAGCGGGCGGCCAGCACGGCCCGGGTGCTCGGTGCGTCGAGCAACTTGCCCAGGCCACAGCCGTGGAAGGTGAACAGGTGCCTGGGCAGCGCCTCGACCTGATGCAGCGGCACGGCGACCACGCAGGAGTCGCCATAACCGGTGGTGACGCCGTAGATCACGCCTTCCTTGTCCAGCAGGGTATCGAGGAAGCGCGCGCCCTTGGCGATCTTCTCGCGGTAGGCCGCGTCATTCTGCAGGCTGGCGCTGGCAGCGCGCCGGGACAGCGCCACGACCTGCTCGATGCTGAGGTGGGCTTCGCCAAAAACGATGGAGTCAGTCATGTCGATTCCAGAACGGATAGAAGTTGAACCATTGCAGGGGAGCGTCCAGGCAACGTTGGCCCAGGCGTTCGGCGTACTGTCGAATCCAGTGCTCGATCACCGCCTCGCGATTGTTGCGCTTCCATTCGACGCGTTCGGTGAACGCTTCGAGGATCACGTGATAGCGGCCGTCGATCTTCAGGCAATTGAGCAGGTTGACCGGGCATTGCAGCAGGCCGGCGAGCAACCAGGGGCCTTGCGGGAATGCCGCCGGGTGACCGAGGAAGTCCACGCGGCTGCTGCGTACGCCGCGCAGAGGCACGCGGTCGCCGGCGATGGCCAGCCACTCGCCACGGTCCAGGCGCTGGGACAATTGCAGCATGATCGCCGCGTCCAGTTCGCTGACCTGGATCAGGCGCATGTGGGTGGCGCCGGACTCGCCGAGCAGGCGGTTGAACTGCTCGGCATGCTTGGTATGCACCAGCACGTTCATCTGCACGTGCTTGCCCATCTCGGCGAGGGCGCGGCAGACCTCGAGGTTGCCCAGGTGCGCGCCGACCACCATCTGCCCGCGTGCCTGGCTGCGGATCTGCCCGCGCAGGTCCTGCGGGTCCTCAAGGATGATGTGTTGCAGGCCGATCCTGCCGTTCCACACGTCGAGCTTGTCGAGCAGGGTGTCGGCGAAACTCATGAACTGGCGAAACACCCGGCGCCGGCTCGGCGCCAGTTCGGGCCGGCCGCTCCAGGTCGCCAGGTTGCGCTGGTACTCGTGGATGCTGCGCCGCGCCCGCGCGCCGAAGATAAAGAAGTACAGGACGATGCCGTACAGCAGCGGGCTGAGCAGGCGGCGGCCAAGCAGGCGCGCGGCCACGGCGGTGAACTTCATCAGCAAGTAGCTGCCGCGTTCGCCCTGGGCGGCCCAGTGGCTGGTGCTGCCGCGTTCGTTCATCCACGACCTCGGCGCCAGAGGATCAGCGGCGAGCGCACGAGCATGCCGAAGAACAGCTTGGCGTGCATCTTCGAGATCAGCGCGTTGTCGTGGAACAGGCGGAAATGCGACAGGCCATCGAGCGGGTAGTGCACCTGGGTCGGCAGCCACTGCATCGGTTGGTTGCGCCAGGCCAGGCGCACGAGGATTTCCGGGTCGAAGTCCATGCGCCTGCCGAGCCGGGTCGTATCGATCAACGCCACCGTGGCCGGCAGCGGGTAGACGCGGAAACCGCACATGGCATCGCGGATGTGCAGCGACAGGCTGTTGATCCAGACCCAGACGTGGGTCAGGTAGCGGGCGTACAGGCGGCTTTTCGGCACGCTCTCGTCGTACTGTGGATAACCGCAGACCAGCGCCTGTGGATACTGCCGCGAGGTGGCCAGGAAGGTCTCGACGTCGTGCAGGTCGTGCTGGCCATCGGCATCCACTTGCAGGGCGTGGCTGAAGCCCAGGCGCAGGGCCTCGCGCAACCCGGCCATGACTGCGCCGCCCTTGCCCTGGTTGACGGGCAGGCGCACCAGGTACACGTCCTCGCGCTCGGCGAGCTGATCGATGACCCTGGCGCAGGCGGCCGTCGAGGCATCGTCGACCAGCACGCAGGGCAGCCCGCTGGCGCGCAAGGCGTCGACCACCACGGGCAGCGCGTGCTCGTGGTTGTACACCGGGATCACCGCGCAGGGCCTATGCATCGGCCGCTGCTGCACTCAGCAGGATGCGCCCGGAGGAGCAGGCTTGCTCGCCGTTGCGGTAGGCGAAGTAGAGCTTGCCTTTTTCCGCATCGAAACGCAGCGAGACCTGCAGGCGGTCGCCAGGGCGTACCAGTTGCTGGAACTTCAGCACTTCCATGCCGCTGAAGCGCGGCGGCAGGTCGGGAATCAGCTCGCCCGCCAGTTGCTGGGCCCAGCCGACCTGGACCACGCCCGGCAGCACGGGCGTCTGCGGGAAGTGGCCGGTGAAGTGGGCGAGGTCCAGCGGCACCTCAAGCTCGAACAGCCACTCGCCATTGTCTTGCCGGCGCGGGTCGAGCGGTTCGGCGCGGGTTGGCCGTTCGGCCTGGATCAGGCTGTCCACCGTGGCTTGCGCCAGCTTGCCCTGGGCGTTGTAGGGCAACTGCTTGAGCAGGCGCCAGCGGCGCGGCAGGGCGATCGCCTCGCATTGGCCGGCCAGGTGCGCGCGCAGGGCTTTGGTGACGGTACGCCGGCCCTGGTTGCGCAGCGCATGCAGGCCCGCCGGGCTCAGGGCGACCAGGGCGCCGAGGAAGGCACGACCTTGCTCGACCATGCCCAGGCGCGCATCGTCGACCCAGGTATGGCTGACCAAGGCCTGTTCCAGAGCGGGCAGGGCGATGCGCTTTTCCTCCAGCTTGACGATGCGGTCGAGGCGGCCGCGCAGGATGAAACGGCCGTCGGCGTCGATCTGCGCGGCATCGGCGGTCTGCTCGACATGGCCGCTCGGCAGGTAGGGCGAAGTCAGGCGCAGCGCGCCTTCATCGTTGAGGCTCAGCCTGACGTCGGCGAACGGTTGCCAGTGCTCGCCGCCCTGGCGCCAGGCGATGCCGCCGGTTTCCGAGCTGCCGTAGATTTCTGTCGGCAATTGGCCAAGCCGTTCATGCAGGCGTTCGGTGGCTTCTGCTGGCAAGGCGCCGCCCGAGGAAAATATCTGCCGTACCTGGGACAAGGCCGACCAGTCGAGGTTGTCGCCCATACGCTTGAGCAGGGCTGGGCTGGCGATCCAGGCAAAGCTGCCGGTGATGCTGAGTTCGAGGCTTTCGCGCTGCAGGTCTTCCGGGAACGGCAGGGCGCGGCGCACGAAGGGCCGGCCGGCAGACAAGGGCCACAACACGCGGAACAGCAGGCCGTAGATGTGTTGCGCGGCGACGCTGCCGAGGATCAGGCTGTCATCCAGAGCCTCGCCCCAGAGGTTCTCCAGTGCCTGCACTTCATTGGCCAACTGGCGCAGGCTCTTGCCGATCAGCTTGGCCGCGCCGCTGGAGCCGGACGTGCTCAGGGTCAGGCGGCAGGCATCGAGGTCGAGGACGGCGGGCGTCAGCGGCTCGCCGTCGAAGCCATTCAGGTCATCGAGCCATAGCTGGCAATGCTCGGCCAGGCGCTTGCGCGTCTGCGCCTGGGCATCGGCCGGCAGCAACACTTCGACGCCCGCGCGCCAGGCGCCGAGCAAGGCGATCGCCAGCTCGGCGGTGTCTTCCAGGTGCAGCGCGACCCGCTCGATGCCGCGTGCCTTGAAGGCACCGGCGACCCGCAGTGCGCGTGCCTGCAACTGGCCGTGATCGAGCACCGGCTCTACCGCGACGACCCGCTCGGGACGGGCTTTTTCAAGGATGGCATCCAGGCCGATCCAGCTCATGCGTACCTCCGCACGCGTTGGCGCACCAGCCATTCGCCGGCGAACAACAGGCCGATCAGCACATAGGCGATCAGCCCCGTATAAAGGGTCCACCAGCTCAGCGGCGCCCACAGGTTGAGGGCGGTCACCACCAGGCCGTTGGCGAGAAAGAAGCCGACCCAGACCTGGGTCACGCGGCGTGTATAGCGCACGCCTGCGTCGGACAGGTCGGGCTCGCTGAGGCGTGCCAGGCGCTCGACCAGCGGCGTGCCGAATTTCAGGCTGAGGCCGAACACGGCCAGTAGCATGGCGTTGAGCAGCACCGGATACCAGCGCAGCAGCGCCGGTTCGTCGACCAGTCCGAGAGTCAGGCAGAAGACCAGGGCCAGGCCCGCCATCCACAGGCTGCCGGGCTTGCGCCAGTCGCTCAGCGTGCGGGCGATCCACAGGCCACCCAGCAGCAGGGCGAACTGGCGGGGCGACAGGTGGCCGAGGCCGAAATACACGGCGAACGGGTAGAGCACGCCGGCCACCACCAGGATCAGTCCCAGCAGGCGCTTCATCGGTCAGGTCGGAGCGGGGGCGTTGACCACGCGGAACACGGCCTCGACCACGTCGTTGACGGTGCGCACGGCCTTGAAGTCCTCGGCGGAGATCTTCCTGCCAGTCTGGCGCTTGATGTGGTCGATCAGGTCGACGGCGTCGATGCTGTCGATCTCCAGGTCTTCGTAGAGATTGGCCTCGGGCTTGACGCGCTCGATGTCGAGTTCGAACAGTTCGACCAGAGCGCCTTGCAGGGTAGCGAAAATATCTTCACGGGTTTGCATGGAATGGCGTCCTCAGGCGGCCTGCTTGGAAGCGACGAATGCTGCCAGAGTGGCCACATTGGCGAAATGCTGGCGCGTGTCTTTCGACTCGGCATCGATCTTGATGCCGAAGCGCTTCTGAATCGCCAGGCCCAGTTCCAGGGCATCCACCGAGTCGAGGCCCAGGCCGTCGCCGAACAGGGTCAGGTCGTCGGCGATGTCCTCGGCGGTCATGTCTTCGAGGCCGAGGGAATCGATTATCAGGTTCTTAATGTCCAGGTGCAGATCGCTCATCTGTTGCGAGCTCCTTGATGAAGTGTTGATGCAGGTGTTCATTGAGTCGGCGCGAGGCAATGGGCAATGGCGCCTGCGCGGTGAATTGCCCGGGGTCGATATCCTCGCCGACCCGCAGGCGAAAGTGGAAGCGGCGCGACGGAATGCTGTACCAGGGTTCGGCCTTGGTCAGGGTGGTCGGTGTAACGCTGATCACGACCGGGGTCACCACCGTGGCGCCACGCACGGCGATGGCCGCGGCGCCACGGTGGAACTCGGGCGTCGTGCCCGGTTTAGTGCGCGTGCCTTCGGGAAACACGATCAGGGTCTGGCCACTTTCCAGGGCCTGGGCGGCTTCTTCGAGCATGTCGATGCTGCCGCTGTTGCTGATGTAGCCGGAGGCACGGATTGGCCCGCGCATGCAGGGATTGTCCCACAGGCTCTGCTTGACCACGCAGTTGCTGTCGCGGATGAAGGCGATCAGCACCACCACGTCGATCAGCGACGGGTGGTTGGCGATCACCAGTTGCCCGGGGCGCCCCAGGCGTTCGGCGCCCTCGACCTCATAGGTGAGCACGCCGCTGCGGTACATGAACTGCACGAACCAATGGAAGGTACGGCTGACCACCCGTCTGGCCCGGGTGCGGCGCACAAGGGCGTCGCCGGGCATCAGGGACAGCAGGGGAAACACCACCAGGCGCAGCAATACGCCGCCCGCGCCGAACAGGCCGAAGCTCAGCGCGGTTGCGATCAGGCGCCACCAGTAGGGCGCACTGTGATTGCTCAGGCCTTGTGTGACCAGATCCATTGACGGCTTTTCCAGTGGTGGTACAGGACACTCTGCTCACCGCAGAGCGCGCGGACCAGATTGAGTGCGTGTGGCCACTCGGCGCGTTGGCCGGTGGCGGTGCCCAGCTCCAGGTGCCAGTCGCTGCCAGGGGTCAGCAGCAGCGCCAGCGCATAGGGAAACGGCACGTCATCGATGAACGGTGCGTAGAGCGCCGGCGGGGTTTCTTCGGCGATCACCAGCAACACCCGTGGCGCGCCCTCGCCGAGCAGCGTGGCGGCTTCGAGCATACCTTGTTCCAGGCCGTCGAACTCGCCGGCGATGGCGGTCATCTCGCTGGTGTCGCCACGCTGGATCGACCACAGGCCGATGATGGCGTTGTGCACCGAGAGGCTGAACTGGGTCGGCGACAGCGGTTCGTCGCGGGCCAGGTCTTCGAGGATCGCCAGGGTACGCGGCGTCTCGCCATGGCGGCTGACGAACACCAGGGGCATCGGCGGGTTGGCTTCGGCGATCGGCCAGGCGACCTGGAAAGTCATGCGTGCCAGGCGGCTGAGGCGGCGGCGCTGCATGGCCGGAAGGAAGCTGACATCAGGCTGCTGGCCCTGGTCGGCAATGGCGGCGGGTGAACGGCTCCAGGCGCTCCAGTCGTCCGTGCCATCCCGCTCAGGAGCCCAGGCGCGCCATGTTTCGATATTGAAATGTATCACGTGGCAACCTTCGGGCTTCCTTGTCGACTGCTACGCCCCAGTCGATGGGGCCATGGCGAGGAGCGAGCATTATCCAGACCCGATGTGGTGTGCGCAAATCTTGACACAAATACCCGTACGGCAGGCCTTGCACATCGGAGCTATTGACGCACCGCGCCCGGCCTGCTTTGCCCTGGTTTTCGCCAGTCGATGTCGAATGCCTCTCCCTGTCGTACACTCCTTCGACATTTTCGGATCGGGGGGTGTGACATGCGACGTGTGGTGTTCAACCAGAAAGGCGGGGTCGGCAAGTCCAGCATCGCCTGCAACCTGGCGGCGGTCAGCGCGTCTCAGGGTTACCGGACCCTGCTGATCGACCTGGATGCCCAGGCCAACTCATCCCACTACCTGACCGGCCTGACCGGCGAAGACATTCCGCTCGGTATCGCCGAGTTCTTTCGCCAGACCCTGGCCAGCCCGTCGTTCCGCAAGGGCAAGGTGGACATCTACGAGACGCCCTACGACAACCTGCACGTGATCACCGCTACCGCCGACCTTGCCGACCTGCAGCCCAAGCTCGAGCAGAAGCACAAGATCAACAAACTGCGCAAACTGCTCGACGAGCTTGCCGAGGATTACGAGCGCATCTACCTGGATACGCCGCCAGCATTGAACTTCTATACGGTCTCGGCCTTGATCGCCGCGGATCGCGTGCTGATTCCCTTCGACTGCGACAGTTTCTCGCGCAATGCCCTGTACGGCCTGCTGCGCGAGATCGAGGAGTTGAAGGAGGACCACAACGAGGGGCTGGAAGTCGAGGGTATCGTGGTCAACCAGTTCCAGCCGCGCGCGACCCTGCCGCAGCAGTTGCTCGACGAACTGGTCGCCGAGGGCCTGCCGGTATTGCCGGTCAACCTGATGAGCTCGGTGCGCATGCGCGAGTCGCACCAGGCCTGCGTGCCGCTGATCTTCTTCGACCGCAGCCACAAGCTGACCCAGCAATTCGTCGAGTTGCACGATCTGCTGGAAGCCTGAGGACAACTGCACGCTTCAGGCGGCAAGCAAGGGCCCGCTTGCCAGGTCTCTGCTTTTACTGGCAGCTTGCCGCTGCCCTAGCGTACGACGAATACGTCGCACGGCGCCTTGTGCAGGAAATGCTGGGCGAGGCTGCCGAGCAGCGCCTGGGACAGCGCGCTGCGGCCGTGGCAGCCGAGCACCAGCAACTCGGCGTCGCGCTGGCTGATGCTCTCCTGCAGGCCACGGGCGATACCGCTGCCGCTCTGGATCTCGTAGGTCAGGGTCGGGCTGCCACTGGGCCAGTTGCGGCTTTCATCTTCGATCAACTGGTCGATCAGGGCGTGTTGGGTCTGCAATTGGCTTTCTTCGCTGCCCAGGTCTTTCAAGGCTTCGAATACGTGCAGCGCATGCAGCGTGGCCTCGACCGGCAGCAGCTCGCAGGCGCGATGTACGGCGGTGCAGGCGCACAGCGAGAAGTCCAGGGCGGCGACCGCGCGGCGATACGGCTGGTCGTTGTCGCGGGAGACCAGCAGCAGCGGCACGCTGCACAGGCGGGCGATGCGGTCGAGGCTGGTGCCGGAGAACTGTTCATGGCGCTGCTGCTGGGCGCCGAGCACCAGCAGGTCGGCGCCCAGTGCCTGCACCTGCTCCAAGACCACGTCGGCGGGCTTGCCATGGGCCAGGCGCAGCTCGCTGCCGGCTGGTGCATGGCGGGTCAGGGCCTTGTCGAGCGTCTGGTGGGCTTCGTCTTCCTGGGCCCGGCTGAGGTTGCTGGCGAAGACGTGAAGCAGGGTCAGCCGGGCGTCGTGCTGGCGCGCGAGCTGGGCGGCGCGGCGCAGGGCAAGATCGGCGCTGCTGCGCAGATCATGGGCAATAAGGATGTGGCGGATCATTGTTATGTCCCCTCTGCGCATGGGCATCCTGCACGGCACGATGCCGATACCGGGGTTTTATGCTGACCCCTTTAGATAGACCGCCTTTTGACTTGCGGCAAGGCCGCACGTCCCAGACGGTGTGAAAACTACTGCGCTCGGTCATGCGGCGTTAAAAAACAGCTCAAAATGCTCATTTACAACGCGTAAACTGCGCTTTTTCGCCGTTTTTTGCCTTGCTTGACCTTCGCTCGCTACGTTTTCACACGGTCTGGTCCGTACCTGTTTTCATACATCGTGGATGCGCAGCCACTCCAGTAGCCGAGGCAGTGGCAGGGCGCCGCTCTGGCGTGCGACTTCCTCGCCATCGCGGAACAGGATGAGGCTGGGGATCGAGCGAATGCCCAACTGCGTGGCAAGCCCCCGATTGGCTTCGCTGTCCAGCTTGGCCAGGCGGCAGCGCCCGTGAAGGTGCGCGGCGGCTTGCTGGAACACCGGGGCGAACGCCCGGCATGGACCGCACCACTCGGCCCAGACATCCACCAGCAGCGGCAGGCCGCCCTTGATCTGCTGGGCGAAGCTCGCCTGGTTCAGCTCGAATGGCGTGCGCGACAGCAACTCGTGCTTGCAGCGCCCGCAGTGCGGGGCATCGCCCAGGCGTTCATGGGCAATGCGATTGAGCCCGGCGCAACTCGGGCAGGGAATCAGCAGGGGATCGGTCATGGCAGGCTCCTCGTGATCCCCAGCAGATGGTGGCGTGCCGGGGGCAAAACAAGGTCCGGGAGCCAAGGCACCTGCGGCTGCCGGCTGAACGGAGGTCGCCATTCGATTGTTCAGTTTCAGGCGAGCGCTTTATTATCGGAAATGCTAGGACTTCGGCGACGTACAAGAACAGGTGTCCATGAGCGTGTAGGCCTTGTCCTTGGGTTTGGCCTACCTGCCCACAGAGTTCTCCAAAGCCAGAGCGGCATCGACTGGCGCATGAAAATGCCAGGATGTAATCCTCTATGCGCTCTAGCACTAATTTAGGTTTGATGTAAAATGATAGGGTTTATGAAACGATTGACGCTAGAGCGCCGATAATGAAAGTCACAACCCATGGAAGAGCAATCTCTGCGACAATCATAGCGTGCTCGATAATAACGGCAGCATGTTTTACGATGCTGTTTTCTTCAGCCGAAAACTCACTTGCAGTTCTTGTCCTTCCGCTCGCATCGCTCGTT
Source organism: Pseudomonas sp. LRF_L74 (assembly GCF_965644255.1). Classification (NCBI taxonomy): domain Bacteria; kingdom Pseudomonadati; phylum Pseudomonadota; class Gammaproteobacteria; order Pseudomonadales; family Pseudomonadaceae; genus Pseudomonas; species Pseudomonas sp. LRF_L74. The sequence goes on along the minus strand of NZ_CBFFRH010000004.1, from coordinate 341,132 downwards.
ACGATACGCCTGTTGAAAAGAAAGTCTTGGATATCTTTCGCATTTCTTGCGATCAATACCTTGTTCGCTTTGATTGTGTTCTTGAAGATGTTTGCGGCCGGCTATGAGGCCGATGCTTGGCGAGCGGACTTCTATGATGAGAAAAGCGCCAAAACCGCATTTCTCCTTACGCTTTGCTTTCTGTTTGTGGCAAGTCTGTCTCTATTTGTGTTTTCTAGAGCGCAGTGCGAGCTAAAGATATTCTCATCAGATAGGGTTGGCGCACGTAACATATTCTCGCTGTGCGGCATAGCGCTGCTATTGGCCTTCCTGTTGATTGACTATAAGTATCTGCCTTTAGGAAAGTTTGCCTATGGTCCGCTAGCATCCGGAATTCCGTTCCTGGAACTCGCAACAATCCTTGCCTATATCACTATTCTTGATTTCAAAAACATCTCATCAAGCATTGTAGGAAAGGCGTTCGTGTTGCTGCTTTTTTTCTGCATGGCAAGCATTTTTTTATTTGGATTTCGGGGTGTGGTTCTTGGCTGCTTGATTGTCTTCGTATGTAAAATTTCCGAATACAAAAAAGTCAAGGTTTCCCCTCTCGCCATATACGGCGTTCTGGCATTTAGCGCATTTGTCGTAATCGGCGTGGTTCGATCAGAGCTTTCCATGAATTACGCAAATATCATGGGCATGCTTGGCAAGCATGAGGAAAACGAGTTTTATACTCTGCTTCTGTCCGTCGCGAACCCTGACATTCTAGAGAAGAATAGTTACCTTGGTTCTATTGGCAGGTTGGTAGGGCTAGGAGGCGCAACAGTTAGTTCTACGTTTGCAATGGACATTTTGCCTGACGAAGTGACGTCTGTAGGTGCCAACATGGGGATGTACTTCATGTCTGAGGCGTTTCTGAATTTTGGATTTGTCGGGTCACTAGTCTTCGCTGCCGTTGTGTGTTTTGCGATTTCCTTGATTGAGGCCATGTCTTCTAGATCAGTGTTCGCTAGATGCGCCGCCATAATGTTGCTGGCTCAGTCTTACACGTTGGCGTACTACGGATCGTCGAACTTTGTATCGATGGCAATCCAGGGCGGGATCATCATTTATCTCTACTCTGTGTACTCCCGCATTCGCTTCTACAAGGCTTCAGGTCAGACGACTCAAGATGCAGCGTGAGTGCAGTGCGCCTGCTTCCCGGCAGTCGCGCAATTATTAAAGGGCGGTTACGACAAGCGCGCCGACACAGTCGTTGGCCTTGATCCAGTTACGCCAAGGTTCGGCTGCAATCGCCCTCTGTAACCGAAGCGCGACGACCCGCGTAAGTTCGCCGATGGGAGGTTATGCCATGAGGCGGCCCAGCCGCGAATGCCGTTATGATCGACGCTTCGTGACGAGGAGGGCGTAATGACGGGATTGCTGAAAGTTGGGTCGCTGGTCGTGGCGGTGGTCGCCGCGACCTTCTTTGCCGTGCGTGTCTACGATGCCCAGGGCAAGCCGGACCTGCAGCCATGGCACACCTTCGTCCCCCACGAGCTCAGTGTCGCGCAACTGGATGGCGCCGACTGGCCGCGCTATCTGCAGGCCGAGCAGGCACTGTTCGACGCGTTGCCCGCCGAGGTCTATGCCCATGTCAACGAGGCGGAGCGGATACCAGGCAACCGCTACTTCGAGGGCAGCCCGAGCAATCCACTCAAGTTGAGCCATGACTGGAATCGCTCCTACCTGCTCGAACCGCCGGGCGTGCCACGCGGCGCCGTGGTATTGCTGCATGGCCTGACCGACTCGCCCTACAGCCTGCGCCATATCGCCAGGGCCTATCAGGATGCCGGTTTCCTGGTGATCGGCCTGCGCCTGCCAGGCCACGGCACGGTCCCCGGCAGTCTCACCAATGTCAAATGGCAGCAGTGGCTGGCGGCCACGCGCCTGGCGATTCGCGAGGCGCGGCGGCGTGTGCCGGACGGGTTGCCGCTGCACCTGGTGGGCTACTCGGCGGGCGGCGGCTTGGCGCTCAAGTACAGCCTGGACGCTCTCGGCGATCCGAGCCTGCCCCGGGCCAGCCACCTGACCCTGATTTCGCCGATGATCGGCGTTACCAGCTATGCCCGTTTCGCCGGGCTGGCCGGCCTGCCGGCGATCTTCCCGGCCTTCGCCAAGGCGGCGTGGATGGATGTGCTGCCCGAGTACAACCCGTTCAAGTACAACTCCTTCCCGCTCAACGCCGCCCGGCAGTCCTACCTGCTCACCAGCGAGTTGCAGGCGCAACTGGCCCGCGATGCCGAGGCCGGCAGGTTGGCGCAGTTGCCGCCGCTGCAAACCTTCCAGTCCCTGGTGGACTACACGGTCAGTACCCCGGCGGTGATCGAGGCGTTGTACGCCCACCTGCCGGACAATGGCAGCGAGTTGGTGCTGTTCGACCTCAACCGTTCCTTGGGCTTCGAGGCGCTGCTCGGTGCGGGTTCCCGCTCGCCTGCGGCGCTGCTGCCGACGCCGCCGCGTCGCTATCGCAGCATCGTGGTCGGCAACGCCTCGCTCGCCAGCGAACAGGGTGTCGCCCGGGTGACCGAGGCGGGCAGCGATGACGAGCAGGTCGTGCCGCTGGACCAGGCCTTCCCGCACGAAGTGTTTTCCCTTTCCCACGTCGCCCTGCCGTTTCCCATGAGCGATTCGCTCTATGGCTTGCATCCGGATGAACGGGAGCGTTTCGGCGTGCAGCTTGGCGCGTTGTCGGTACGTGGCGAACGGGGGGTACTGCTGGTCAACATGGAGGCGTTGCAGCGGGTCACGGCCAACCCGTTCTTTCCCTATCTGCTGCAACGCCTGCAAGCGCATGGGCATCTGCAGCCCGGGCAGCCATGAAGAATAACGCTGAACTGCTGGTGGCCGGCGCCGAGAGAGCGGTGGAACGGGTGGCATTGCCGGTCGATGAGAATCACGCCGTGTTCGTGATCTCGCCGACGCGCCGCAGGCGTGGGCGGGTTTTCAAGAGGCCTGGCGCTTTCTGTTTATCGTTTCCAGTTTGTGCCCGATGAGCTTGCCGGCGGCACTGCCGCTTCCTGCGGTATAACCGCGCAACCAGGCTGTGCGGTGTTCGTCGAGCAGCCAGCCGCTATCTTCCCGGTAACGCAGGATGTGCTTGAGATTGCGGCTCCGCTTGAAGCGGTTGAGCGGGCCTTTGTCGATCCTCATGTCCGACAGATCGATCAATCCAAGACGGCCATCCGGCAGGTGGAGCACGTTACCGAGATGCAGCGAGCGAAAATACACGCCTGATTCATGCAGGCCCGCCAGGAATCGCCCGAACGCCTCGACTTCCCTTTCACGAACGCTTGCCTCCAGCGTTCGCCAACGGTTGCGCAGGGTTTCGCCCGGCAATGGTTGGTAGCGCACGCCATTCAGGTGCAACTCGCCGATCAGCAATAGATCGAGAATCTCCGGGGCGGCTATGCCCAGGCGTGTCAGATGCGCGGCGTTGTCTGCGAAACGCCTGGCCGGTGGCGACCACAGGGCCGAGGAGATCAGGCGCTTGCGCCGGTAGAGCTTGAGGAAGCTGCCATCGCCGAGGCGAGCGACCTTGAGACCCAGGCCATCGGCCTCGATGGTCGTCGAACCGTCGAGCAACGCCTGCAATTGCGCCGCATTGATCGGCGTCATGATGCCGCCTTGTCGTGGCGAATTGTCAGGGCGACCAGCAATGCCAGCGGAATCCAGATCAGAAACCAGCTTTCGTTGGGGCGAGCCAGGTAGTTGCTGCCCTCGGTCAGGCCGGCCCCCAGCCCATAGATGACCAGGGCCGAGGCGACCTGCACCGGCTGCTGCTGGCGATCGCCAATGCAACGCAGGAACGCCGCGAGGTAGAGCATTGCCCACAAGGCCAGGCCGACCAGGCCAAGCTCGAGCAAGACGCGCAGTTCGACGTTGTGCGGGTCTCTGAGTGGGTAGGGGAGTTCGGCGATCTTGAGCAGGAAGTCACTGCCGTAGCCATAGCCCAGCCAGAGGTGCTGGCCTGCCTGGCGCAGCGCCTCGCTCCAGAGTTGGGGGCGGAACGAGACGCCGCGTTGCAGCAGGAGGTCCGGCAGCAGCAACAGGCTTGCTGCGACACCGGCCAGCATGACCGCGTTCAGCAGGCAGGCTCGCCGCGGGGCGTGCCAGAGCATGAATACACAGACGGCTGCGAGGCCGACCAGCGGGGTGCGCGACCCGGTGGCGACGAGAGCGGCGAACAAGGGGAGCGCGAGTACGATGGGTAGCCAATCGTGTTTTTCGCCACGGGTCAGCCAGGTGGCCAGCCAAAAGGTACAGAAGAAACCGAGGACATGAGAGGTGAGTAGCGGATTGCTGAAGGCACCGGTACCTATCAGGCGTTCCTGCGGTTCGCTCAGCAGCAGGAACTGCACCAGGCAGGCGAGCGCGCCGAGCGAGCCGGCCATCGAGCCCAGTCGTACTGTCTGCCAGAGTCGCGGCGTCGGGCGTTGGGCGAGAAAGGCGCAGCCGACGAACAGGGCCAGCACGTAGAACGGTCGCTTCGCCAGGCTGCCAGGGGCGTCGTCGCTGCCTGTCCAGCACAGGCTGGCCAGCAACCATGCGCAAAACAGCAGGAACAGGACGATGGCGGGCTGGCGCAGCAGATTGGCGAACGCCTGCGGCGCGACAAACAGGCTGAGTAGTGCCGGCAAGGCGATGAACGCGTAATAGAGCTTGGTGTATTGGCTGCCCCCCGTGCTCCAGAACAATCCGCAAAGCAGGACCAGCATACCCGCCATGATCCAGTATTCGAGTATCAGGGCTGACCGGGAAGCGGCCGCTTGCCGAGTGAAAATGGAGGGTTGGGTAGCTTGCACGTGGCGGCCTTTATGGTTTTTCCAGGGGCGGCATCTTAAAGCATTGGCCGCTAAGTGGAAGCCTTGCCTGTGCTAAGCTCTGCGCCTTTTCTGCCACCATCAGACCGAGCGAATGACGACCGATAAGCAACCGTCCAGCCTGAAAATCTACCTGCGCCTGCTGGGGTACGTGCGCCCCTACATCGGCTTGTTCGTCATCAGCATCGTCGGCTTTCTGATCTTCTCTTCGACCCAGCCGATGTTCGGCTACATCCTCAAGTACTTCGTCGACGGCTTGTCCGACCCGAGCGCGCCACTGTTTCCCGACGTGCCCTGGCTTGCGCATCTGCACCTGGTCGAGGCGGTGCCGTTGCTGATCGTGATGATCGCCGTCTGGCAGGGCATCGGTTCGTATTTGGGCAACTACTTTCTGGCGCGGGTATCGCTCGGTCTGGTGCACGACCTGCGCGTGGCGTTGTTCAACAACCTGTTGACGCTGCCCAATCGTTATTTCGACGAGCACAACTCGGGGCACCTGATCTCGCGTATCACCTTCAACGTGACCATGGTCACCGGCGCCGCCACCGATGCGATCAAGGTGGTGATCCGCGAAGGCATGACGGTGATCTTCCTGTTCGGCACCCTGCTGTGGATGAACTGGAAGCTGACCCTGGTGATGGTCGCCATCCTGCCGCTGATCGCCCTGATGGTCAGCAGCGCCAGCCGCAAGTTCCGCAAGCAGAGCAAGAAGATCCAGGTGGCCATGGGCGATGTCACCCACGTGGCGTCGGAGACCATCCAGGGCTATCGGGTGGTGCGCAGTTTCGGTGGCGAGCCCTACGAACAGCGGCGCTTCCTCGAGGCCAGCGCTGGCAACACGCTCAAGCAGTTGCAGATGACCAAGACCTCGGCGGTCTACACGCCGATGCTGCAACTGGTGATTTACAGCGCCATGGCGGTGCTGATGTTCCTCGTGCTGTTCATGCGTGGCGATTCGTCGGCCGGCGAACTGGTCGCTTACATCACCATGGCCGGCCTGTTGCCGAAGCCGATCCGCCAGCTTTCCGAAGTCAGTTCGACCATTCAGCGCGGGGTGGCCGGTGCCGAGAGCATCTTCGAGCAGTTGGATGAGGCGCCGGAGACGGATTCTGGCGACGAGGTGCTGGAGCGGATATCCGGGCGCCTCGAAGTGCGTGACCTCAGCTTCACCTACAAGGGCGCCGAGAAGGCGGTACTCGAGGATATTTCCTTCGTTGCCGAGCCGGGGCAGATGGTCGCGCTGGTCGGGCGCTCAGGCAGCGGCAAGTCGACCCTGGCCAACCTGATCCCGCGTTTCTACCACCACGAAACCGGGCAGATTTTGCTCGATGGCCTGGAAATCCGCCGCTACAGCCTGCGCAACCTGCGTCGCCACATCGCCCTGGTGACCCAGCACGTCACCCTGTTCAACGATAGCGTACGCAACAACATCGCCTACGGCGACCTGGCCGGGGTGGCTCTCGACGAGGTACGTAGCGCGGCTCAGGCAGCCTACGCCGCAGAGTTCATCGACAAGCTGCCGCAGGGCTACGAGACCATGGTCGGCGAAAACGGCGTGCTGCTCTCCGGTGGCCAGCGCCAGCGCCTGGCGATTGCCCGTGCGCTGCTGAAGAATGCACCGTTGCTGATCCTCGACGAGGCGACTTCGGCGCTCGACACCGAGTCCGAGCGGCACATCCAGGCTGCCCTGGATGAGGTGATGAAAGGCCGCACGACCCTGGTCATCGCCCATCGCCTGAGCACCATCGAGAAAGCCGACCTGATCCTGGTGATGGATCAGGGACGTATCGTCGAGCGCGGCAGCCATGCCGAACTGCTGGCCCAGGGCGGACATTACGCCCGCTTGCATGCCCACCAGTTCAAGGATGAGGACAAGGCGGAGCCGGAGGCCTGATGCTCAGCCATCTGCGAGCCTGGCGCGAGCGGGGCTGGACGCCTGTCGACGGCAATACCTATGCCCAGGCCTGGCAGCGCTTCGGTGGCAGCGTCGTCACCCATCCCCAGGTCGTCGAGCGCCTGGCTGGCCTGGCCGGGGTGCCGGTGCGTTACCTGGGCTGGTTCGAGGGCGCAGAGCTGAAGGCGGCGCTGCCGGCCTGGGGGCGTCACCTGGCGTTGTCCAAGGCGGTATTGAAAGCCCGGGGCAAGCGTGCGCTGTTCGACCTGGGCAACGCGGAGGTCATCCTGCCGGTCGCGCCCGACGCGCGTATCCATCTGCGCCACCGTGCCGATTACCTGTCCCAACTGCATGCCGAGAACATTCCCGGCCTGCGTGAACAGGTCGAAGGCCTGGCGCTGGCGCGAGAGCCCGAGGCCTACGGCAAGAAGTTTCGCTACAACCAGCGTCGCGAGCAGCGCCTGCTGGAAGAGGCGGGTGGCGTTATCCGCCCGATGCTGTCGCTCGATGCCCGTGAGCAGGCGCGTATCTACACGCAACTGTTCGAGCGCCGCTGGGGCTTCGAGGTGCCAGGCAAGGCCCATCTGGCCGAAGTCTTCAGCCTGCTGCGCGAGTTCATGACCGGCTCGCTGATCTACCTCGGCGACGAACCGGTGGCGGTTCAGGTGCTGTACAGGGTCGAAGCGCCACAATGGGTCAGCCTGGAATACATCAATGGCGGGGTCGATCCGCAGAACCGTGCATTCAGCCCCGGCAGCGTACTCAGCTTCGTCAATACCCAGGAAGCCTGGGAGCAGGCACGGGCACAGGGCAAGCCGCTGCGTTATTCGTTCGGCAGGGCGGATCGCGAATACAAGGAACGATGGTGCAATCGGGTTGCGGTTTATCGGGTGTGAAACATGAACGGACGCAAGCAGGCGCTGCTCAAGCGTCATCGCCGCAACAAGCGGCTGACGATACTGATTCTGCTGGTGGTACTGATCGGCAGCATCGACACCTGGGTGGTCTGGTGGATGATTCCACCGCTTCTGCTGGTGTGCTGGATCGCCCATGAGGCCTGGTTCTCAGACCACCTGTTCTACTCGCCGAAAGACGATTACCAGTACGACTTCCCGGCGGATACGCGGCGCTATCCAGTGCGTATCGAGAAGGGCGTGCTGCAGGTGCCCGAAGGCTTCCAGCTCGCCGACACGCTGATTCTCGAAGTGCATCTGCGCGGGCGCCTGCTCGGACGTTTCATCGATCCCTACGTGCGGGTTGGCGATGACCGCCAGGATTTCGAGCGGGGCGTGCGCGGACGCCGCTACCTGAACCTTTCCGGCCAGGGCGAGGCGCTGCTGGTGGGCGCGCTGACGCTGTCCGGGCGCTTCTGCCGGCTGTCCGGCGAGGCGACCCTGTATGCGATGAGCAATCCCGACTATGCCGGGCAGCGCCTGATGATCCTCGCCCCGCATGCCGACGATGCCGAGCTGGCGGCGTTCGGTCTCTATCATCGTGCCGAGGACGTCAGCATCGTCACCCTGACCCAGGGCGAGATCGAAGCCGAGTCCTATCAGCGCCTGGGCCTGGACAAGGCCCAGGCCGCCTGCCTGAAGGGGCGGCTGCGGGCCTGGAACAGCATGGCTGTGCCGCTATGGGGCGGGGTTGCGCAGCAGCGTTGCGTGCAACTGGGATACTACTGCCTGCAACTGAGCTCGATGCTGGAAGCGCCCGAGCAAGGCTTCGGCTCGCGCGAGTCCGGTCAGTACGACATCCGCCCGGTGCGCCAGTACAACGATTTCAGCCTGCCTGGCGACCAGGATGGCGCGCCGACCTGGCGCAATCTGGTGGCCGACCTGGCGGCGCTGCTGGAGCGCTTTCGTCCCGAGGTGCTGGTCACCACCCACCCGGAGTTCGACCCGCACAGCGACCATATCGCCACCACCCAGGCCCTGCGTGAGGCGGTGGCTGCCAGCGCCTGGAAACCGTCCACGTTGCTGCTCTACGCCAACCACCTGAATGATAACGACCGCTGGCCGATGGGGCCGGCGGGCTATGGCATTGCCTTGCCGCCAGCCATCGAGCCGCTGCCTGGCGATCGCCTGTGGAGCCCTACCCTGAGTGTCGAGGCGCAATTGGACAAGGCCATGGCCCTGGGCATGCAACATGACCTGCTCGAACCGCTGTCGACCAAGAACCGCCTGCGTCGCCTGTTGCAGAGCATGCTGGCGGGCCGGCGCTGGCCGCAGACCGGCGAGAACGAGTTCTTCCGCAAGGCCGTGCGCCGCCATGAGCTGTTCTGGGTCCGGCCCATCGAGCAGGAGCCGCCGGGGGAACCTCTATAGTCACGCGCCAGTCAGGGGACGCTTTCCGGGCATGCTATGATCTGCGGCGTTTTCGCCGCCTTCCGGAGTCTGCCCTGATGAAGTTGTCCATGCCCCGTTACGACCGCGCCCCCGTTATGGTGGTGGGCGATGTCATGCTCGATCGCTACTGGCATGGCGGCACCTCACGCATCTCGCCGGAGGCGCCGGTGCCGGTGGTGCGGGTCGACCAGATCGAGGACCGTCCGGGCGGTGCCGCCAACGTCGCACTGAATATCGCCGCGCTGGGGGCGCCGGCATTGCTGGTCGGCGTGACCGGCGCGGATGAAGCCGCCGACAGCCTGAGCGCCAGCCTGGCCGCTGTTGGCGTGAAGTCGCGTTTCCAGCGCATCGCCGGGCAGCCGACCATCGTCAAGCTGCGGGTCATGAGTCGTCACCAGCAACTGTTGCGCATGGACTTCGAGGAGCTGTTCGACACCGATACGTCTGCCCTGGCCGCTGATGTCGAGCAGTTGCTCGACGAGGTCAAGGTGCTGGTGCTTTCCGACTACGGCAAGGGCGCGCTGAAGAACCACCAGGCGCTGATCCAGCTGGCCCGTGGCAAGGGCATCCCGGTGTTGGCCGATCCCAAGGGCAAGGATTTTTCCATCTATCGTGGCGCCAGCCTGATCACGCCGAACCTCAACGAGTTCGAGACCATCGTCGGCCGCTGCGTCGACGAGGCCGACCTGGTCGCCAAGGGCGCGCAACTGATGCGCGAGCTGGAACTGGGCGCGCTGCTGGTCACCCGTGGCGAACACGGCATGACCCTGCTGCGCGCCGAGCATCCGCCGTTGCACCTGCCTGCCCGCGCCCGTGAAGTGTTCGACGTGACCGGTGCCGGCGATACGGTGATCTCCACCCTGGCCGCGTCCATCGCCGCCGGCGAGGACCTGCCGCAGGCCGTGGCCCTGGCCAACCTGGCCGCGGGCATCGTGGTCGGCAAGCTGGGCACGGCGGCGATCAGCGCGCCAGAACTGCGTCGCGCGGTGCAGCGCGAGGAAGGTTCCGAGCGCGGCGTGCTGAGCCTGGAGCAACTGCTGGTGACGATCGAGGACGCCCGCGCCCACGGCGAGAAGATCGTCTTCACCAACGGCTGCTTCGACATTCTCCATGCCGGTCACGTGGCCTATCTGGAGCAGGCCCGCGCACAAGGCGACCGCCTGGTGCTGGCGGTCAATGACGATGCCTCGGTCGCCCGCCTCAAGGGGCCGGGCCGCCCGATCAACTCCGTTGACCGGCGCATGGCCGTCCTGGCGGGACTTGGCGCGGTGGACTGGGTCACCAGCTTCAGCGAAGACACCCCGGAAAACCTGCTGCGCGCGGTCAAGCCCGACGTGCTGGTCAAGGGCGGCGACTACGGCATCGACCAGGTGGTCGGTGCCGAGATCGTGCGTGCCTATGGCGGCGAAGTGCGGGTGCTGGGGTTGGTCGAGAACAGCTCGACCACGGCCATCGTCGAGAAGATTCGCCAGCAGTGATGAGCGAGGGGAAGCCCATTCGGCGCTTGCCTGGCGGCCAGCCTGCAAGCGATGCTCCCCACCCCGCAGCGACTGGCATCCCCCGAGGCCTGTGTGAATATCGACACCCGCATCAAGTACCGTCACCTGCTGTGCTTTCTCGAGGTCGTGCGCGAGGGTAGCCTGGCGCGGGCCGCCGAGCGCATGGCGGTGAGCCAGCCGGCGGTGTCGAAAACGCTCAAGGAACTCGAAGGCGTGCTCGAAGCCGTGCTGTTCGAGCGCGGCAAGCGTGGCGTGGTGCTGACCGAGGCCGGGCGGGCCTTCCTGCGTTATGCCGAACCCAGCGTGCAGGCGCTGCGCGAGGGGGTGCGTAGCCTGCGCTCCGGCGCTCACGAGGCCGGGCTGGTGAAGCTCGGCGTGTTGTCCACCGTGGAGAGTTCGCTGCTGCCGGAGGTGGTCAATCGCCTGCATGCGCAGCATGGCGCGCTGGTGGTCAGCGTGGTGACCGGGCCCAGCGCCTACCTGCTCGGCCAGTTACGTGGCGGGCAACTGGACCTGGTGGTCGGGCGCATGACCGACAGCCCGCAGATCGAGGGCCTGACCTTCGAGCACCTGTACAGCGAGTCGATGATGCTGGTGGTGCGTCCCGCTCATCCGCTGTTGCTCGACGAGCGCCACGACCGCTCGCGCCTGGGGGACTTTCCGGTGGTGCTGCCGCTGGCTGGCACGACGATCCGCCGCTACGCCGACAGCCTGTTCGTGCAGTTCGGCATTGGCCAGCCGCGCCAGCGCCTGGAGACCCTGTCGATCACCCTGAGCCGGCGCTACGTCATGGCCAGCGACGCGATCTGGATTGCCCCGCTGGATGCCGTGCAGCGCGAATTGGCCCAGGGCGAACTGGTCGAATTGCAGCTTGGACACAAGGAGCCCGGCGGTTCGGTGGGCATCTGCAGCAACCCGGCTTCACCGTTGCCGCTGGCTGCGCAGTGGTGCTGCGAGGTGCTGCGCGAGGTGGCGCTTACCTATCGGCAGTCGCTCGATGCATAACCATTTGGTTATGCATCGAGTCGTTCTTTTCAATTTTCACTGAGGTTCGCATCGGCGACACTCGCTTACCGGTTGGGGATAGCACTCGCTTGCCTGTCGAGACCACCAACCGCCTCATTACTAGAACAAGAGGAAAGCAGCATGTCTGATGCGGACCAGAGCCGTTTCGTCATCCGTGACCGAAACTGGCACCCGAAAGCCTTTACCCCCGACTACAAGACCTCCGTGCCGCGTTCGCCGCGCCAGGCGCTGGTGAGCATTCCGCAATCGATCTCGGAAACCACCGGCCCTGATTTCTCCCATCTGAAGATGGGCGAGCACGACAACGACCTGCTGCTCAACTTCAATACCGGCGCACTGCCGGTCGGCGAGCGCATCATCGTCTCCGGTCGCGTGATGGACCAGTTCGGCAAGCCGATCCCGCATACCCTGGTGGAAATGTGGCAAGCCAACGCCGGTGGCCGTTACCGCCACAAGAATGACCGTTACCTGGCGCCCATCGACCCCAACTTCGGGGGTGTCGGTCGCGCCCTGACCGACAGCGAAGGCAACTACATCTTCCGCACCATCAAGCCCGGCCCGTACCCGTGGCGCAATGGTCCGAACGACTGGCGTCCGGCGCACATCCACTTCTCGATCAGCGGCCCGTCGATCTCGACCAAGCTGATCACCCAGCTGTATTTCGAAGGCGACCCGCTGATCCCGCTGTGCCCGATCGTCAAGTCGATCGCCAACCCGGAAGCGGTGCAGACCCTGATCGCCAAGCTCGACATGGGCATGGCTAATCCGATGGATTGCCTGGCCTATCGCTTCGACATCGTCCTGCGCGGCCAGCGCAAGACCCACTTCGAAAACCGCTGAGGAGATCCGCACATGCCTACTCAACTGCTGCCGGAAACGCCTTCTCAGACCGCCGGCCCCTATGTTCATATCGGCCTGGCCCTGGAGGCTGCCGGTAACCCGCCACGGCCCCAGGAAATCTGGAGCGAACTGGCCAAGCCCGGTGCGCCCGGCGAGCATATCGTGCTGCTCGGTAACGTCTACGACGGCAATGGCCACCTGGTTCGCGACTCCTTCCTGGAGGTCTGGCAGGCCAACCATGAAGGCGTGTATGACAGCGCCTATGACCTGGAAAAGCCGTTCAACAGCTTCGGCCGTACCGCCACCACCTTCGATGCTGGCGAGTGGACGCTGAAGACCATCAAGCCCGGCGTGGTGAAGAATGCCGCTGGCGTGCCGATGGCGCCGCACATCAACGTGTCGCTGTTCGCCCGCGGGATCAACATCCATCTGCAGACGCGCATCTACTTCGAGGACGAGGCCGAGGCCAACAAGGTCGACCCCGTGCTCAACCTGATCGAGCAGCCACAACGTCGCGAAACGCTGGTCGCCAAGCGTTGCGAGGTTGACGGCAAGCTGGCTTACCGTTTCGATATCCGCATCCAGGGGGAGGGGGAAACGGTTTTCTTTGATTTCTAATACACCGGGTTCCGACGGAAACCACGACGCCGAATCCGCTGCGCAGCGGGTCCGGCGGCATTTCGACAATGTGCTGGAGGCTCGCGGCTACCGGGCCGATGCGGCACAGTTGGCAGCGCTCGAACAGTTGGGAGACTGGCTGGGTGAGCGCCTGCGTGGGCGAAAATCGCTGTTCCGGCGCACGCCCACGGGGATCTACCTGTGGGGCGGCGTGGGGCGCGGCAAGAGCTTCGTCATGGATGCGTTCTTCGCCGCCGCGCCGGTGGAAAAGAAGCGCCGGGTACATTTCCATGCGTTCTTGCAGGAGCTGCAGAAACGCATGCTGGGCTTCAGTGGCCAGCGCGATCCGCTGGTTCTGGTGGCCCAGGAGATCGCCCGCGAGGTGCAGTTGCTGTGCTTCGACGAATTCCACGTGCACGACATCGGTGACGCCATGCTGCTCGGGCGCTTGCTCAAGGTGCTGGTGGACGAGGACGTTTCCCTGGTCTGCACCTCCAACTACAGCCCGGACAAGCTCTGTCCCAATCCGCTGTACCGCGACCGCTTCAAACCCGCCATCGCCATGATTGAGAAACGCTTCGCGGTGATTTCCGTGGACGGCGGCGAGGATTATCGCCAGCGCGCCACCGAGCTGGAGGCCTGGGGCGTGTTCCATTGGCCGCAGCCGAGCGATGCGGCGGTCATTGCGCTACTCGAACTGAGCGAGCAGGCATGCTTTGACCAGGTGCTGGAGGTGAACCATCATCCGCTGCACCTGCGCGCCGAGGATGGCGAGCGAGCCTGGCTGGCGTTCGATGAACTGTTCGTCACGCCCCGTTCGGCCAGCGACTATCTATGGCTGATGGAGCGTTTCCCGCAGATGGCCGTCAGCGGCCTGGACCGCCTGGGCGACTATCCGCAGAGCATCAGCCAGCGTTTCCTGAATTTCGTCGATATCGCCTACGACCGTGGCCTGCACTTGCAATTGTTCTCCCGCGTGAGTCTGGAACAACTGGCCGAGGGCGGTAACGCAGTGGATTTCTACCGGACCCTGAGCCGCCTTCGCCAACTCAAGGCACACCCTCTCACCAACGGCCTGGAGGCCTGATCGTCGATGTTGCAGATCCTTGGTATTACTGCGCCGATCTTCATTCTGATAGGCCTGGGCTACCTGTTCACCCGCAACGGCGTGGTGAGCCGTGACCAGGTATCCGGCATGGGCCGTTTCGTCATCAGCCTGGCGATGCCGGCACTGGTGATCAATGCCCTGTCGCAGAAGCCGTTGTACGAGGCGTTCGACCGCAACTACCTGCTGGCCTATGGCATCGCCTCCCTGGCGATGCTGGTGGTCGGCATGCTGATCGCCAGGTTCCTGCGCAAGGACAGTGTCAGCGGCAGTGCCTTGAGCGGGCTGGGCATGTCGGTGTCGAACAGTGCCTTCATCGGCTACCCGATCGTGTCCATGGTGGTCGGCGAGCCCGCCGCGCTGGCGCTGACCCTGGGCATGATGGTCGAGAACATGCTGATGTTCCCGCTGGTGCTGATCATCGCCGAGTTCGGTGGCGAGCGTAGCGGCACGGTCTGGCAAAGCATCCTGGCCTCGCTCAAGCGCCTGGCGAGCAACCCGATCATCATCGCCATCTTCGTCGGCATGACCCTGTCGTTGCTGGAACTGCGCCTGCCGGCGATCCCCAGGAAAGTCATCGAAATGCTGGCCATGGCCTCGGCGCCGGTGGCGCTGTTCGTCATCGGCGGCAACCTGTTCGGGCTGAAGGTCGGCGGCATGGTCGGCGACGTACTGCTGGTCAGCCTGGGCAAGCTGGTCCTGCACCCGCTGGCGGTCATGGCGTGCTTCTGGCTGCTGCCGGTGAACGACCCCGCGCTACGTGTGGCCGGCATCCTCTTCGCTTGCTGCCCGATGATGAGCATCTACCCCATCATCGGCCAGCGCTTCGGCCTGCAGGGGCGCTGCGCGGCCGCATTGGTCGGCGCGACGCTGCTGTCGTTCGTGACCATCAGCGCGTTCATCGGGATTGTGCATTTCTAGCCGGCTGTTGGCACCACCTGCGTTGCGTTCGTCCGCGAGGCCAATTGGGGAGGCGGCACCGTGCCGGTCGGTGCCACCTTCGTCTCAATGGCTGTCGAGCGCTTGCGCCTTCGCTTCGCCCTTGTAGATCAAGGCGACCAGCGGGCCGATGGTCAGGCCCTGGATCAGGATCGAGGCGAGCACCACGATATAGGTCAGGCTCAGCAGCAGGTCGCGCTGCTCACCCAGGGGCAGCGACAGCGCCAGGGCCACCGAAACGCCGCCGCGCAGGCCGCCCCAGGCGAGGATGCGGATGGTGCCGCGCGGCACCGGGCGGCGGTCCTTGGCGTAGCGGCGCAGGACGATGATGGCCGGTGCCACGGTCAGCAGGCGCGACACCAGCACCGCGCCACCCAGGGCGAAGGCCGCCACCACGTGCAGCCAGGAGAACGGCAACAGCAGCAGTTCCAGGCCGATCAGGGCGAACAGCAGGGCGTTGAGGATTTCGTCGATCAATTCCCAGAACTTGTCGACATAGCGCCGGGTTTCATCGGACATCGCATAGTTGCGCCCATGGTTGCCGATGATCAGGCCGGCGACGACCATGGCGATCGGCGCCGACACGTGCAGGCGTGCGGCCAGTGCCGCGCCGCCGATCACCAGGGCCAGGGTCAGCATCACTTCCACCTGGTACTGGTCGATGCCACGCATCATCACGAAGATGCCGTAGCCCAGCGCCGCGCCGAACAGCACGCCGCCCACGGCTTCATGGACGAACAGCCAAGCGGTGGCGGCGAAGGTCGGCGCCTCGCCGAGTTGCAGGATGCCCAGCAGGATGGTGAACACCACCACGGCGGTGCCGTCGTTGAACAGCGACTCGCCGACGATGGTCGTCGCCAGTGGCTTGGGCGCGCCGGCGGACTTGAGGATGCCGAGCACGGCGATGGGGTCGGTCGGCGAGATCAGTGCGCCGAACAGCAGGCAGTAGATGAAGTCCACGTGCCAGCCGAACAGGCCGAAAGTGTAGTAGGCCAGGGCGCCGATCACGCTGGTGGCGATCAGCACGCCAAACGTCGCGAGCAGGCCAATGGGCCATTTGTAGTTGCGCAGGTCGCTGAGGTCGACGTGCAAGGCACCGGCGAACAGCAGGGCGGGCAGGAACCAGGTCATCAGCACTTCGGAGAAGTCGATGCGGCTGATGAACTGCTGCATTTCCAGTTCGAGGATCGGGTAGCCGATCAGCGACAGCCCCTGGGCGATCAGTGAGAACACCAGTGCCGTGGCCATCACGCCGATGGTCGGCGGCAGCTTCACGAAGCGGTAGTTGACGTAGGTGAGCAGGGTGGTGAGGGCGATGAAGGCGGCGACCAGGTCGAGCACGAAAACTCCTTTTAATGGATGCGAGGGCGGAACGGATCTCGAAAGAACGGGCTGACATGATAACGGCCAGAGCCCGTGCCGTAACAGAATGTTTGCCGATGATCGCCGGAGTTGTGCGCCTGGTCGCAGCCAGCGTCAGGCGCGATGCCGAGCATCCGTCTCAATCGGCAAATAGGGTGTCCAGGGTTGGCGCATCCAGCAGACGATCCGCCCATTCTGCCAATTGTCTTTGGGAGGCCTGCTCCAGTCGGGCTTGAACGGCCTCTGGCAGGGAGCCGAAACGCCGCGTCAACTGGCGCTGCACCGTCTCGGCCAATTGCTGCTGGCGACCTTGCTGCAATCCTTCCGCCAGCCCCTCCCGTCGTGCTGAGGCGAGAAAACTCACCTCATCACTCAATGCCCGCTCGCGCACGAATGCCTGGTAACGGGCATCATCGTTGTCGGACAGCGCTTCCAACTGGCGATGGGCTTCGCGAATCGGTTCGTGGCTGATGCGGCTCATGAGGTCGTCCTCCTGCCAGTGCTTGAAGTAGGTGATCCAGTCGTCCAGCCGCTGCGCCTGGCCACGCAGGCGGTCGGCCTTGGGCAGTTCGATCAGGTGCAGTTGCAGGCCTTGCTCCAGCAACACCTCGGGATGCCGCCGGTCGCGCAGTTCGAAGCACCAGTGCGCGCGATTGTGCGCGTACAACTCGAAGTCGAGCAAATGGATACCGATCACAGGTTTGAGATCAGCATAGTCTTCACCACTTTTTAGCTGGGAGGTCAGCGTGCGGGCTAGGTAGTAGGTCGCGCGCAGCGGCCAGTCCAGATAACGGCGAACCTGCATTTCGATGTTGTACAAGCGACCGTCTACATCCCTGGCCAGCAGATCGAGGACGATGTACTTGCCTTGCAGTTCGGCCGGGTCGATGCGCGGGTTGAGCACCTCGAGGCTGGCGATGGGCGGCTGGTCGCTGCGGATCGCGTTGATCAGGTCGGCGAGCAGATCGGGGGATTCGGCGAACAGGCGCTTGAAGACGAAATCGTTCTTCGGGTCGAGCAGGGGCAGAGGCATGTCGGCGTCCTTGTACGAGGCAGTCGTCATCCGTGACGACCAGGCATTTTTAGCATTCTCCAGCGCGAGCTGTTGTGACGGACCTCTGGTTGGTGACGACGCTGAATTCGCCGCCAAGTCCTACCGTTCATCAGATCTAGTTGAATTCATTGATATTTTTCAATCGCCCCCAGCCCCTATGTAGCGGGGGATTGCGGTGGATCGGGCGTGGCGATGATGGCCGCTTGCCCTTTTTCATTGAACCGAAGCGGTGATAGGGTGGTCCGTCCCCTAGCGTCGCCAAATCAGAACCCATTGATTTTCGGCGATTTCTATTCATTCGATGCAGCGTTGTCCGAGCCCCTTTCGGACAGTGGTCGCCCGCATCCGAAGGGAGACATCGAAATGTCCAAGACCCTGGGCAAGGTTGCCGCTGGCGCTGTCGTCAGCATCGCGGTATTGGCCTTGTTGATCCACTGGATCACCCCTGCCGTCATCGTGCAGCAACGCGAAGACCTTCTGTTCTACCTGCAAGCTCACCTGGTGCTGGTCTTTGCCTCGATGCTCGCTGCGCTGGTTGTCGGCCTTCCTGCCGGCATCGCACTCAGCCGGCCCGGCCGCGAGCACAGCGCCGAGCGTTTCATGCAGATTTTCAACATTGGCAACACTGTCCCACCGCTGGCGGTGCTGGCCATCGCCCTGTCCATCGTCGGCATCGGCAACGGCCCGGCGATCCTGGCGCTGTTCCTCGCCTCGCTGCTGCCCATCGTGCGTAACACCTACGAAGGCCTGCGCGCCGTACCCGCTTCGCTGAAAGAAGCGGCCAACGGCATCGGCATGACGCCGCGCCAGATGCTGTGGAAGGTCGAACTGCCCAATGCCGTGCCGATCATCGTCGGTGGAGTACGTGTGGCCCTGGCGCTGAACGTCGGTACCGCGCCGCTGGCCTTCCTGATCGGCGCCAACAGTCTGGGCAGCCTGATCTTCCCCGGCATCGCCCTGAACAATCAGTCGCAGTTGCTGCTGGGTGCCGCCTGCACCGCGTTGCTGGCACTGCTGCTCGACGCCCTGGTGAGTTTTTCCAGCAGACGTTGGCTCGAGCGCGGCCTGGCCCACTGAGCAGAGGAATCCATGAAAAAGACAATCGCCTTACTGATGGGCGCGGCCCTGCTGTTTACGGGAATTGCCCAGGCAGCGGAAAAACCGCTGGTGCGCATCGGCGCGCGGGTGTTCACCGAACAGACCGTGCTCGCCGAAATCACCGCCCAATACCTGCGTAGCAACGGCTTCGATGTACGGGTGACCACCGGCCTTGGCAGCAACATCGCGCGCCAGGCCCAGGAAACCGGCCAGCTCGACCTGTTGTGGGAATACACCGGCGTGTCGCTGGTGTCCTACAACCACATCGATGAACGCATTCCCGACCCGGCGGCCACGTACGCCCGGGTCAAGGCGCTGGATGCCAAGAAGGACCTGGTCTGGCTGACGCCGTCCAGGTTCAGCAACACCTATGCGCTGGGCCTGCCCAAGGACGTCGCCGACGCGTACCCGCAGATCAATTCGATCAGCGACCTCAACCGTGTGTTGCGTGAAGAAAAGGATCGTAACCATCTGGTCGCCCTGGATACCGAGTTCGCCAACCGTCCCGATGGGCTGGTGGGCTTGCGCGAGATGTACGACCTGCCGCTGGATCGTCGCAACATCCGCCAGATGGATGCCGGCCTAGTGTACACCGCCATGCGCAACAACCAGGTGTTCGCCGGGCTGGTCTACACCACCGACGGCCGCCTCAACGCGTTCCATCTGAAGCTGCTGGAAGACGACAAACGCTATTTCCCGGACTACACCGCTGCCCCAGTGGTGCGCAAAGCCGTGCTCGACGCCAATCCAGAACTGGCCAGCCTGCTCAAGCCGCTGGCCGAACGGCTGGATGACGAGACCATGCGCCAGCTCAACGCCCAGGTCGATGTCGAGCATCGGAGCCCGACCGCCGTGGCCAGGGCGTTCCTGCGCGACCATCCACTTAGCGAGGCCCAGCCATGAACCTGCTCGATACCTTCGCCCAGCTCGATTGGGTCGAGGTGCTGCACCTGACCTTGCAGCACATCACCCTGGTCGGCATCGCCGTCAGCCTGGCCATCCTCGTCGGTGTGCCGCTGGGCATCCTGATGACGCGCTTTCCCGCACTGGCCGGGCCGCTGCAGGCCAGTGCCACGGTGCTGTTGACGATCCCCTCCATCGCCCTGTTCGGCCTGCTGCTGCCGTTCTACTCGAAGTTCGGCCAGGGCCTCGGCCCGCTGCCGGCGGTGACGGCGGTGTTCCTCTATTCGCTGCTGCCGATCCTGCGCAACACCTACCTGGCGCTCAGCGGCGTCGAGCCGGGCATCCGTGAGGCGGGCACCGGCATCGGCATGAGCTTCTGGCAGCGCCTGCGCATGGTCGATCTGCCCATCGCCCTGCCGGTGATCCTGGCTGGCGTGCGCACCGCCGTGGTGATGAACATCGGCGTGATGACCATCGCCGCCACCATCGGCGCCGGCGGCCTCGGCGTGCTGATTCTGACCGCCATCAGCCGCAGCGACATGACCACCCTGTTCGTTGGCGCCGTACTGGTCAGCTTGCTGGCGATCATCGCCGACCTGTTTTTGCAGTGGTTGCAGAAAACGCTCACTCCCCGTGGCCTGAAAGCCGCCCACTGAGGACCTGAACATGATCGTACTCGACAAACTCACCAAGAAATTCCAGCAGAAAGGCAAGGACGTCATCGCCGTCAACGCAGTCAGCCTGACCATCGACGAAGGCCAGATCTGCGTGTTCCTCGGCCCCTCCGGCTGTGGCAAGAGCACCACCCTGAAGATGATCAACCGCCTGATCGAGCCGACCTCCGGGCGGGTGCTGATCAACGGCGAGGACACCACCGGCATCGACGAAGTGACCCTGCGTCGCAACATCGGCTACGTGATCCAGCAGATCGGCCTGTTCCCCAACATGACCATCGAGGAAAACATCATGGTCGTGCCCAAGCTGCTCGGCTGGGACAAGCAGCGTTGCCACGAGCGGGCCAGGGAGCTGATGAGCATGGTCCAGCTCGAACCCCGGCAATACCTGTCGCGCTACCCGCGCGAGCTGTCCGGTGGCCAGCAGCAGCGCATCGGTGTGATCCGCGCCCTGGCCGCCGATGCGCCGGTGCTGCTGATGGACGAACCGTTCGGTGCGGTCGACCCGGTCAACCGCGATGCGATCCAGAACGAGTTCTTCCAGATGCAGCGCGCGCTGAACAAGACCGTGATCATGGTCAGCCACGACATCGACGAGGCGATCAAGCTGGGCGACAAGATCGCCATCTTCAAGGACGGCAAACTACTGCAGTTCGATCACCCGGATACGCTGCTGGCCCATCCGGTCGATGATTTCGTCAGCGGTTTCGTCGGCCAGGACAGTACGCTCAAGCGCCTGCTGCTGATCCGTGCCGAGGACGCCGCCGACGACGCGCCATCGATCTTGCCGCAGACTTCGATTGGCGAGGCCCAGGAGTTGATGGAGGAGAACGACCGCCGCTACCTGGTGGTCACCGATGCCGACAAGAAGGGCCTGGGCTACATCCGTCGCCGCGACCTGCGTGGGCAGAACGGCCCGGTGCAGCCGTTCCTGCGGCCGTTCAACACCACCGCCGCCCACGACGAACACCTGCGTATCCTGTTGTCGCGCATGTATGAGTTCAACAGCTCGTGGCTGCCGGTGCTGAGTGCGGAGAACGACTTCCTTGGCGAGGTTACCCAGGAGTCCATCGCCGACTACCTCAGTTCCGGCCGCTCGCGCGGCAAGAGCAGCATCGTGTCGCCGGCGGAGCAGGTGGCTCAGTAAGTCACTGATCGTTCCCACGCGGACACCTCGACGTGGGAACGATCAGAACCTCAAGCGCTCTTGTCTACTTTCAACACCAGGCCAAACCGATTCAGCCCATCGCGGCTCTCGGCGAACACGCTGCCGCCATGCATCTGCGCAATCGCCTTGACGATGGCCAGGCCGAGGCCGTGGTTGCCGGCCGAGCTGCTGTTGCGTGACGGGTCTACCCGGTAGAAACGCTCGAACAGGCTGGCCAGGTGTTCCTCGGCGATGCGCTCGCCGGGGTTGCATACGGCGAGGATCACTTCGCCATCCCGCCGCTCGATGTTGACTTCGATCACGCCGCCTGCCGGCGTATGTTGCACGGCGTTGTGCAGCAGGTTGATCAGTGCCCGGCGCCACAGCGCGGTCTCGATCCGCACTTCGGCATCGCCCTGTACCTGCACGCTGACCTGGGCCTCTTCGAGGATCAAGTCGAGGTAGTCGAGGGTGGTGGCGACCTCCGGGGCCAGGGCCGTGCTGACCAGGCGGGTGGCCTTGCTGCCCTGGTCGGCACTGGCGAGAAAGAGCATGTCATTGATGATCGAGCGCAGCCGTTCCAGTTCTTCCAGGTTCGATTGCAGCACTTCGAAGTAATGCTCGGCGGAACGCCCGCGGGTCAGCGCGACCTGGGTCTGGCCGATCAGGTTGGTCAGCGGCGAGCGCAGTTCGTGGGCGACGTCGGCGTTGAACGATTCCAGGCGCGAGTAGGCGGTTTCCACACGGGCCAGGGCATCGTTGAAGGCGCTGACGAACTGCTGCAGTTCGGCCGGTTGCGCGGCGCCGGAGAGGCGGGCCGACAGGCGTGGCGGCGCCAGGCTCTGGGCCTCGGCGGACAAGGCGCGCAGCGGCTTCAGGCCGATACGCGCGACCCAGTAGCCGAGCACCGAGGCGAGCACCACGCCCAGCGCGCCGAGGGCGCCCAGGGCCACCAGCAACGCGTGGCGCGCCTGCTTGAAGGTCGAGGTATCGATGGCGATCAGGAAACGCATCGGTGGGCGCTGGTCCAAGGCTGGGAATTCGCTGATCAGCACCTTCTGCGGGCAGTGTCCCGGTAGCTGTAAATCGATGATGCCGCTCTGACCGTCGATGCCTGCGCGCAGGTTGTCGTCGATCTGACCGAGCTGGAAACGGGCATCGTCACTCAGCGCCCAGAATTGCAGGCGCCGATCCTCATTGGCGAGCAGGTGCAAGCGATTGCTGATGCGTGCCCAGTGCTCGGGGCTGCCATCGCGGCCGAGTGCGGGCTCCAGCACGCTGTAGCGCGCTTGCAGCTCGGCTTTCGGCAGGTCGGAGAGGTTGTTGTCAACCTGCACGTAGAGCGCCCAGCCGATCAGGGCGAACACCGCCAGGGCGACCAGGGCGAACAGCACCCCGAGGCGCAGGGACATCGACGCGGTGAGTTCAGCTCGCGTCATGCCGGCTTTCCAGCACGTAGCCCATGCCGCGGATGGTGTGCAGCAGCTTGCTTTCGAAGGGGTTGTCGAGCTTGGCGCGCAGGCGTTTGATCGCCACTTCGACGACGTTGGCGTCGCTGTCGAAATTGATATCCCAGACCAGCTCGGCGATCACCGTCTTGGACAGGATCTGGCCCTGGCGTCGGGCCAATACGCTGAGCAACGAGAATTCCTTGGCGGTCAGGTCCAGGCGCTGGCCGGCGCGAGTCGCCTTGCGCGCGAGCAGGTCGATCTTCAGGTCGGCGATGGCCAGTTGCAGCGGTTCCTGGGTGGCGCCACGGCGGGTCAGGGCTTGCAGGCGGGCGACCAGTTCGAGAAAGGAGAACGGCTTGCCCAGGTAGTCGTCGGCGCCTTCACGCAGGCCATGCACACGGTCTTCCACGCGCTCGCGGGCGGTGAGCATGATCACCGGCGTCTGCTTGCGCGCGCGCAGGGCGCGCAGCACGCCGAAGCCATCGAGGCCCGGCAGCATGACGTCGAGCACGATCACTTCGTAGTCGTGTTCCAGGGCGCGGTGCAGGCCTTCGATACCGTCGCTGGCGACGTCGACGCTGTAGCCCTGTTCGCCGAGGCCGCGTTGCAGGTAGTCGGCGGTCTTGTCTTCGTCTTCGATGATCAGTACGCGCATGATTCACTCACTGGCGTGCGCCGATGCGGCAGCCAGGCGTCCGGGGTTGTTCAGGTGGCGTTCGAGCCACAAGTATACGATCGGTGTGGTGAACAGGGTCAGCGCCTGGCTGATCAGCAGGCCGCCGACCACCGCCACGCCCAGCGGCTGGCGCAGCTCGGCGCCGGCACCGTAGCCGAGCATCAGCGGCACGGCGCCGAGCAGGGCGGCGAGGCTGGTCATGATGATCGGCCGGAAGCGGGTGATGCAGGCCTGGTAGATCGCTTGCTCCGGCGCCAGGCCGAGGCGGCGCTGGGCGTCGAGGGCGAAGTCGATCATCAGGATGCCGTTCTTCTTGACGATGCCGATCAGCAACACCAGGCCGATCAGGGCCATGATCGAGAAATCGAAGCGCAAGGCCCAGAGCAAGGCGATGGCACCGAGGCCGGCCGAGGGCAGGGTGGAAATGATGGTCAGCGGATGCACGAAGCTCTCGTAGAGCACGCCGAGGATGATGTACACCGCCACCAGCGCGGCGAGGATCAGCCACGGCTGGCTGGCCAGCGAATCCTGGAAGGCGCGTGCCGAGCCCTGGAAGTTGCCGGTGACGTCGGCGGGAATGCCGATGGCATTGCGCGCCGCTTCGACGATTTTCACGGCATCGCCGAGGGGCACGCCGGGGGCCAGGTTGAACGACAGGTTGGCGGCCGGGAACATGCCGTCGTGGGCGATCGACTGTGGCCCGACCGTCGGCGCATCGACCTTGGCCATGGCCGACAGCGGCACCATTTCCTGGGTCAGCGGCGAGCGCAGGTAGAAGTAGTCGAGGCTCTCGGCCTGGCCACGCTGGCGGCTGTCGAGTTCGAGGATCACCTTGTACTGGTTGGTGTCGGTCTGGAATTCGTTGATCTGGCGCTGGCCGAAGGCATCGTAGAGGGCCTGGTCGACATCGCTGGCCGTCAAGCCGAAACGCGCCGCAGCGCTGCGGTCGACGCTGATGTGGGTGATGCTGCCGCCCAGTTGCAGGTCGTTGGACAGGTCGCGCAGGGCGGGATTCTTGCGCAGTTCGTCGGTGAGTTTCTGCGTCCATTCGGCGAGGGCATCGCCGTTGTTGCTCTTGAGCACGTACTGGAACTGCGCGCGGCTCGGGCTGGAGTTGAGGTTGATGTCCTGGTTGGCGCGCAGGTAGAGGTTGATCCCTGGGACTTCGGCCAGTTGCGGGCGCAGGCGGTCGATGAACTCGCTGGCCGAGACGTCGCGCTCGCCGCGATCCTTGAGGGCGATCCAGAAACGCCCGGTAGCGATGCTCTGGTTCATGCCGCTGACGCCGAGCGAATGAGAAAAGGCCATGACCGCCGGATCGGCGCCAACGATACGGGCCAGCGCCTCGTGCTTCTTGACCATGTCGGCGAACGACACGTCGGCGGCCGCCTCGCTGGTGCCCTGGACGAAGCCGGTGTCCTGCATCGGAAAGAAGCCCTTGGGAATGCCGACGTAACCCGCCGCCACCAGCACCAGGGTGAAGAGAAACACGCCCATGACCGTGCGCTGGTGATTCAGGGCATGGCGCAGGCCCCGCTCATAGGCGCCGAGCAGGCGTTCGCCGAAGCCTTGGCGTTTTTGCTCGTCGTGCTTGGGCGCCGCCATGAACAGCGAAGCGAGGGTCGGCGCCAGGGTCAGCGACACGACCACCGAAATCAGGATGGTGCCAGTGGCGGTGAGGGCGAACTCCTTGAACAGGCGGCCGACCACGCCGCCCATGAACAGCAGCGGAATGAACGCGGCGACCAGCGAGAAGCTGATCGACACCACGGTGAAGCCGATCTCGCCGGCACCCTTGATCGCCGCGTCGCGCCGGTTTTCGCCCAACTCCAGGTGGCGATGGATGTTCTCCACCACGACGATGGCGTCGTCGACCACGAAGCCCACCGAGATGACGATGGCCACCAGGGTCAGGTTGTTCAGGCTGAAACCCATCAGGTACATGCCGGCGAAACTGGTGATCAGCGCCACCGCCAGCACGGCGGTGACGATCAGGGTCGCCGACCACTGGCGCAGGAACAGCGCCATCACGCCGATCACCAGCACCACGGCGATCAACAGGGTCAGTTCGACCTCGTGCAGCGAGGCGCGGATGGTGCGGGTACGGTCGTTGAGCACCGAGACCTGCACCGAAGCCGGCAGCATCGCCTGCAAGCCGGGCAGGGCGGCCTTGATGTTGTCGACCGTCTCGACGATGTTGACCCCCGGCTGGCGGAAGATCACCAGGTTGACGCCGGGCTTGCCGCCGTTCCAGGCGCTCACGTAATTGTCCTCGGGACCGCTGACCACCGTGGCCACGTCTTGCAGGTGCACCGGCGCGCCGTCGCGGTAGCTGACGATCAGGTGCGAATAGTCTTCGGCCTCGAACAACTGGTCGTTGGTCGCCAGGGTCGACACCGAGTGTTCGCCGTACAGCGCGCCCTTGGCCAGGTTGAGGCTGCTGTTCTGCAAGGTGCTGCGCAGGTCGGCCAGGGTCAGGCCGAGGGCGGCGAGCTTCTGCGGCTCGGCCTGCACACGAATGGCCGGACGTTGCTGACCCATGATGTTGACCTGGCCGACGCCGTTGATCTGGCTGATCTGCCGGGCCAGCAACGTCTCTGCGTAGTCGCTCAGTTCGGTGGTGGGCATCAGGTCGGAGTTGACGCTGAGCAGCAGCACCGGGCTGTCCGCCGGGTTGACCTTGCGCCAGGTCGGCAGGTTGGGCAGGTCCTGCGGCAGTTTGCCGGCCGCAGTATTGATCGCCGCCTGGACTTCCTGGGCGGCGGTGTCGATGTTCTTCTCCAGGTTGAACTGCAGCACCAGGATGGACGAGCCCAGGGCGCTGGTGGAGGTCATCTGGGCCATGCCGGGAATGGCGCTGAACTGCACCTCCAGCGGCGTGGCCACCGACGAGGCCATGGTCTGCGGGCTGGCGCCGGGCAGGGTGGCGCTGACCTGGATGGTCGGGAACTCCGCCTCCGGCAACGGTGCCACCGGCAGGCGCGGAAAGGCGATGACACCGAGCAGCACCAGGGCGAAGGTCAGCAGCAGGCAGGCGATGGGGTGTTCCACACACCAGCGCGAGACCGCGCCACGGGCGTTCATCGAGCGGCTTCCCGCGCTTCGGCCGGGGCCTGGGCGAGCGCGGGCGCATCGGCGAGGACCCTGATGGCGACACCATCCTTGAGCCGCGACTGGCCGTCGCTGATCACCCGGTCGCCAGCCGCCACGCCCTCGATCACGGCGATCTGGCTGTCCTGGTACAGCACCTTGACCGGTACGACCTGTACATGAGGGGCGGCCGCGTCACCGTTCACTCGGAACACGAAGTGCGACTCCAGGCCACGCTGGACCACGCCGGCCGGCACCACCAAGGCATCCTTGCGCAGCTCGGTCTGGATTTTCACGTTGACCAGTTGGCCGGGCCAGAGCTGTTCGTCGTCGTTGGCGAACTCGGCCTTGGCGCGCAGGGTTCCCGTGCTGCTGCTGACCTGGTTGTCGATCAGGCTCAAGCGGCCTTCGGCCAGCGGCGGCTTTTGCGCCGCCGGGTTGTCGACCCAGGCCTCGACCTTCGCCGCTGGCTCGGCATGGGCCAGGGTCTGCAAGGTGGGCAGCAGTTTCTGCGGCAGGGAGAACACCACGGCGATGGGTTTCATCTGGGTGACGCTGAACAAGCCCTGGGTGTCGGAGCTGCGCAGCAGCGTGCCCTCGTCGACATTGCGAATCCCCACCCGGCCGCTGACCGGCGACTCGATGCGGGTGTAGGACAATTGCACCTGCGCGGCGGCCACGGCGGCCTTGTTGCCTTCCAGGGTCGCCTTGAGCTGGTCGACCTGGGCCTGCTGGGCGTCCAGTTCCTGGTGCGAGATGCCGTTGTCTGCGATCAGCAATTTGTAGCGATCGAGGTTGATCCGCGCCACGCCCAGTTGCGCCTGGGTCTGCGCCAGTTGGGCCTTGGTCTGGTCGAGCGCGGCGCGAATGGCGCGGTCGTCGAGCGTCGCGAGCAGTTGGCCGCGTTCGACGTGCTGCCCCTCGCGCACGGCGATGCGGGTCAATACGCCTTCGACCTGGGCGCGGACCGTGACGCTATGCAGTGACTGCACCGTGCCGATGCCGCTGGTGGCGATGGGCACGTCCTGGCGAGCCACCGCGATCACGCTGACCGGAATGGCCGGGTGGCTGTTGGCAACGGGCTTGCTGCCGCCCTTGGACACGACGAAACCGGCAGCGAGTGCCAGGGCGGCCAGCGGGATGGCGATCAGCAGGTGTTTCTTGCGCATGGCGGGCCGGACGATGAGTGATCAGGCTGCCGTTATAACCCGGCCAACGGGTCATGCCCATGACGCCAGACTGACAGGAATGTCAGGAAGGCTCGGTATGTTTCAGTTTGGGGGCGGCTACGAGGCACGATCTGCCATTCGCTTTTGTAGGGTGGACAACGCTCTTTTTGTCCACCATTGGCCATGCAGAGCGGTGGACAAGCTTCGCGTTGTCCACCCTACGAGCTACGAGCGGACGTTTCGGTTCACCGTCATTCCCGCGCAGGCGGGAACCCAAATAAAAAAGCGCTTCTGGGTTCCCGCCTGCGCGGGAATGACGGCTAAACACACCGCGTAATAATGGTCATCACACGAACGTCCGTCCCTGCCTCAAAGCTGCCGCCCCACCCGAAAAACTGCCTATCGTCCAGCCTCAGGCCTTGGCCAGCCCCTTGTCTTCCAGCAGCGCCTCGAGCTGGCCGGCCGGCATGGGCGCGCCGAACAGGTAGCCCTGGACTTCGTCGCAGCCGTGTTCGCGCAGGAAATCGAACTGGTCATGACGCTCGACGCCCTCGGCGATCACCGCCAGGTTGAGGCTGTGGGCCATGGCGATGATCGCGCGGGCGATCTGCGCGTCCTGCTCGCCGCCGGGCAGGCCATCGACGAAGCTGCGGTCGATCTTCAAGACGTCGATGGGGAACTGCTTGAGGTAGTTGAGCGAGGAGTAACCGGTGCCGAAGTCATCCACTGCCACCGACAGGCCAAGCTGCTTCAAACCCACCAGCGTCTGCATGGTCTCGCCGACGTCGCGCATCAGGATGCTCTCGGTCAACTCCAGCTCCAGGCGGCGGGGCTGGACGCCGTATTCGCGCAGGATGCTGGAAATACGCTTGCCCAGTTGGCCGTCGACGAACTGGCGGGCGGATATGTTGACCGAGACCTTCGGCACGTCGATACGCATGTCCTGCCAATCACGCATCTGCCGGCAGGCCTCGGCGATCACCCAGTCGCCGACCTTGACCACCAGGCCCAGTTCCTCCAGGACCGGAATGAACTCGCCTGGCGCCACCAGACCGCGACGCGGATGCTGCCAGCGCAGCAACGCCTCGACCCCGGCCAGGCGCGTGCCGTCGCTGTTGAGCTGCGGCTGGTAGTAGAGCAGGAACTGGTCCTGCTCCAGGGCGTGGCGCAGGTCGCTTTCCAGCTCCAGGCGCTGCAGGGCGGTGGCGTTCATGTCCGCCTGGTAGAACTGGAAGTTGTTCTTGCCGCGCTCCTTGGCGTGGTACATCGCCGTATCGGCGTTTTTCATCAACTGGCTGGCCTCGTTGCCATCCTGCGGGCTGAGGGCGATGCCGATGCTGGCGGTGACGAAGAATTCACGGCCTTGCAGGACGAAGGGCTGGGACAGGCGCGTGAGAATCTGCTCGGCGACGCGAATGGCTTTGCCCAGTGCCGCTTCGCGGCTTTCCCGGGGGCTGAGCAGCAGGGTGAATTCGTCGCCGCCCATGCGCGCCACGGTGTCTTCGTCGTCGACACAGGCGGCCAGGCGCACGGCTACGTCCTTGAGCATGCGGTCGCCGGCGGCGTGGCCGAGGGAGTCGTTGATCGGCTTGAAGCGGTCGAGGTCGAGGAACATCAGCACCACCCACTCGTCGTGCCGTTCGGCACGTTGCAGGGCCGTGTGCAAGCGGTCCTGGAACAGGGTGCGGTTGGGCAACTGGGTCAGGGCATCGTAATAGGCCAGGCGGTGGATGCGCTGCTCGCTGGCCTTGCGCTCGCTGATGTCGTTGAAGAAGCACACATAACTGACCAGGTCGCCATCGCTGTCATGCTCGGCGGTGATACCGACCCAGGCTGGATAGTTTTCGCCGTTCTTGCGCCGCAGCCACAGTTCGCCTTCCCACAGGCCGTGCTTGTTCAACTGGTTGAGGATGAAGCCGGTCTGTCCGCTCGGCTTGGGCTCGGCGGTGAGCTCGCTGGGCTGGCGGTCGAGGACTTCACTGGCGCTGTAGCCGGTGATGCGCTCGAAGGTCTTGTTGCTCTGCACGATGTAGCCGGCCGGGTCGGTGACCAGGATCGCCGCGGTGGAGTGTTCGAACACCGTCGCGGCCATGCGCAGTTCGCGTTCGGCGCGGCGCTGCTGGCTGATGTCGCGGCCAATGCCGAGCAAACCTTCGAAATGCCCCAGTTCATCCCAGATCAGGGTGACGCGGATTTCCACGGTGATCTTGCGCCCGTCGATGCGCAGGCAGTCGACGATGAAGGGCTTGCTCGACAGGCTGCTCTGCAACGCGGCGAGCTGTTGCGCGTTGCCCAGCGCCTTGCGGATTTCCACCAGCAGGAGATACAGGTCGGCCAGTTGCTGTGGATTGGTCACGGTGTTGAGCAGGCCGTTGTTCATGATCCACTCGGCGTTGTAGCCGATGAAGGCCTCTGCCGATGGGCTGACGTAATTGAGCTTGAGTTCACTGTCGGAAGAGATGATCAAGTCACTGATGCTCTCGGCCAGCAGGCGATAGCGGCGTTCGCTGTCGCTCATGCTGGCCTGGGTGAGAATCTCCGTGGTGATGTCCTTGGCCACGCCGATCAGGTGGGTGACGCGGCCCTGCTCGTCGCGGGCGAAGGCGTGTTCACGCACGTCGAACCAGTGCCAGTCGCCGTTGCGGTGACGCAGGCGCACCTGGCTGTTGATGGCCTGCTGATCATTGATGGCCTTATGCACGTTGCGGATGCGCAGGTACTGTTCGATGTCGTCCGGGTGCATCAGCTTTTCCCACAAGCGCTCGCCGATCTCGCGCAACTCCTCGCGGCTGTAGCCGAGGCCCTGGCCCAGGCGGTTGTTGCTGAACAGCAGGGTGTCGTTGGTCAGGTCGTGGACGTACAGGGTATCGGGCACGGCGCGCAGCACATCGGACCAGAAGCGCTCGCGCTCGGCCAGCGAGAGTTCGATGCGTTTACGGCTGGTGGCATCCTGCAGGCTCAGGGTGACGGCCTGCAGGGCGTCGGCGTAGCCGGGCAGTTGCATGCTCAGCCACAGATAGCGTTCGCCGTCCTTGGCAGTCCTGATACGGGTTTCCAACTGCACGTTCGGCTTGCCGTCGAGCAGGGCGCTGGCCAGCTCGTGCGCCAGTTCGCCGGGTGTCAGGCTGGCATCGCCGATCAGGCGCTGCCAGAGTTGCTCGAGGGTCTGGCTGTCGAACAGGTCCAGGGCCAACTGGTTGGCTTCGGTCAGGAGGATGCTGCGCAGCAGGTCGATGGCATGGTGCGGGCTGCCTTCGAGCCAGCCTGGCAACTGTTCGCCATCGTTCAGGCCGCGTTGCCGGAGAAAGTCACTCAGCTCGCTGAGGTCGAACACGCAGAGCGCCACGCCGCCGCCTTCGAAAATGTCCTGGTAACGCCTGCGGGTGTCCTGTAGCACGCGCAGGGCATGTTGTTCCTCGGTGACGTCACGCAACACCCAGACCCGGCCGTCCAGCTTGCTGGAACTGTCCGGGTCATGGCTGTTGACGGTGTACAGGCGTTTGCGGCCGTGCTGGAGGATCTCGATGGGCTCGAACCGCGCGTAGCCGGGATCGCGCACCCAGGGGCCGAGGGCAGGCAGCAGGCTGAGGATGTGCAATGTGCCGATATCGGTACTGGCCAGGCCGAACATCTGCTCGGCACGTGGATTGACATAGCTGAGCTGGCCGTCGGCCTGAGTGACCAGCACCCGCTCGTCAATCACGCCGAGCGCGCCGATGGCATTCTCCAGCGAGCGTCGCGAACTGGCGTGAGCGGCCTTCAACTGGCGATGGTCGCGCAGCAGGATGAACAGGATCGTCAGGGCCACGACCGCACACAGGATGAACAGGAGCATCTTGCCCGCCTGTTCGGGCTGCATGCCTTGGCGTGCCGCCTGAGCGTCATACAAGGCGTGCAGGCGCCAGTCGCTGCCATGCAGCGGTTGGCTCAGGGTTTCTTCGTCCGGCGCGAATGAGTCCGCCATGCCGGGGCGTTGTTCCGGTTGACGCAGGAATACCTGGCCGCTGTGTTTGTCTTCCAGTAGCCAGGGCAGGTGGGGAGCGCTGGCTGGCAGCCAACTGCGCAATGTATGCACGGGAAAGCGCAGGACCCAGCCACCTTCGCCGTCACTGCGGCGCAACAACAGATAGACCAGGCCGTTGTCCCGTTCGTCATAGTCATAGCGGTAGTGATAGGGCGCTTCGCGTTCGTTGGTCAGCTGTGCCAGCAACTGGGTATCGCTTCCCGGCGCGCTGTCCGCGACAACCTGGCCGTTCCGGTCGAACCAGGCCAGGCTGTGCAGGGCCGGATAGATGCCGCGCAACTGCCCGAGCAACAGGTTTTGTCGTTGCCTGTCCGGCGCTTGCGCGGCGTGGGTGCGCAGGAAGACCTCGCCGGCATCGGCTTTCATGCGCAGGATCAGGTCCAGTTGCGCGGCCAACTGATTGCCATGGGCGACCGCGTTGACGCGCTGGTCGTTTGCCAGTTGCAGTGCATCGAGGCGCAGTTGCCAGAGCAACAGGCCAAGCATCAGCGCGACCAGCAGGCCAAGCACAGCCTTGAGCGGGCCATTGGAGGCCCGTGCGAATGGGTCGCCTGGCAGTTGTGCGGGGCGAGATTGGCGAGGTATGGACACGCGACGTTTCCTGATACTGCTGCCGGCCCTGGAAACTGTAGGCCAGGCAATCACAACCGCCTAGCATGCCCGGATGCGAGTCAAAGTGCCATTACTGTCTGTCGTGTAGCGAGTGAAACGCGGGACGACTGGAGGCTGGACGACAGGTGCTGCGGGGCTCTCGTCAGCCTTCAGTTTCCCGGGCTGTTTATCGCGCGGGTTGGTTCCCGTCCGTCGCGGCGTACAGATGGCCGCTCGCTTTGTTGCGCCACAGCCCGACCAGCAGCATGGCCCCGGCCACGCCGGCGGTGAGCAGGGTTTCGTAGCGGTAGCTGTCGCTCAGCAGCATATAGCCCAGCACCGCGCTGATCATGCCGATCACCAGCCAGGTCAGCCAGGGGAACAACCACATCTTCAGCTCGAAGACATGCCCCTCGCGTTCGAGGATGCCGCGCATGCGCAGTTGCGACACGGCGATCACCAGGTACACCAGCAGGGCGATGGCGCCGGTGGTCGAGAGCAGGAAGCCGAACACCTTGCCGGGCGCCGCGTAGTTGATGAAGCAGCCGACGAAGCCGGCCAGGGTCGACAGCAGCACGGCGACGGTCGGTACGCCATTGCCTGAGACGCGCCGGGTCGATGGATGGGCTTCGCCACGGCTGCCCAGCGAATAGAGCATGCGCGACGCGGTGTACAGGCCCGAGTTCATGCAACTGGTCACCGCCACCAGCACCACGATATCGACCATCAGCTTGGCACCCGGCACGTTGAGGATTTCCAGGGTGCGCTGGAACGAGCCGACTTCGGTCAGGCGCGGGTCGTTCCAGGCCACCAGCGAGACGATGAAGAAGATCGACAAGAGATAGAAGAGCGCGATGCGCAACACCACCAGGTTGGTGGCCTGGCGAATCTTGGCTTTCGGGTTGGCGGTCTCGTCGGCGGCGATGGTGACGATCTCCGCGCCGAAGAACGAGAAGATGGTCACCAGTACACCGCCGAGCACGGCACCGAAGCCGTTGGGCATGAAGCCGCCGTTGCTCGCCAGGTGGCCGACGCCGGACACCTCGGCCAGCGGCCAATAACCACTGACGCCGAGCACGCACACGGCGATGAAGGCGAGGATGGCGATGACCTTGACCAGGGCGAACCAGTATTCGAAGGCGCCGAAGTTCTTCACGCTGATCAGGTTGGTGCACGACAGCACGAGCATGATCAGGAAGGCGAACAGCCAGGACGGCACGGCGGGAATCCAGGTGTGCAGGATGTCGGCGCCGGCAATCGCTTCCACCGGAATGATCAGCACCCAGAACCACCAGTACAACCAGCCGATGGTGAAGCCGGCCCAGGGGCCGATGGCGCGTCCGGCGTAGGTGGAGAACGAACCGCTGTTGGGTTCGGCGATGGCCATTTCGCCGAGCATGCGCATCACCAGCAACACCAGCAGGCCGGTGAGCGCATAGGAGATGAGAATGGCCGGGCCGGCCTTGGCGATGGCGTTGGACGAGCCGATGAACAGGCCGGCGCCGATGATGCCGGCGATGGAGATCATCGAGACCTGACGGGAGGTCAGGCCGTGTTTGAGCGAGCGCAGTCGCTTCTCGGATTCGGTCATGGAAGTACCCTCGAATCGGTACGGCAAATGGCCTGTGAACGATTCTTATCGTTCAGGCATCAACGGTCGGCACACCTGCCGACAAGCGTTTCCCGGTGTGTGCCTGGGCTAGCGCGCCAGGTCGGGCGTGGGCGTTCGAGGGGGTGGTTGGGCGTTGGAGTCGGTGCGAGCCATCTTGCTTTCCTTTGATTGTTTTCGAGTGGCAGCGGGAGAGTGGTGCGGGGTGAATCTTGTTGTTGTAAGCGCCGGGCAAGGTTGCCGGCAGGTTGTACCAGGGACACCTTGCGCACGCTGGTGCGCAAGGTGTGCTGCCGGTCAGTCGAAGACGATGCCCTGGGCCAGCGGCAGTTCGCGTGAATAGTTGATGGTGTTGGTCTGCCGGCGCATGTAGCCCTTCCAGGCATCGGAGCCGGATTCACGGCCACCGCCGGTTTCCTTCTCGCCACCGAAGGCACCGCCGATTTCCGCGCCGCTGGTGCCGATGTTGACGTTGGCAATGCCACAGTCGCTGCCGGCCGCGCCCTGGAAGGCTTCTGCCTCGCGCAGGTCGGTGGTGAAGATGCACGACGACAGGCCTTGCGGCACGTCGTTGTTCAGGCGCAGGGCCTCGTCGAATTGGTCATAGGCGATCACATAAAGGATCGGCGCGAAGGTTTCGTGGCGCACCACCTCGGTCTGGCCGGGCATCTCGACGATGGCGGGCGACACGTAGTAGGCATTCGGATAGCGCTCCTGCAACTGGCGTTCGCCGCCGAACACCTGGCCGCCCTCGTCGCGGGCCTTGGCGATGGCGTCCTGCATGGCGGCGAATGCCGCCTTGTCCATCAGCGGGCCGACCAGGTTGTTCTCCCGTGGGTCGCCGATGCGCACCTTGGCGTAGGCCGACTTGAGACGGCTCACCACTTCGTCCTTCACCGAGCGATGCACGATCAGGCGGCGCAGGGTGGTGCAGCGCTGGCCGGCAGTGCCGACGGCGCTGAACAGGATGCCGCGCACGGCCAGGTCGAGATCGGCGCTGGGCGTGAGGATCATCGCGTTGTTGCCGCCCAGTTCAAGGATGCTGCGGCCGAAACGGGCAGCCACGCGCGGCCCGACCTCGCGACCCATGCGCGTGCTGCCAGTGGCGCTGACCAGCGCCACGCGCGGGTCGTCGACCAGCGCTTCGCCGGCTTCGCGGCCGCCGACCACCAGTTGGCTGAGACCGGCGGGTGCCTGGCCGAAATCTTTCAGGGCCTTGTCGAACAGCGCCTGGCAGGCCAGGGCGGTCAGCGGCGTTTTTTCCGACGGCTTCCACACCACGGCGTTGCCGCAGACCAGGGCCAGGGTGGTGTTCCAGGCCCAGACCGCGACCGGAAAGTTGAACGCGCTGATCACGCCGACCACGCCCAGCGGATGCCAGGTCTCGCGCATGTGGTGGCCAGGGCGCTCGGAGGCGATGGTCAGGCCGTAGAGCTGGCGCGACAGGCCGACGGCGAAGTCGCAGATGTCGATCATCTCTTGCACTTCGCCCAGGCCTTCCTGGGTGATCTTGCCGGCTTCGATGGAGACCAGTTGGCCCAGGGCGGCCTTGTGCTGGCGCAGCACTTCGCCGAACAGGCGTACCAGCTCGCCACGGCGCGGGGCCGGCACCGTGCGCCATTCGAGGAAGGCGGCATGGGCGGCGGCGATGCTTGCGCTGGTCGTTTCCTTGCCCTGCAAGGTCACTGTGGCGATCTGGCTGCCGTCGATCGGGGTATGGATGGGGAAGTCCCCGTGGGTCACTGCCTCGGGCGCTACACCCAGGCTTTTCAGCAGGTCGCTAACCATCTGCGTTCCTATTCGAGGTTTCGGTTGAAATCATTGATTCGGGTCAGTATTAATCTCGCCTGCTCACTCGAACAAACGACGATTTAGAAGCACATGATTCCTTCCGGGAATGAACTTGCGCTTCCTGCCCGATAGGTCAAGGTGAATGTCCAAGCGTCTGATGCCCTCGATGACCGCGCTGCAATGCTTCGAAGCCGCGGCCCGTCACCTCAGCTTCACCCGTGCCGCCGAAGAGCTGCATCTGACCCAGAGTGCGGTCAGCAAGCAGGTGGCGCAGTTGGAGGAAATGCTCTGCCACCACCTGTTCGAACGAATTCGCCGGCGCCTGCACCTGACACCGGCTGGCGCGCTGTACCTGGAAGAGGTGAACAAGATCCTCAACCAGGTCGATATCTCCAGCCGCTACATCCTCAGCTATGGCGGCGAGACCGAGGTGTTGCGCGTCGCCACCCAGCCGACCTTCGGCGCGCGCTGGCTGATTCCCAACCTGATGGGGTTCGGCCGCCAGCACCCGAATATCCACCTGGATATCAGCAGCGAACTGGAACCCTTCGACCTGCTGCGGGCCAAGGCCGACGTGGCGTTCTTCTATGGCCAGGGCACCTGGCCGGGGGCGACCTGCCTGGCGCTGTTCGGCGAAGAGGTGGTGCCGGTGTGTACGCCGGAGCTGCTGGTTGGACGCAGGGTTCGCAGCGCCGCCGCGCTGTCCGGTTTCGTCCTGCTGCAATGCACCTCGCGCCCGGAGGCCTGGCATGAGTGGTTCCAGGCCCAGGACCTGCAATCGCAGAACAGCTACCACGGCCCGCGCTTCGACACCTTCTACATGTGCATCCGTGCCGCTCGTGCAGGATGCGGTATCGCCCTGGTGCCGCGTTATCTGGTGGACGAGGAACTGGAGGACGGCAAGCTGGTGATCGCCTGGGATTTCCGCCTGCCCAGCTCCGGCGCACACTTCATCGCCTACCCGGAACATGCCGCCGAGGTGCCGAAGATCAAGGCCTTCGTGCAGTGGGTATTGCAGCGGGTTCCTGAAATTAAGGAATGATGGCGAGAGATTATTTCGTTTGTGAGCGGCGGCGCTTCCCTTATTAGATAGCGCGACATTTCCCTGTCTCGATAAGGCCGCTCCATGACTTTTTCCGCAGATGGCGCTGCGTTCTTCCGCGAGGATGACGCATGAGCCAGGCCAGCATCAGTCGCTCGATTTCCTTCGTCCATCCGCTGCAACTGTCCCATGGCCGCAATGCCGAGGTCTGGGATGTGAATGGCAGGCGCTACATCGACTTCGTGGGTGGCATCGGCGTGCTCAACCTCGGGCACTGCCATCCGCAGGTGGTGGCGGCGATCCAGGAGCAGGCCACGCGACTGACTCACTACGCATTCAACGCGATTCCCCACGGCCCTTATCTGCATTTCATGGAGAGCCTGACGGACTTCATTCCGGTGCCTTGGCCGGTCAGCGGCATGCTCACCAACAGCGGCGCGGAAGCGGCGGAGAACGCGCTGAAAATCGCCCGTGGCGCGACCCGGCGCACGGCGGTGGTGGCCTTCGACGGCGGTTTCCATGGCCGCACCCTGGCGACCCTCAATCTCAACGGCAAGGTCGCGCCCTACAAGCAGGGCGTCGGTGTGCTGCCGGGGCCGGTCTATCACCTGCCGTATCCGAGCCGAGATACCGGCGTCAGCGTCGAGCAGGGCTTGCAGGCGCTGGAGCGTTTGTTCGCGGTGGAAATCGATGTCGCCGAAGTGGCTTGCGTCATCGTCGAGCCGGTGCAGGGCGAGGGTGGTTTCCTGGCCCTGGAGCCTGCCTTCGCCCAGGCGCTGCGGCGCTTCTGCGACGAGCACGGGATCGTGCTGGTCATCGATGAAATCCAGTCCGGTTTCGGTCGCACCGGCCAGCGTTTTGCCTTCACCCGCCTGGGCATCGAGCCGGACCTGCTGTTGCTCGGCAAGAGCATCGCTGGCGGCTTGCCGCTGGGTGCGGTGGTCGGCCGCCGCGAACTGCTCGATGCCTTGCCCAAGGGCGCGTTGGGCGGCACGTATTCGGGCAATCCGCTGGCCTGCGCCGCCGGTCTCGCCAGCCTGGAGGCGATGAGCGACGCCAACCTGGCGACCTGGGGCGAGTTGCTGGAAAGCACCGTGAGCGCGCGTCATGCCGCCTGGCAGGCCAATGGCCTCACGCCGTTTCTCGGGCGCTTGACCGGCGTTGGTGCCATGCGTGGCATCGAATTGCGTACGCCAGATGGCAAGCCGGCCTCTGCGCAACTGGCGCAATTGCTGGAGCGTGCCCGTGATGCCGGCCTGTTGCTGATGCCCAGCGGCAAGGCGCGCAACATCGTGCGCCTGCTGCCGCCGCTGACCATCGAGCCCACGGTTCTCAACGAGGGCTTCGACATCCTCGAACGCTGCCTGGCCACGCTCGCATAAGCCCGTGATCTACCGCCAGCACTGTGGCGGATCAAACAAAACCGATGTGGAGATTTGAACGCAATGAACGCGCCCGCCTTCGTCAACCGCGACGAAATCCGTGCCCGCTTTTCCCGCGCGATGTCGGACATGTACAAGACCGAGGTGCCGCTGTACGGCACGCTCATGGAACTGGTCGCCGAGGTCAATCGGCAGGTCATGCGGCAGTCGCCCGAAGTGGCTGCCAGCCTGCTCCAGACCGGCGAACTCGAACGCCTGGACATGGAGCGCCACGGCGCCATCCGGGTCGGCAGCGCCGAGGAACTGGCGACCCTCGGCCGCCTGTTCGCGGTGATGGGCATGCAGCCGGTCGGCTACTACGACCTGACTCCGGCCGGCGTGCCGGTACACTCCACGGCATTTCGCGCGGTGCATGAAACATCGTTGCAGGTCAGCCCGTTTCGCGTGTTCACCTCGTTGCTGCGCCTGGAGCTGATCGACGACCCGCAACTGCGCGAGCGTGCCCGCGAGGTGTTGGCGGCGCGCAACATCTTCACCCCGGGCGTACTGGCGTTGATCGAACGCAGTGAGCGCGACGGTGGCTTGAGCCAGGCGGATGCCGATGTGTTCGTGCGCGAGGCCCTGGAAACCTTCCGTTGGCACAGCTCGGCGACCGTCAGCCTGGACACCTACAAGCAACTGCTTGGCCAGCATCGCCTGGTGGCCGATGTGGTGGCGTTCAGGGGGCCGCACATCAACCACCTGACCCCGCGAACCCTGGATATCGACAGTGTGCAAAGTGGCATGCCGCTCAAGGGCATCACGCCCAAGGCGGTGGTCGAAGGCCCGCCG
This sequence comes from Pseudomonas sp. LRF_L74, assembly GCF_965644255.1. Lineage (NCBI taxonomy): Bacteria > Pseudomonadati > Pseudomonadota > Gammaproteobacteria > Pseudomonadales > Pseudomonadaceae > Pseudomonas > Pseudomonas sp. LRF_L74. Next base: position 302,131 of record NZ_CBFFRH010000004.1, on the reverse strand, counting down.
CGCCGCAAGCATCCGATCCTGCTGCGCCAGACCAGCTTCAAGGCGCTGGACGAGCGCATCACCTTCGTCGGCCAGGCGGCCGGTGAGTATGGCAGCCACTCGGCGCGTTTCGGCGAGATCGAACAACGTGGCGTGGCGCTGACGCCGAAAGGGCGTGCGCTGTATGACCAGTTGTTGAACACGGCCCGCGCCGAACTGGGTGAGTTTCCCAACGAAGCAAACGCTCTGCGTTACCAGGACATTCTCGAACGGGTGTTCGTAGCGTTTCCTGACGAACTGGAAACATTACGTCGTGAAGAACTGGCGTTCTTCCGTTATTTCGTGGCTGACGAGCGCGCGGCCGCAGGTGTGAAAACTGATCTGCAAAGCCTGCTGGATCGCCGGCTGATCCGCTACGAGCCGCTGGTCTACGAAGATTTCCTGCCGGTCAGCGCGGCGGGGATCTTCCAGTCCAACCTGGGGGATGATGCTCAGAGTCACTATGCGGGCAGTTCGAATCAGCGCGAATTCGAGAGTGCTCTCGGCCGCTCGACTATCGATGAGCTGACTCTCTATGCCGAGACTCAGCGCCGTTCATTACAGGCGTGCAGCGAAGCGTTGGGTGTCGGTGGGCTCATATAAGTTACGTATCGCGGGCATGGCGCGCTCCTGATTAGGGGCGCTTCAGGCATTGCCAAGCCATTTAGCCGTCGCTCCCGCGCAGGCGGGAGTCCAGATGATTATTCCCCTTCGGGCCAGCGCAAGCGCTGTCCAGCGATGTAGCTGCTGCCCCGCCTGCGCGGGAATGACGACTGGAGAGGTATCGGGCGACAGGGCCAAGAAAAGGATGCTGCCGCTCGACCTGGAGCTGGCTTTCAGAGCACCACGCGCAAGCATTGCCCGGCGTGATACAGATTGAACCCAGCCTCGTAAGCCAGTGCCCGTACTCCCGCGCTTTTCAACTGGCTGACCGGCGCGAACGGCACCGGCAGGGTGCCGCGCTCATCCTTGATCAGGTAGTCGGCGAAGGCGCGGCCGACCACGGTCCCGGTGGTGTTGCCACGCCCGTTGTAGCCGTTGGCGGCGACGATACCGGGGGCCGGTTCGAACAGCTTGATCAGGTGGTCCGGGGTGAAGTCGATGCAGCCGGTCCAGTGCATCTGCCACTCGACCTTGCCGAGCTGTGGAAAATAATGACGCTGGATGCGGTCCGCCCAACTGCGCACGAACCAGGCCGGCTTGTTGTCCATCTTGCCCATGCTGCCGAGGATCAATCGGCCCTGCTCGTCGCGGCGGATGCTGCTCAGCACCAGGCGCGTGTCCCATGAGCCCTGGCCATGCTTGAGCACATCGTCGGCGGCGGCAGAGTCCAGCGGCACCGAGGCGACGTTGTAGTAGTAGCCCTTGAAGAAGTTCTGTTTGATCCCCGCCCATTCGCCTTCGGTGTAGGCGCCGGTGGAAATCACCACCTTGGCGGCGCTGACCGAGCCGGCCGGCGTCACCACCTCCCAGCCGGCACCGTTGCGTTGAAGTGCGTCGACCGGCGATGACTGGAAGATGTGTCCGCCGAGCTTCGTCACCGCTTCGGCGAGGCCCTGCACGTAACCCATCGGGTTGATGGTGCCGGCGCGGCGGTCGAGCAGGGCGCTTTCGATCTGCTCGGTGCCGCAGTATTCGCGGCACCTGGCACCGGTCAGCAGTTCGACATCGGCGCCCCGGCGCTTCCATTGATCGTGGCGGGCCTGGATGTCCGCGCCGCCCTTGGCGTTGTGCGCCATGTGCAGGGTGCCGACGTGGCGGGCCTGGCAGTCGATGTCATGGCGCTTGATCAGGTCGAACACGGCGGCAGGCGCCTCTCCCATGACCTGGTTGAAACGCTCGCCTATACCGGGGCCAAGGGTTTGCTCGGCTTCGTCCGGCTGGATCCAACTGCCGGCGTTGACCAGGCCGACGTTGCGTCCCGAGCCGCCGGTGCCGATTGTCCTGGCCTCCACGACAATGACCGAACGGCCTTGCTCCAGCAGGTGCAGGGCGGCTGACAGACCGGTGATACCCGCGCCAACGATGCACACGTCAGCCGTGTGCGCGTCGTTGAGGGCGATGCAGGCAAGGCGCGTGGGCGCGACCTGTTCCCATAGACATGTTTCAGCGAGTTGAACCATCCCGACCTCTTGTTCCCAGCGGCAGAGGCCGCAGACATGATCAGCCTGCATTCTTGCCTCGCCGGTCATTCAGGGAAAAGCGACGTTTCCTCTGAATATCATTCTTTTTCGGCATGACCGGGGCGGGTCGATTGGATCAGCTTTCGGTCAGGGCCAGCAGGATGTCGGCGTACCAGGTGCAGTTCAGGCCCAGGGCTTCGTCCAGCTCCAGGTCGCGGGTGCCCAGGTCGAGCCGTGCCGAATGCACGCCGAGCAGCACCCAGGGCAGGGCTGCCTGGCTGCCGGGTGCACGCATCACCACCGGCGCGCCGCTGGTGCCACGGTGGGTGCGGGCGTCGGTGAGAAAGTAGCCCTCGCCCTGGAAGCGCAGGCCGAAAGACGACGCCACCACCGCCTGGCGCACCACCGGCATGTGGTGCAGGTTGTCGTGGAAACCCAGGGGGAAACCGACCACCAGCAGCGAGGTGCCGACCTCCACGCCGCCGGGCGGCAGGTACAGGTGGTCCGGGGTGAAAGGCTGGAAGAGCGTGGTCGCGGGGAGCGCATCGCGGTCGATCTCGATCGCCGCCACATCGACCTCGCCAGCGCTGTCGGTAGCCCGGCGCCACAGGCTCTTGCCGTTGCGGTACAGGGGAATCGAGAAACCGATGGATTCGGCCAGGTTGTTCAGGTCGGTGTGCAGTTCTATTTCCACCCGGTCGGGAAAATGCTGGCTCGGTTCATCGATCATCACGTGGCGGCTGGTCACCAGGAACAGGCGCTGGTCACGGGCGAAGAAAAAGCCGCTGGCGTTGGTCAGCGGCTGACTGCCGTCGAAAGTGCAGACGCGAGCGGTGGATAGCAACAACGGTTCGATGGTGGACATGGGCTGCTTTCGATGGAAACGTACAGGCAGCATCGGCCTATCGGGCGCCGTTGGCTATCGATCATTTGCGCGGAGCGCTCTGCTACGCTTCGCACCCCGCGTCGCAACTGAATTCTCCGCTTTTACCATCGGTGGGTTCAGGGGCGGCCTCACAACGCGTAAACTGCGTCTCCTTGGCCGCTGCTCGCCCTGGTCCGCCCGTCGCTCGCCGACGTCGTCGCACGGACTCCATGAGTTGGCCCCCAGCGCCGCCAATGGCTGGATTCAGTGTTTTCACCTTTTCCAACGAGGTCAGGATTTTGGCTCAATACGTCTTCACCATGCACCGGCTGAGCAAGGTCGTTCCGCCGAAGCGTGAAATCCTCAAGAACATCTCCCTGTCGTTCTTCCCCGGCGCCAAGATCGGTGTGCTTGGCCTGAACGGCGCGGGTAAATCCACCCTGCTGCGGATCATGGCCGGTGTCGACAAAGAGTTCGATGGCGAAGCCCGGCCGATGCCCGACATCAACGTCGGCTACCTGCCCCAGGAGCCGCAGCTCGATCCGCAGAAGACCGTGCGCGAAGTGGTCGAGGAAGCGGTGAGCGGGATCAAGGATGCCCAGGCGCGCCTGGACGAGGTCTACGCCGCCTATGCCGAGCCGGATGCCGACTTCGACAAGCTGGCCGCCGAGCAGGCCAAGCTCGAAGCGATCCTGCAGGCCAGCGATGGTCACAATCTCGAACGCCAGTTGGAAGTCGCCGCCGATGCCCTGCGCCTGCCAGCCTGGGACGCCAAGGTCGAGCACCTGTCCGGTGGCGAGAAGCGCCGCGTGGCCCTGTGCCGCCTGCTGCTGTCGGCGCCCGACATGCTCCTGCTCGACGAGCCGACCAACCACCTGGACGCCGACTCCGTGGCCTGGCTGGAACGTTTCCTCCACGACTTCCCCGGCACCGTGGTGGCGATCACCCACGACCGGTACTTCCTCGACAACGTCGCCGGCTGGATTCTCGAACTCGACCGTGGCGCGGGCATCCCGTATGAGGGTAACTATTCCGGCTGGCTGGAGGCGAAGTCCGAGCGCCTGGCCCAGGAATCCAAGCAGCAGTCGGCCCACGAAAAGGCCATGAAGGAAGAGCTGGAGTGGGTGCGCAAAGGCGCCAAGGCCCGCCAGTCGAAGTCCAAGGCCCGCTTGCAGCGCTTCGAAGAGATGCAGTCGCAGGAATTCCAGAAGCGCGCCGAGACCAACGAAATCTACATCCCGGCCGGCCCACGCCTGGGCGACAAGGTCATCGAGTTCAAGAACGTGACCAAGGGCTACGGCGACCGCGTGCTGGTCGAAGACCTGTCGTTCAGCGTACCGAAGGGCGCCATCGTCGGCGTGATCGGCGGTAACGGCGCCGGTAAGTCGACCCTGTTCCGCATGCTGATGGGCAAGGAAACCCCGGACTCCGGCAGCATCGAGATCGGCGAGACCGTGCAACTGGCCTGCGTCGACCAGAGCCGCGACGACCTGGACGGCAGCAAGACCGTCTGGGAAGCGGTGTCCGACGGGCTCGACCAGATCAGAATCGGCAACTACGAGGTACCGTCGCGTGGCTACGTCGGCCGCTTCAACTTCAAGGGCGCCGACCAGCAGAAGTTCGTCAAGGACCTCTCCGGTGGTGAGCGTGGCCGTCTGCACCTGGCCCTGACCCTGAAGGAAGGCGCCAACGTCCTGCTGCTCGACGAACCGTCCAACGACCTCGACGTGGAAACCCTGCGCTCGCTGGAAGACGCGCTGCTGGACTTCCCTGGCGCCGCCATCGTGATTTCCCACGATCGCTGGTTCCTGGACCGCGTGGCGACCCACATCCTGTCCTACGAGGACGACGGTGTGATCTTCTTCGAAGGCAACTACACCGAGTACGAGGCCGACCGCAAGAAACGCCTCGGCGATGCCGCCGCCCAGCCGCATCGCGTACGGCACAAGAAACTGGCGCAGTAAATGCCGCAGTGAAAAAACGGAGCTCTGGCTCCGTTAGCATTTGGCCCGCAAAGCGGAGGAGCCAGTCACCTGGCCGGCGACCTGGACTCCTGGCCTGGCAAGCGCTGCTCGATCACGCCATACCAGCCTAGGCCGGCGTAGGTTTCGAAGCCGGGCGTCAAGGAATAGGCCTGAATGGTGTGGGCGTTCAGCGAACGGTAGCCCGTCTTCTGATCCTGGCGAAGTTGCAAGGCGATCGGCGTGCCCAGTTGCGCTTTCGGATCCGAGCTGGCGATGAGGCGGTGCTGGGCATCCACCAGCATCAGTTGGCTGCGGGCGCGCTCTTCGTCGCTCAAGCGGACACCGTCGATGACGGAACGCGCCTGGTTCTGCCAGTCGAACAGGATACCTATCGTGCCGATACGTTCGCGCCCCTGCGCGCCACCGAACACGGCAGCGCTGAAAATGCAGCTACGGGCATTCTCCAGCAGCGCTTGCTGCTGGACCGCTCCGGCATGGTACTGATCTCCGTCGCGATGGCGCATGGCCGCCTGGAACCAGTCGGCCTGCGAGACATCCGCGCCCTGCACCTGGCGGTAGGTGTCCGGGCGCCCCGAGGCGATGATCGTGCCTTCGGTGTCGGTGAGCCAGATGTCGAGATAGACCGTATAGGCGTTCAGGATCACGCCCAGGCGCTGGCTCGCATGGGCGCATGCTGCGGCTGTGCGCAGGCTCAGCGCTTCGACCAGGGAGGCGTCCGTTGCCCACCAGCGTACGTCGCAGGAGCGTTCGTAGAGGTTGCGGTCGATGATCTCGATCATGTTCAGCGCAAGGTCGGCCAGGCGCTGGCCACGGACATCGAAGCACATGCCGCGGCCGAGTTCGGAAAGCTCGCTGACGGCACTCTGCAGGTCGCGGGTGAGGCTCGCGGCGATGCCGGTGATACGCTCGGAGATGGCCTTGACTTCCTCGGCCACGACCGCGAAGCCGCGTCCCGACTCGCCCGCATGCGCCGCCTCGATCAAGGCGTTGATCGCCAGCAGGCGGGTCTGCTGGGTGATCTTCTGAATGTCGTTGATACCGCGCCCCGCCAGTACTTCGACGTCGTGTGACAACGCCACTATCCGTTCCGGTTCTATCATTTGGAAGCCATGCCTACACAGATGGATGGGGCAGACAAAACAGAACAACACGATACGGGCGGGAGCTGTTTTCGCTCCTTGCCGGGGATAGGCCAGTTTGGCGGCACCGGTTCGCCTAGCGCAGACTTTTATCCGAAAGGGCCACGGCTGAACAGCTATGCAGGCCGCCTGCGCGGCAATTATCGGCGCGTCGCTACGTGCTCGGCGCGCTGCCGATAGAAGTTCAGCAGTACGCCTGCGGTGTCATTCAGCATGTAGTTGGCCAGGGGCACGGCATACCAGTTGAACTTGGTGGTGGCGCGGAAACGCACGTCGAGGTCCAGGCGGGTGCCGCCGTTTTCCGGGGTCAGCGTGTAACGGGTGTCGAGCAGGTCGAAGTACTGGCCGCCGATCACCACATGCTCGTCCATGCTGCCGGCCGGGAACGATTCGGGGGTGAACTGGTAGGTCCAGGCGATGAACCGTTCTGGCTCGATGGCACTGATGCGCTCATCGAACTGCACGCCTTTCTGCCAGAACGACTTGCGCACGGCACCGACTTCGGCGCGCTCGGTTATCGCCTGCACCGGGTAGGGCACGCCGATGCGATAGGCCAGGCCGCCTTGCAGTTCTTCCGGGCGCATGTCGCGCGGATTGAGAATCAGCTTCCAGACATCGGCCGGCGCGGCGGCGATATGCACGCTGCGCTGGACCTGGTCAATGTCGTTCCGGCTGGGAATCAAGTGCTCGCCCGCGGCCATCAGCAATGGCAGCAGGGCAATGCTCTGCAAGGTACGCACCGGGCGCTTGCGCAGGCGACAGATCAGCCCCATCAGCAAGCCGCCGGCCGAACCCAGCAGGCAGAACAGCGGCAGCGCCATGGCAATGCAGATCAGCCCCTCGATCAAGGCCACGGCGGTGCCGCCGACGAACAGTGCCACCGCCAGCCAGGGGACGAAGACGTAGAAGACCCAGGACCTGCGCGTGACGCGTTCGGCCAGGTAGATGGTGATCGCACCGACCGCGAAGGGCACGGCATAGACGAAGGCTGCGGCCATCACCGTTGGCATCTGTTCTCCGCCGATGATCATCCCGGAGAACAGCAGGCGCAGGACCAGGCCATAGACGCCACCCGCGATCAGTGGCAGCCAGGTAGAAAAGGGCAGAGGGCCTTTCGGCTCTTGGGCGGGAATGGTCACGACGGGCATCCGTGCAAGAATTGAGGTGCGAGGATAACCCGTAAGCGTGCCGGTCAGCGACCGCGCAGGGAACGGCTCAGCGCACGGTTTTTCTCGCGTTCCCAGGCGCGGTCGCGGTCCGCGCGTTTCTGCCCGACGTGCTCGAAATAGGCGCGGCGCTCCTCGCGGTCGGCCTTGGCCTGGCATTGGCGGAAACCATCGTCCCAGCCCTTGGCGTAGGTCTTGTCCTTGAGATAGCGCGGCACGTCCTTCTGGAAGCCATCGCTGATCGCCCCAGCCGCATTGCGTCCGCTGCTGCACCCGGCATCGAAACCATCGGCGAAAGCCGGTGGGTAGCCCTGGCTTAGCAGGTACTCGTGGTTGGATTGGCAGCCAGCCAAGATACTCGCTGCCAGCAGCAATACCCACAGGCGCATGACGATCCCTACTACTTGAAAGGTCCTTGTAGTTTCAGACCGCCGATGTCGGTAATTCGTTAAAAGCCTGTCGATGAATGGTTGGACGGTGTCAGCCGGCAGGCCTGCGAGGTGGCAGATTGCGTGAATACCCGGCCCGGTTCGACCTGGGTTGGCGGTAAACCAGCAGTAAATTAGCGCCCGATTTTCGCGCATCAATAGTCTTGTTTTGGTGCGAAATTCGCTCGATTTATCCGTGTTTCAGCGGGTGTTTTATATTTTGAGCGCCAAAAAGATTCAAAAAAGCGTCATTTTGCACTTTTTAAGTGCAATTCATTCTTGGTAGAGTCTGCCGCCTAACAACTTCAACACCATTGGTTTCAGGGACTCCGCCATGACGCATTCCGTAGATAACTTTCTCGACCGCCTGAAGCAGCGCGACCCGAACCAGCCCGAATTCCATCAGGCGGTGGAAGAGGTCCTGCGCTCCCTGTGGCCGTTTCTCGAAGCCAATCCGCACTACATGGAAGCGGGCATCGTCGAGCGTATGGTCGAGCCTGAACGGGCGATCCTGTTCCGCGTGCCGTGGGTCGACGATGCCGGCCGCGTACAGGTCAACCGTGGTTTCCGCGTGCAGATGAGCAGTGCCATCGGCCCATACAAGGGCGGCCTGCGTTTCCACCCGTCGGTGAACCTCAGCGTGCTCAAGTTCCTGGCCTTCGAGCAGGTGTTCAAGAATTCCCTGACCTCGCTGCCGATGGGCGGTGGCAAGGGCGGGTCCGACTTCGATCCGAAGGGCAAGAGCGATGCCGAAGTGATGCGCTTCTGCCAGTCGTTCATGAGCGAGCTGTACCGCCACGTTGGTGCTGATCTCGACGTGCCGGCCGGTGACATCGGCGTGGGCGGGCGTGAAATCGGCTACCTGTTCGGCCAGTACAAGCGCCTGGCCAACGAGTTCTCCTCGGTCCTGACCGGCAAGGGCCTGGCCTATGGCGGCAGCCTGATCCGCCCGGAGGCGACCGGTTACGGCTGTGTCTACTTCGCCCAGGAGATGCTCAAACGCAAGGAGCAGTCTTTTGACGGTCGCAACGTGACCATTTCCGGCTCGGGCAACGTCGCCCAATACGCCGCGCAGAAAGTCATGGAGCTGGGCGGCAGGGTCATCTCGGTCTCCGATTCCGCCGGCACCCTGCACATGCCGCAGGGCATGAGCGAAGAGCAGTGGCAATACCTGATGGACCTGAAGAACGTGCGGCGCGGTCGTCTCGAAGAAATGGCCCATGCCTTCGACCTGCATTTCCTCCCCGGCCAGCGGCCCTGGGGCCTGGCGTGCGACATTGCCCTGCCGTGCGCGACCCAGAACGAACTGGATGCCGAGGATGCCCGCGTGCTGCTGCGCAACGGCTGCATCTGCGTTGCCGAAGGCGCCAACATGCCGTCGACCCTGGACGCCGTGGACCTGTTCATCGAGGCGGGTATCTTCTACGCACCGGGCAAGGCGTCCAACGCTGGCGGCGTGGCCACCAGCGGCCTGGAAATGAGCCAGAACGCCATGCGCCTGCATTGGACGGCCGGTGAAGTGGACACCAAGCTGCACGGCATCATGCAGTCGATCCACAACGCCTGCGTGTCCTACGGCGAGGAAGCGGACGGCACGGTCAACTACGTCAAGGGCGCGAACATAGCCGGCTTCGTCAAGGTCGCCGACGCCATGCTGGCGCAGGGCGTGGTCTGACAAGAAGTCCCCAAGCGTCAAGCGTCAAGCTGCAAGTTAAGAGCCTGGAATGCCCTGAAGCGCTTTTAACTTGTAGCTTGCGGCTGCTCTGAGTTCCTTGCCATGCCCGTCGAGCGGGCGCCAGAATGAGCCATCATTCAGCGGTAAGGACATCCAATGCCTGAATCCCTCGTTGCCGGCCTGCGCCTGGCACCCGATGAGTTGACCCGTCCCTTCGCTCCAGAGCAGTTCCCGTTCAAGACCACCGAAGATCTCGAGCCCTTCCGCGGCGTGCTGGGCCAGGAGCGGGCCGTCGAGGCATTGCAGTTCGGTGTGGCCATGCCGCGGCCCGGTTATAACGTGTTCGTCATGGGCGAGCCGGGCACCGGCCGCTTCTCCTTCGTCAAGCGCTACCTGAAGGCCGAGGCCAAGCGCCAGGCGACGCCGTCCGACTGGGTCTACGTCAATCATTTCGACGAGCCACGGGAGCCTCGCTCGATCGAGCTTCCGGCTGGTACCGCGGCGGATTTCATCGCTGACGTCAATCATCTGGTCGACAACCTGCTGTCGACCTTCCCGGCGGTGTTCGAGACCCCGACCTATCAACAGAAGAAGGCCGTCATCGACCGTGCCTTCAACCAGCGCTACGACAAGGCGTTGGATGTGATCGAGCGCCTGTCCCTGGAAAAGGGCGTGGCGTTGTATCGCGACAGCAGCAATATCGCCTTCACCCCGATGAGCGAAGGCAAGGCCCTCGACGAGGCCGAGTTTGCCCAGTTGCCCGAGGCCGAGCGCGAGCGCTTCCACGCCGATATAGCGGTGCTCGAAGAGCGCTTGAACGAAGAATTGACTGGCTTGCCGCAGTGGAAGCGCGAGTCGAGCAACCAGTTGCGCCAGCTCAATGAGGAAACCATCACCCTCGCTTTGCAGCCGCTGCTTGCGCCGCTGTCGGAGAAATACGCCGAGAACGCTGGCGTCTGCGCTTACCTGCAGGCCGTTCAGGTCAACCTGCTGAAAACCGTGTTCGATCTGCTCAGCGACGACAAGCCCGATGCCCATCGGCGTGAGCTGCTGGAAGAACAATACTGCCCGAGCCTGATCGTCGGTCACCATACCGATGGCGGGGCGCCGGTGGTGTTCGAGTCGCATCCGACCTACGACAACCTGTTCGGTCGCATCGAGTACAACACCGATCAGGGCGCGCTCTATACCAGCTATCGGCAACTACGCCCCGGTGCGCTGCACCGGGCCAACGGCGGCTTTTTGGTGCTGGAGGCTGAGAAGATGCTTGGCGAGCCCTTCGTCTGGGAGGCGCTCAAGCGCGCACTGCAGTCGCACAAGCTGAAGATGGAGTCGCCGCTGGGCGATCTCGGTCGGATCGCCACGGTGACCCTGACGCCACAGACGATCCCCTTGCAGTTGAAGGTAGTGATCATCGGCTCGCGCCAGCTTTATTACGCCCTGCAGGACGCCGATCCGGACTTCCAGGAGATGTTCCGCGTGCTGGTGGACTTCGACGAGGACATCCCGCTGGCCGAGGAGAGCCTGGAGCAGTTCGCCCAGTTGCTGAAAACCCGCACGTCGGAGGAAGGGCTGGCGCCGCTGACATCGTCGGCCGTCGCCCGCCTGGCGACCTACAGCGCGCGTCTGGCCGAACACCAGGGGCGCCTTTCGGCGCGGATCGGCGACCTGTTCCAGTTGGTCAGCGAGGCGGATTTCATCCGTAACCTGGCAGGCGATGGGGCGACCGATGCCGGCCACATCGAGCGGGCCTTGAAAGCCAAGGCCACGCGCACCGGACGAGTCTCGGCGCGCATCATCGATGACATGCTCGCCGGTATCATCCTGATCGACACCGAGGGTGCTGCCATCGGCAAGTGCAACGGCCTGACCGTGCTCGAAGTCGGCGATTCGGCATTCGGCGTGCCGGCGCGGATTTCCGCCACGGTTTATCCGGGTGGTTCCGGCATCGTCGACATCGAGCGCGAGGTCAACCTGGGCCAGCCTATCCACTCCAAGGGGGTGATGATTCTCACCGGCTTCCTGGGCAGTCGCTATGCCCAGGAATTCCCCTTGGAAATTTCCGCGAGCATCGCCTTGGAGCAGTCCTACGGCTACGTGGATGGCGACAGTGCCTCGCTAGGCGAAGTCTGCACGCTGATTTCCGCACTGTCGCGCACGCCGCTGAAACAGTGCTTTTCGATTACCGGCTCGATCAACCAGTTCGGTGAAGTGCAGGCGGTCGGCGGGGTCAACGAGAAGATCGAAGGCTTTTTCCGCCTCTGCGAGGCGCGTGGACTGACGGGCGAGCAGGGCGCGATCATTCCGTATTCCAACGTCGCCAACCTGATGCTCGACGAGCGGGTTCTGCAAGCCGTGAGGGCCGGGTTGTTCCACGTCTACGCGGTGCGTCACGTCGACGAGGCCTTGAGCCTGCTGGTCGGCGAGCCGGCTGGGGCGGCGGACGAGCAGGGGCGTTTCCCGGCGGGCAGTGTCAACGCCCGCGTCGTCGAGCGTCTACGCGGTATCGCTGAAATGGGTATGCAAGAGGCTTCAGAGGAAAAGCCGCAAGATCCGAGCGCCGGATAGGCGGTGCCAGCGGCGGGATCTGCCGCGAGCTTCAAGTCAACGCGACTCGAAGCTTGCGGCGCACGGGGCCGGTCGCGGCTCGCTCATCCCTTGAGCAGTCCGCCTGCGATCCCGTGGCTCATCGCCGCCAGCCATCTGCCCCCGCTTCGCTCACAGAGTTATCCACAGAAAATCGGGATAACTTTGCCGTTTCTTCGTGGTCTGGTGGGGTGTAGGCTGACATCAGCCATTCGAGGGGGGCGCCATCATGTCGCGCAGTCTCTGTCTTATCCGCCATTTCCTTGGCCTGACCACGCGTATCGAATGCCAGATCCGTCCGCTCGCTGGCGGGCGCGGTTTGTGGACGTTGCTCTGCGCAGCTGGAATGTCTGGTTCACAACCTTCGGAGATCCGTGCGCAAGGCCCATTCCACGGGCCTTTCGTTGCCGAGTCGATTCTTCAATCGATTGCCGAGTGCCTGGTGCAGCAAGGCTATCAGGCGAGCGAGGAACCGCTGATCTGGGACCTGCACTTGCACGCCGAGCTACGCCGCCTCAATGCGGGTAAACGAACGCGCCTGGTCGGCGTCTGAGTGCGGCTGGACATTTTTTGGCCGGCTTCGCGGAGCCTAGGTAGCGCATGATACGTGGCCATCGATCCCGAGATTACCAACAATGTTATCCACAGCTTCTGGGGGTAAAGCGCGGTAACCTCGAACACCTTGTTCCGTTATGACGGCTGAGTATACTCGCGGGCGTTTTTCCCCTCCTTTCCTGCGAGAACTCATGGAACGCTTTATTGAAAATGCGATGTACGCATCGCGCTGGCTGCTTGCCCCGGTCTATTTCGGCCTGTCCCTGGCCTTGCTGGCTCTGTCGCTGAAGTTCTTCCAGGAAATCTTCCACATCTTGCCGGCGGTATTCGTCAAGACCGAGGCCGAGCTGATCCTGGTTCTGCTGTCGTTGATCGACATGGCGCTGGTTGGCGGCCTGCTGGTGATGGTGATGTTCTCGGGCTACGAGAACTTCGTGTCCCAGCTCGATATCGACGAAAACAAGGAAAAACTCGATTGGCTGGGCAAGATGGACTCCGGTTCGCTGAAGATGAAGGTCGCGGCTTCCATCGTGGCGATCTCGTCCATCCACCTGCTACGCATGTTCATGGATGCGCAGAAGATCGAGAACGACAAGCTGATGTGGTACGTGATTATCCACATGACGTTCGTGGTTTCCGCATTCGCCATGGGTTACCTGGACAAGATGACCAAGCACGATCACTGATCGTGTAATTGTTCCTGAAGCCCGGCTTGCGCTGGGCTTTTTTCCGCCTGCGCATTGGCACTGGCCGCTTGTGCTAGGCTTGCCGGCCTTTTCGACCGCCCCTGGAGTCCGGCCATGTCCGACATCGATCTGTCTACCAATGAAACCCGCGTGAGCTATGGCATCGGCCGCCAACTGGGCGACCAACTGCGTGACAATCCACCGCCAGGCGTCAGTCTCGAAGCGATTGTCGTCGGCCTGCGCGATGCCTTCGCCAATCAGGAAAGCCGTGTTTCGCCGGATGATCTCAACAACGCCTTCCGTGCCATCCGCGAAGTGATGCAGGCCGAAGCCGCAGCCAAAGCCGAAGCGGCCGCTGCTGCCGGGCGTGAATACCTGGTCGAGAATGCTAAGCGCGAAGGTGTGACCGAGCTGCCATCTGGCCTGCAATACGAAGTGCTGGTCGCTGGCGATGGCCCGAAGCCGTCCCGCGAAGATCAGGTTCGTACCCACTACCACGGCACCCTGATCGACGGCAGCGTGTTCGACAGCTCCTACCAGCGCGGCCAGCCGGCCGAGTTCCCGGTGGGCGGCGTGATTGCCGGTTGGGTCGAGGCCCTGCAACTGATGGGCACCGGCAGCAAGTGGCGTCTGCACGTGCCGAGCGAACTGGCCTACGGCGGCCAGGCGACCGGCAGCATCCCGCCGCACAGCGTGCTGGTGTTCGACGTCGAGCTGCTGGAAATCCTCTGAGGTATGCCGTACCCGACGCCCAGGCCACTCTTCCTGAGTGCCCTGGGCGTCGACGTGACGTCTTGTGGCGTCACGCCTCTGTCGCCGGCGCCTCCTGCGCCGGTTTTCGTTCCGCTGTCAGTAGGCCTCTCCCTGAGGGCGCAAGGCACGGGCGTAGCAGAACAGGAAGAGTCCCCGAACCAGTTCCTTCAAGACGCTGGGCTCGTTCGAGTTGAGGCTGACGAGGTCGAGGTCGCCCTGGTCGCGCAATTCGTCGATGGCTTCTTCCTCCAGGACCGCACAGACCTCGCCCGTTTCGCGATTGAGGATGCGCAGGTAGGGATGCGGGCGATCCAGCCATGCGTCGATCAAATAAGTCATTTGCCCATCTCCTGAAAATGCTTTCGTGTGATGAGAATAATTCTTATTCAAATAATAGCAAGCCTCAATTTGACCTTTTGTCGCACCAACGAAAAAACCCGTCACGAGGACGGGCTTTCAACAGTGCTTGACGATCAGTGTGTGCGGGCTACGGCAAACCGGCTCAATTCGATCAGGGCGTCGCGATAGGGGTTGGCCGGCAACTTGTCGAGGCAGGCGATGGCGCGATCCGCGTGCTCGCGGGCGAGTTTCGCGGTGTAGGCCAGGGCGCCAGAGGCATCGACGGCCGCGCGAATGCTTTCGAGGTCTTCCACGCCGCCTTTCTGGATCGCCTTGCGCACCAGGGCCGCCTGTTCGGCGGTGCCTTCGCGCATGGTGTAGATCAGCGGCAGGGTCGGCTTGCCCTCGGCCAGGTCGTCGCCGACGTTCTTGCCCAGGGTCTCGCTGTCGCCCTGGTAGTCGAGCAGGTCGTCGACCAGTTGGAAGGCGATACCGAGGTGGTCACCGAAGGTCTGTAGAGCGTTACGCACCTCTTCGTCAGCACCGGCCAGTGCGGCGGCGCTGTGAGTGGAGGCTTCGAAGAGCATTGCGGTCTTGCCGCGGATGACCTCCATGTAGGTTTCTTCGGTGGTGCTGGCGTCGCGCACCTTGGTCAGTTGCAGCACTTCGCCTTCGGCGATGACGCGGGTGGCGTGGGAGAGGATGTGCATGACTGGCATGCAACCCAGCTCGACCATCATTTCGAAGGAGCGTGAATAAAGGAAGTCGCCGACCAGCACGCTGGGTGCGTTGCCCCATTGGGCGTTGGCGGTGGCGCGACCGCGACGCATGCCGGACATGTCGACCACATCATCGTGCAGCAGGGTGGCGGTGTGCAGGAATTCGATGGTCGCGGCCAGCAGGCGCAGGTCGTCGGCCTGATAGCCAAGGGCTTTGCCACTCAGCAGGACGAGCAGTGGGCGCAGGCGCTTGCCGCCGGCGGAAATGATGTAGTCACCGATCTTTTCCACCAGTGGAACGCGGGAAACCAGTTGGCGGCGAATGATGCCGTCGACGGCAGCGAAATCGTCCGCGACCACGCTGTAGAAGGACTGGGGTTGCATCGTTGCTCCTGAAACTGAGACGCTCCAACCTCACCGGGAGGTGCGGAGCCAGCAGGACCGCGGCGCCTGGCCGGGCCCGGGCGGGTTGCGCGGCATGCTAGGGGGCAGGGTAGGGCCTGTCAAGGCAAGGACGGGCAGGGCTTGCCTCGGGATTGGCCTTTCCGTACAATCGCGGCCCCTAACTCCCTGCCTTACGCAATTGCAACGGCATCATCCCGATGTCGTGCAGCCATGCCGGCCCATAACTCTTTCTCTAAAGCGTCGGGTGAGCAGGTTTCACGGAGAGCAATCCATGTACGCTGTAATCGTTACCGGTGGCAAGCAATACAAAGTCGCCGAAGGTGAATTCCTCAAGGTCGAAAAACTGGAAGTCGCCACTGGCGAGTCCATTACCTTCGACCGCGTTCTGCTGGTTGGCAATGGCGACGACGTCAAGATCGGTGCGCCGGTCGTCGATGGTGCCAAGGTTGTCGCTGAAGTGGTCTCCCAAGGCCGTCACGACAAAGTGACCATCATCAAATTCCGTCGCCGCAAGCACCACATGAAGCGTCAGGGCCACCGTCAGTGGTTCACCGAAATCAAGATCACCGGTATCCAGGCCTGATCTTTCAGCCCTCGATCCCTTCTTTGGAGGATTTGACTCATGGCACACAAAAAAGCTGGCGGTTCTACCCGCAACGGCCGCGACTCGGAAAGTAAACGCCTTGGCGTGAAACTGTTCGGCGGCCAGGTCATCAAGGCCGGCAACATCATCGTGCGTCAGCGCGGCACCCAGTTCCACGCCGGCTACGGCGTTGGCATCGGCAAAGACCACACCCTGTTCGCGAAAGTGGATGGCGTGGTCAAGTTCGAAGTCAAGGGTGCCTTCGGTCGCCGTTACGTGAGCGTCGTGGCTGCCTAAGCCCGCGTTCGCTGAAAAAGCCTCGTCTCGCGACGGGGCTTTTTTGTTTCTGTATATCCTGTAACTCGTGTTCCATTGGCCCGTCCCGCGACGGGAGGCGTACCCATGAAATTCGTTGACGAAGTTTCGATATTTGTAAAAGCCGGCGACGGCGGCAACGGCATGATGAGTTTTCGTCGTGAGAAATTCATCGAGAAGGGTGGCCCCAACGGCGGTGATGGTGGCGACGGCGGCTCCGTATTCATGGAGGCCGACGAGAACCTGAATACCCTGGTCGACTATCGCTATACCCGCCGCTTCAATGCGCGCAATGGAGAGAAGGGCGGCAGCACCGAGTGTACCGGTGCCAAGGGTGAGGACCTGATCCTCCCGGTCCCGGTGGGTACCACCGTGATCGATGCCGGCACCCAGGAGGTGATCGGCGACCTGACCAGGCCGGGCCAGCGTCTGCTGGTCGCTCAGGGCGGCTGGCATGGGTTGGGCAATACCCGCTTCAAGTCCAGTACCAACCGCGCACCGCGCCAGACCACGCCAGGCAAGCCGGGTGATGCGCGTGACCTGAAGCTCGAGCTGAAGGTGCTGGCCGATGTCGGTCTGCTCGGCTTGCCGAATGCCGGCAAGAGTACCTTCATTCGTTCCGTGTCCGCAGCCAAGCCGAAGGTGGCGGACTATCCATTCACTACCCTGGTGCCGAACCTGGGTGTGGTCAGTGTCGGACGCTACAAAAGCTTCGTGGTCGCGGACATCCCGGGGCTGATCGAGGGCGCCTCTGAGGGGGCTGGCCTGGGTATCCGTTTCCTCAAGCACCTGGCGCGTACCCGCCTGCTGCTGCACCTCGTCGACATGGCGCCATTGGATGAAAGCGATCCGGCCGAGGCCGCCGAGGTCATCATTCGCGAGCTGGAGAAATTCAGCCCGGCCTTGGCCGATCGCGATCGCTGGCTGGTGCTGAACAAGGCTGATCAATTGCTCGACGATGAGCGCGAGGAGCGCATGCGTGCGGTGGTCGAGCGTCTCGACTGGCAAGGCCCGGTGCATGTGATTTCGGCTCTAGAGAGCGAAGGGACCGAGTCGCTGACGCAGGCGATCATGCGTTATCTCGATGAGCGTGAGCTGCGCAAGGTCGAGGAGCCTGCGTACGCTGAAGAGCTCGCTGAGCTGGATCGCCGTATCGAGGATGAGGCGCGTGCCCGTATCCAGGCGCTGGACGACCGGCGTGCGCTGCGCAAGGCGGGTCTCAAGAGTGTCGATGATGTGGATGATGACGACGATTGGGATGACTTCGAGGATGACGAGGATGGTCCTGAGATCATCTACGTCCGTGACTGAAAACAGGGTATCTTGCAGCGCCGCTTCTTAGCGGCGTTGTGCTGACTGGTTCTGGGGTTCTGACATGCGGGACAAGGTGACTGGCGCGCAGCGCTGGGTGGTGAAGATCGGCAGTGCGCTGTTGACTGCCGATGGTCGTGGTCTTGATCGTGATGCGATGGCGGTCTGGGTCGAGCAGATGGTGGCGTTGCGCCGTGCTGGTGTCGAGCTGGTGCTGGTTTCTTCCGGGGCCGTGGCGGCGGGCATGAGTAGCCTGGGGTGGGTGTCCCGGCCGAGTGCCATTCATGAGCTGCAGGCGGCTGCGGCGGTGGGGCAGATGGGCTTGGTGCGTGCCTGGGAGTCCAGTTTCGCCGGGCATGACGAGCAGACGGCCCAGGTATTGCTGACGCATGACGACCTTTCCGACCGCAAGCGCTACCTGAATGCGCGCAGCACCTTGCGCACGCTGGTCGAGCTGGGGGTGATCCCGGTGATCAACGAGAACGACACCGTGGTCACTGACGAGATCCGCTTTGGTGACAACGATACCCTGGCGGCGCTGGTGGCCAACCTGGTCGAGGCCGACCTGCTGGTGATCCTCACTGATCGTGATGGCATGTTCGATGCCGATCCGCGGCACAATCCCGATGCCCAGCTTATCTATGAGGCGCGCGCCGATGATGCGGCGCTGGATGCGGTCGCGGGTGGAACCGGTGGTGCGCTCGGTCGTGGCGGCATGCAGACCAAGTTGCGCGCGGCGCGCCTGGCGGCGCGTTCCGGTGCCTATACGGTGATCGTGGGGGGGCGTATCGAGCGGGTGTTGGATCGCCTGCATGCGGGCGAGCGCCTGGGTACGCTGCTGGCGCCTGAGCGTGGCCTGCTGGCGGCGCGCAAGCAGTGGCTGGCCGGCCATCTGCAGACCCGCGGCACGCTGGTGCTCGATGCGGGTGCGGTGAAGGCGGTGCTGCGTGACGGCAAGAGCCTGTTGCCGGTTGGCGTGCGCGAGGTGCAGGGCAGTTTCCGGCGCGGCGAAATGGTCGTCTGCGTCGGTCCGGACGGGCGCGAGATCGCGCGTGGCCTGGCCAACTACAGTGCGCTCGAGGCGCAGAAAATCATCGGCCATTCGTCGGATGCCATCGAGCGTCTGTTGGGCTACGTCGACGAGCCGGAGCTGTTGCATCGGGACAATATGATTCTGGTGTGATGTCTCGTTGTCGGGGCTTGTGCGAATTTGGGTTTTGGGGAGAGAGTCGATGAAGCGTGTCTGGGTGGGGTTGCTGTGTGCGTTGCCGCTGTGGGCTTCGGCCGAGCAGATTGGCGAGGTGTCCACTGTCTTCAAATGGGTCGGCCCGAACGACAAGATCGTCGTCGAGGCGTTCGATGATCCGAAGGTCGAGGGTGTGACCTGCTACCTGTCGCGGGCCAAGACGGGGGGCGTGAAGGGTGGTCTTGGCTTGGCCGAGGACCGCGCCGAGGCGTCGCTCGCTTGTCGCCAGGTTGGCCCTATCGAGTTCAAGGGCAAGCTGGCCGATGGCGAGGAGGTGTTCAAGGAGCGAACCTCGCTGGTGTTCAAGAGCATGCAGGTCGTGCGTTTCTTCGATGAAAAGCGCAATACGCTGGTGTATCTGGTGTATAGCGATCGCGTGATCGAGGGTAGCCCGCAGAATGCGGTGACGGCGATTCCGATCCTGCCCTGGGCACACTGAGGGGGTCGGGCCTCGCCGCGGCTGCGGCGAGGCCGGATTTTTTGAGCGCAATAAAAAAACCGGCCAATGGCCGGTTTTTTCAAGAACCTGACGGCTTAGGCGGCAGCTTGGCTGAGTGCCTTGATGTGGCCGTTCAGGCGGCTCTTGTGACGAGCGGCCTTGTTCTTGTGGATGATGCCCTTGTCGGCCATGCGGTCGATGACCGGAACGGCCAGGGTGTAGGCGTTCTGGGCTTTCTCCAGGTCCTTGGCGTCGATAGCCTTGACCACGTTCTTGATGTAGGTACGAACCATGGAGCGC
Organism: Pseudomonas sp. LRF_L74; assembly: GCF_965644255.1. Taxonomy (NCBI): domain Bacteria; kingdom Pseudomonadati; phylum Pseudomonadota; class Gammaproteobacteria; order Pseudomonadales; family Pseudomonadaceae; genus Pseudomonas; species Pseudomonas sp. LRF_L74. The sequence goes on along the minus strand of NZ_CBFFRH010000004.1, from coordinate 282,495 downwards.
AGGCTGGCGTTATGGCTACGACGCTTCTCAGCCTGTTTGGCGCGTTTTTTGGCAGAAGGTGTATTGGCCACCGTCAAGCTCCTCGAATACTAGGGGGGATAGCAAACAAATAAGGCCGCGAATCATGCCGATGCGTTGGGCTCGTGTCAAGTCTGCCGGCGCCAGTCCGTACTGGCCTGACCGGCGGCGGCTGGTTAAACTCGACGGCCTTGTGCGCCAATCGCGCTGCGTTGTTTCCAGGGTAAACGCTAACCTCATGAATTTGCTAAAGTCTTTGGCTGCTGTCAGTTCGCTGACGATGCTTTCCCGGATCATGGGGTTTGTTCGCGACACGCTGATCGCGCGGATTTTCGGTGCCGGCGTGGCGTCGGATGCCTGGGTCGTGGCTTTCAAGTTGCCCAACCTGCTGCGACGAATCTTCGCCGAAGGGGCATTTTCCCAGGCATTCGTACCGATCCTGGCGGAATATAAGACCCAGCAGGGCGAGGAGGCCACGCGAACCTTCATCGCCTTCGTCTCGGGTTTGCTGACTCTTGCGCTGGCCATCGTCACCTTGGTCGGCATGCTCGCCGCGCCCTGGATCGTGTGGGTGTCCGCGCCTGGTTTCGCTGATGAGCCGCAACGTTTCTCGCTGACCGTCGATCTGCTGCGCCTGACCTTCCCTTATATATTGCTGATCTCGCTGTCCTCCCTGGCCGGAGCGGTGCTCAACACCTGGAACCGTTTCTCGGTGCCGGCATTCACGCCGACCCTGCTGAATCTCAGCATGATCGGCTTCGCCCTGTTCCTCACGCCCTATTTTGACCCGCCGATCATGGTGCTGGGCTGGGCGGTGCTGGTCGGCGGCCTGCTGCAGTTGCTTTACCAACTGCCGCATCTCAAGCGCATCGGCATGCTCGTGCTGCCGCGCCTGAATCTGCGCGATGCGGGGGTGTGGCGGGTGCTGAAGCAGATGGGGCCGGCGATCTTCGGCGTCTCGGTCAGCCAGGTATCGCTGATCATCAACACCATCTTCGCTTCATTCCTGGTCGCCGGTTCGGTGTCGTGGATGTACTACGCCGACCGTCTGATGGAATTGCCATCGGGCGTGCTCGGTGTTGCCCTGGGGACGATCCTGCTGCCGGCGCTGTCGAAAACCTACGCCAGCTCCAATCGCGACGAGTATTCGCGGTTGCTCGACTGGGGGCTGCGCCTGTGCTTTCTGCTGGTGCTGCCTTGCGCGGTGGCGCTGGCGGTGCTGGCCGAGCCGTTGACTGTCTCGTTGTTCCAGTATGGCAAGTTCACTTCGAACGATTCCTTGATGACCCAGCAGGCGCTGATCGCTTATGCCGTCGGCTTGCTCGGCATCATTCTGGTGAAGATCCTGGCTCCGGGCTTCTATGCCCAGCAGAACATCAAGACACCGGTACGCATCGCCCTGATCACGCTGGTGGTCACGCAACTGCTCAACCTGGTCCTGATCGGCCCGCTTGCCCATGCGGGGTTGGCGTTGTCCATCGGCCTGGCGGCATGCCTGAATGCCGGCCTGCTGTATTGGAAGCTGCGGCGTGGCGGCCTGTTCCAGCCGCAGCCTGGCTGGATGGGATTCCTGCTCAAACTGGTCGTGGCGGTATTGCTGATGGCCGCGGCGTTGCTGGTGGTCATGCAATGGGTGCCGGATTGGGCGCAGGGCGATATGCTCTGGCGTCTGCTGCGCCTCGCTGGGCTGGTTGTGCTTGGCGTGTCGGTTTACTTCGGCGCCTTGCTGGTCCTGGGCTTTCGCCTGCGCCATTTTTCCCGGCGCAGCCTGGGCTAATCGGCTGACGCGCAGCCTGTCGCCCACCGCTCGCTGTGCGTATAATCGGGCACTTTGTAAGCAAGAAGCGCGCTATGCAGCTGGTTAGAGGCCTTCACAATCTGCAAACCCTGACCCAGGGATGTGTCGCCACCATCGGCAATTTCGACGGTGTGCATCGAGGGCATCAGGCTATTCTCGCGCGCCTGCGTGAGCGCGCCATCGAGTTGGGTGTGCCGAGCTGCGTGGTGATTTTCGAGCCACAGCCGCGGGAATTCTTTACCCCGGACAGTGCACCGGTGCGCCTGACCCGCCTGCGTGAGAAGCTGGAGTTGCTGGCGGCCGAAGGCGTGGACCTGGTGTTGTGCCTGGCTTTCAACCGTCGCCTGCGCGAGCTGTCCGCCAGTGCGTTCGTCCAGCAGGTTCTGGTCGAGGGATTGAGGGTTCGGCATCTGGAAGTCGGCGACGATTTCCGCTTCGGTTGCGACCGGCTTGGCGATTTCGCCTTTCTGGTGCATGCGGGAGAGGCGCAAGGCTTCAGCGTCGAAGCAGCGCTGACGGTCGAGCTGGACGGTGAGCGGGTCAGCAGTTCGCGCGTGCGGGACGCTTTGCACAAGGGCGAACTGGAGCGTGCCGAGCGTCTGCTGGGCAGGCCTTTCGCCCTGGCCGGGCGGGTGTTGCACGGGCAGAAACTGGCCCGCCAACTCGGCGCGCCGACTGCCAATGTCCAGCTCAAGAGGCGCCAGCCGCCCTTGCGTGGGGTTTTCCTGGTTTCTGCGCAGGCCGAGGATGGCGTGCGTTATCACGGGGTGGCCAATATCGGCCAGCGGCCAACGGTCGCCGGCGATGGGCGTCCCCATCTGGAAGTGCATCTGCTGGAGTTCGCTGGCGACCTTTACGGCCGGCGCGTCACGGTGACCTTCCATAAAAAGCTGCGGGATGAGCAGCGTTTCGCCTCGCTGGAGGCATTGAAAGCGGCGATAGATGCGGATGTCGCCGCGGCGCGAGCCTATTGGCTCGGCCAACCGCTGGATTGATTGCCGCTCGTACCCATGAAGCCAAGAGCCTGAGATGACCGACTACAAAGCCACGCTGAACCTCCCGGACACTGCCTTCCCGATGAAAGCCGGCCTGCCCCAGCGCGAGCCGCAAACCCTGGCGCGCTGGGACAGCATTGGCCTGTACCAGAAGCTGCGCGAGATCGGCAAGGATCGGCCGTCCTTCGTTCTGCACGATGGCCCGCCCTATGCCAACGGCAGCATTCACATCGGTCATGCGCTGAACAAGATCCTCAAGGACATCATCACCCGTTCCAAGACCCTGGCCGGCTTCGATGCCCCCTACGTGCCGGGCTGGGACTGCCACGGCCTGCCGATCGAGCACAAGGTCGAGACCACCTTCGGCAAGAACCAGCCGGCGGACCTGACCCGCGAGCGCTGCCGCACCTATGCCGCCGAACAGGTAGCCGAACAGAAGGCTGGCTTCATCCGCCTGGGAGTGCTGGGCGAGTGGGACAATCCTTACCTGACCATGAACTTCGCCAACGAGGCCGGTGAAATCCGCGCCCTGGCCGAGATCGTCAAGAACGGCTTCGTGTTCAAGGGCCTGAAACCGGTCAACTTTTGCTTCGATTGCGGTTCGGCCCTGGCCGAGGCCGAGGTCGAGTACCAAGACAAGAAGTCCGAAGCCATCGACGTCGCCTTCCCGGTCGAAGATGCCGAAAAACTGGCCGCCGCTTTCGGTCTGACCAGCCTGAGCAAACCGACTGCCATCGTCATCTGGACCACCACGCCTTGGACCATCCCGGCCAACCAGGCGCTGAACGTCCACCCGGAATTCAACTATGCATTGGTCGACGTCGGTGATCGTCTGCTGCTGCTGGCCGAAGAAATGGTCGAAAGCTGCCTGCAGCGTTACGGTCTGCAAGGCGAAGTCATCGCTACCGTGGCGGGCGCCGAGCTGGAGCTGATCAACTTCCGTCACCCGTTCTACGAGCGTCTGTCGCCGCTCTATCTGGCCGACTACGTCGAGCTGGGCGCCGGCACTGGTATCGTTCACTCCGCACCGGCTTACGGTGAGGACGACTTCTATAGCTGCAAACGCTATGGCATGAGCAACGACGACATCCTTAACCCGGTGCAGAGCAACGGCGTTTATGCCGAGTCGCTGCCGTTCTTTGGCGGCCAGTTCATCTGGAAAGCCACCGCAGACATCCTCGCCAAGCTCGAAGAAGTCGGCGCGCTGCTCAAGCACGAGACCATCAACCACAGCTACATGCATTGCTGGCGTCACAAGACGCCGCTGATCTACCGTGCCACTGCGCAGTGGTTCGTCGGCATGGACAAGCAGCCCAATGAAGGCGGCACCCTGCGTGAGCGCTCGCTGGCAGCCATCGAAGAAACCAAGTTCGTCCCGGCCTGGGGCCAGGCACGTCTGCACAGCATGATCGCTGGCCGTCCGGACTGGTGCATCTCGCGTCAGCGCAACTGGGGTGTGCCGATCCCGTTCTTCACTCATAAAGAGAGTGGCGAACTGCATCCGCGTACGGTCGAACTGATGGAAGAAGTCGCCCAGCGTGTCGAGAAGGACGGCATCGAAGCCTGGTTCAAGCTCGACGCCGCCGAACTGCTGGGTGACGAGGCCGCTCAATACGACAAGAGCCGCGACACCCTCGACGTCTGGTTCGATTCCGGCACCACCCACTGGCACGTGCTACGTGGTTCCCACGCCGAACTGGCGCATGAGAGTGGCCCGGCTGCCGACCTGTACTTGGAAGGTTCCGACCAGCACCGTGGCTGGTTCCATTCCTCTTTGCTGACCGGCTGCGCCATCGACGGCCACGCGCCGTACAAGGAGCTGCTGACCCACGGCTTCACCGTCGACGAGCAGGGCCGCAAGCAGTCCAAGTCCCTGGGCAACGTGGTCGCGCCGCAGAAGGTCATCGACAGCCTGGGCGCCGATATCCTGCGCCTGTGGGTCGCCTCCACCGATTACTCCGGCGAGATGGCGGTATCCGATCAAATCCTGCAGCGCAGCGCCGACGCCTACCGTCGTATCCGCAACACCGCGCGCTTCATGCTGGCCAATCTCAAGGGCTTCGACCCGGCCAAGGATCTGCTGCCGGCCGAGCAGATGATCGCCCTCGACCGCTGGGCGGTGGACGCCACCGCGCGCCTGCAGGCCGAAATCGTCGAGGCCTATGGCGAGTACCGTTTCTGGAACGTCTACTCCAAGCTGCACAACTTCTGCGTGCAGGAACTGGGCGGCTTCTACCTCGATATCATCAAGGATCGCCAGTACACCACCGCAGCCGACAGCGTCGCGCGTCGTTCCTGCCAGACCGCGCTGTTCCACATCAGCGAGGCGCTGGTGCGCTGGATCGCACCGATCCTGTCGTTCACTGCCGACGAAATCTGGCAATACCTGCCGGGTGAGCGTAACGAATCGGTGATGCTCAATACCTGGCATGAAGGCCTCGAACTGCTGCCGGAAGGCTTCGAACTGGATCGCGGCTACTGGGCCAAGGTCACCGAGGTGAAGGCCGCGGTGAACAAGGAGCTGGAAAGCATGCGTGCGGCCAAATCGATTGGCGGCAGCTTGCAGGCCGAGGTCACCCTGTTCGGCGATGAGTCGTTGCAGGCGACCCTGGCCAAGCTGGACGACGAGCTGCGCTTCGCCCTGATCACCTCGGCTGCCAAGGTCGAGCCACTGGCACAGGCGCCAGCCGATGCGGTCGCTACCGAGCTGGGCGGCTTGAAGCTGAAAATCCTCAAGTCCGTCCATGCCAAGTGCGCGCGCTGCTGGCACCACCGCGCCGACGTTGGCAGCCACGCCCTGCATCCCGAGCTGTGCGGGCGCTGCGTGACCAACATCGAAGGCTCGGGTGAGGAGCGCAGGCATGTCTGAGTTGTCGCGCATAGGGCGCTTGTCCTGGCTGTGGCTGACCGTGTTGGTGCTGGTGCTCGATCAGGCTACCAAGCAGATCGTGCTCAACACCCTCGACTATGGTCAGCGGCTGATTCTGATCAACGGCTACTTCGACTGGACCCACGTCTATAACAAGGGCGCCGCGTTCAGCTTCCTGGCTGGCGAGTCGGGCTGGCAGCGCTGGTTCTTCGCCGCCATCGCCGTGGCGGTCAGCGCCGTGCTGATCGTCTGGCTCAAGCGCCTGAAGCCCAGCGAGACCTGGCTGGCCGTAGCCCTGGCGCTGGTACTGGGCGGTGCTCTGGGTAACCTGTATGACCGCATCGTGCTCGGTCATGTGGTCGACTTCATCCTCGTCCACTGGCAGAGCGAATATTACTTCCCGGCCTTCAACCTGGCCGACAGCGCGATCACCGTCGGCGCGGTGATGCTGGCGCTGGACATGTTCAAGAGCAAGAAGTCCGGAGAACCCGTTCATGATTGATGAACAACGCATTGGCTCGGACAAGGTCGTCACCCTGCATTTCGCCCTGAAACTGGCGACCGGTGAAGTGGTGGACACCACCTTCGACAAGCAGCCTGCCACCTTCAAGGTCGGTGACGGCAACCTGCTGCCGGGCTTCGAGGCTGCGCTCTATGGCTTCAAGGCCGGTGACAAGCGCACGCTGCAGATCGAGCCGGAAAACGCCTTCGGCCAGCCCAACCCGCAGAACGTTCAGGTCATGCCGCGAAGCCAGTTCCAGGACATGGAGTTGTCGGAAGGCCTGATGGTGATCTTCAATGATGCAGCGAACACCGAGTTACCGGGCGTAGTGAAGGCGTTCGACGAGGCCCAGGTGACCATCGACTTCAATCATCCGCTGGCAGGCAAGACACTCAGCTTCGACGTGGAAATCATCGAGGTAAAGCCGGCCTGAGGCCGGGGTAGGCAGCATGCAAATCAAACTCGCCAATCCGCGTGGTTTCTGTGCCGGTGTCGACCGTGCCATCGAGATCGTCAACCGGGCCCTGGAAGTCTTCGGCCCGCCGATCTACGTGCGTCACGAAGTGGTGCACAACAAGTTCGTCGTGGAGGACCTGCGCTCCCGTGGCGCGATCTTCGTCGAAGAGCTCGATCAGGTTCCGGACAACGTCATCGTCATCTTCAGCGCCCACGGCGTTTCCCAGGCTGTACGCAAGGAGGCCGATAATCGCGGCCTGAAAGTGTTCGATGCCACTTGCCCATTGGTCACCAAGGTCCACCTGGAAGTGGCGCGCTACAGCCGCGATGGCCGCGAGTGCATCCTCATCGGTCATGAGGGGCACCCGGAAGTCGAAGGCACCATGGGCCAGTACGACGACCGTAATGGCGGCACTATCTATCTGGTCGAAGATGAGCAGGACGTATTTGAGCTTCAGGTGCGTAATCCGGAGAACCTGGCGTTCGTCACCCAGACCACCCTGTCGATGGACGACACCAGTCGGGTGATCGACGCCCTGCGTACCCGTTTCCCCAGTATTGGCGGCCCGCGCAAGGACGACATCTGCTATGCCACCCAGAACCGCCAGGATGCGGTCAAGCAACTGGCAGACGAGTGCGATGTGGTGCTGGTCGTCGGCAGTCCTAATAGCTCCAACTCCAACCGCCTGCGCGAACTTTCCGAGCGCATCGGCACGCCGGCTTACCTGATCGACGGCGCGGATGACATGCACCGTAGCTGGTTCGATGGTATCGCCCGGATCGGCATCACCGCCGGTGCCTCGGCCCCCGAGGTGCTGGTGCGTGGCGTGGTCGAGCGTTTACGTGAGTGGGGGGCGGTTGGCGCGGAAGAACTGGATGGGCGGCCAGAGAACATTACATTCTCCGTGCCGAAGGAATTGCGGATGAAGGCGGTGTGAGTTCACCAATGAAAAACCGGCTTGAATGAGCCGGTTTTTTGTTACGCCCTGTTAGCGCCAGCAGTCGTCTGCTCCTGCCTCCCGATCACCCGTTGCATTAAGTATCAGGTCGCCGCACTTTGTATCGTCGAACTGCGGTTGGGCCGTCAGGGTATAGCCACCGTCGTCATCAACTTTACTGATCGATAATGTGTATTTCCCTGTGTCCGAATTGTTTCCGTTCTTCAGATTCAGCTTGTCGCTGTCGTCTGTCGACGTAATGTATTCATTGTTCTGGGCGAAGTAACGTTCCTCCCGGGCGGCGACATCGGCAAGGAAGGCCTGGCCTTCTGTTCGATAACCGCGTTTCACATAGGCGTCATAGCTTGGATACGCAATCGCGGCCAGGATCGCGATAATGGCCACGACGATCATGACTTCGATCAGGGTAAAGCCTGCCGATAAGTGCCGATACTGGATGTGACGCACCAGTTATTCCTCCTCAGTGTTGATTTGGTGCCAAGTCTGCCGACCTTCTGACACGCCTGCATTCAGCGGCGTTTCTTCGACGCCACTGCCACCACCGCCGCCACCACTATCGCCATTCACATAGACCTTGCCGTTGGAGATCGTGCTGTTGCCGCCGTCAATGACGAATCCAGATATGTTGGCTTCATAGTCGCCATCGCCATCCAGGTCGAACGTCGAGTAGCTCGTAGCACCGCCGCTCTTCGGGTCGATTCCATAGACGGTGCCGCTCATCCCGGCGGAGCAGTCATTGTCTATCGGGGTGATCGTCGTGAGGACAAGCGTATTGCCGTATAGATACATATCGTAGATCAGTCGTTCGCCTGTTTGACTGAAGTCGAAATACCAGCCCCATTTATTGACGTCGCTGTCACCGGTATCCGAGCCCTCGTACCAGTCGACGGTGTTTGTCGACAAGCTGTAGACCGTGCTGCCATCGAAGGTGCTGCTGCTCATGGTCTGCTGCTGCAAGGCGCTACGCGTCTTGCTCTGGGTCAGAGACGTGGTGGTGGCCTGTCCATCCGTTTTGCGATCCCAGATCGCGTAAAGGCTCTCTTGATCTTCGGAAGTCTTGTCCGTGGTCGTCAGATAACGGCCGGTGCCAAATGTCACAAGGTAGCCCAGGCCGCTGCTGTGCTTGGTCAGGGTCGGGGCGGCGGTAATGGGCTGGCGCGAACCGGCACCGTCGCGGGCGGTGTATAACGGCTTGCCATTGAAAGATACGCCGAATTGACTGTCGTTGGCCTCGGCGGTCAAGGGTGAATCGGCACTGGTATCAAGCAGGTTGAAGCGCCAGAGGTTGCCGAGCAGATCGCCAGCATAGGCATAGTCGGCAATGCCATCGCCATTGAAGTCGGAGTCGGTGATGCGCGACAGCCCGTTACCCAGGGACGTCGCCGCCTCGCCAGTGTTCAGTGTCGGGGTCGCTTCGAGCTTGCTGAGGATCTCGCCCGTTTCTATATCCAGCACGAACATTACGGCTTTCAGGGCGTTGCCACTTTCATAGCCGTTGGGGACGAGAGCGACCCATTTGCCGTTGTGCAGGCGGGCGATGTTGGGTTTGGGAACGCTGTAGCCCATGTCCGCGTCTTCTTCGTTGGTGAACTCCCAGAGCAGTTCCGGTTGCTCCGGATCGGTGATATCCAGAGCGAAGACTTCCCGGCCACCCGCGCCGAGGCTGCCTAGCAGGACTTTGTGCCAGGAGCCGTTGAAGTAGACGTCCCGTGCAACGGGCGAACCATCGACAAAATATTGATGTTCGGTTCCATCTTCTTCCCCATAGTCGGAAGCGGTAAGGGCAGGCAGGTTCTCGATTACGGCCGTTGGAATGAAGGCGAATATTTCTGTCCCATTCGACGCGTTGATGGCATGCAGCATGCCATCGTTGGCGCCGACATAGATTACTGCTGGTTTGCTTTCCTGCTGGGTTTTGTAGGTGCTGTAGTTAGTGCTTCCTTCGAGACTGTTGGCCTTGGTCGTGTTGTAGTTTGCACCGTTCACCAATAGCGGGGAGGAATTGATGATATCGCCAAGCAGGGTGGTACGGGTGCGGAACGCGCTATTGCTGCCACCCCGTATAAAGGCTACGCGTGCCTCTCCGTTGGTGTCGGTGGCGCCAGCGCTGGTGCGGTTCAGCAGTGCTTTCTGGGCGCTGCTCAAATTGCTCCAGGTGAAACTGCGTAGACTGTCGTTTTGGGCAAAGTAGATGTTACGGCTACTGGATGAGGTGATGGTCGACGAGGTTTTCCACACCAGAGTCGAGGTGGCCGTGTCGGTTTTTTTCAGATCACCGCTCCAGCCATCGACGTCGAAGCTGGTCGTATAGGTATAGGTCGTGTCCGATACCGTATTGTCCTGGGCAGCTTCGGTGCTGACGGTTGGTGAGGTGACGCTGCTGTTCAGTTGCAGGATGCTGTCGAAGGCCGACTTGAGCTGGGCCTGCAGTTTGGTCGGGTTGCTGACCAGGAAGTAGTTGTCCGGTACCCCGTCATTGTCGGTGTCCCAGGTGGTCAGGTCGCTTTTGCCATACTTGGCGGCGTACCACATGGGGTTTTCCAGGTTGGTGATACCCGTGCTGGCCGAGGCGGTGAAGGTGCGAGTGTGGTAGGCGTTGCGTCCGCTGATGGTCGCGCTGCTGTTCTTCAGGCCGGGCAGGTAGGCGCAACTGCTGGTGTTGGTTACGCAGCCGCTAGCGTCCTTGCCGTCGGGGGTGTCCAGGCTGTAGTGGGTCGTGCCGCTGCCGCCGCCGGTCACTTCCAGGTACACGCCATCTTTGGTGGTGCCGGCGATGGTGTAGCCCATGTGCGACTCGTAGCTGCCCACCGAGTATTCGGTGGTGCTGGTGATCGAGACGCTGTCGTCCGCGTTCAGCTTCACCTCGTACAGGACGATGGCGTCCATATCGTAGTCGCTGTTCTGCGCGGAGTCGTCGTAGACCACGCGGAACTTGTAGTAGGCGCGTCCCCCGTTGACGTTGCTGGCGGCGTTCTTGGTCGAGGTGTTGGCCATGGTGTCCATGTAGAAGCCGGTGATCTGTTCGACCACCTTGTTGTTGCTGACTTCCATGCCGAAGGGCTTGAAGGTCACGGTATTTCCGGCCGTGTTGGTGATCTGGATGTTCGGTAGGGTGGACGACAGCGCCACGGAGAAAGACTGGACAGGGTGACTACCGGACGCGGAGATTTCGTTCTGGCTGCCGAAGTAGGTGACGGCGGCGGTGCTGTAACTACCCTGGCGTGTCGGTTCTTCCGGCAAGCCGCGGATCGTGGCGAAGCTACTGGCGGTCTTGGCGGTAGGGGCTGAATCGTTGGTCGAGCCGGATTGTCCGATGTTCACCGAGACGCTGCTGCCGATTTCCTTGTTCCAGAGCGTCTGGCCAAGGCTGGAAAAGTCGAAGCCGATGTCGGTGGTGGGTTTGCTGTCGGTGCCGAGGCTGCTGCCGGGCACATCGGAGTCGTAGCTGGGGTTGATGTCGCTGACCAGGGTCATGTAGGGCGCCGTGCAACTGGAAATTTTGCTGGTGCTGTAGGGATTGGTCCAGGTGCCGACGCTGGTGAGCTTGAGGTTGGTGTCCGCAGTGCTGGCGGCGTAGGGCGAGTAGGCCGACTTGCCGGCAAAGAAGCGCAGGGTTTCGTAGGCCATCTCGCCCAGCGGGTTGCCCCAGTCGTTGCAGTTGCCGTTGGTCAGCGGGTTGGCGGTGGCGGTGCTGCAACTGTCCGTGTAAATGAGCCGGTCCAGGTTGGCGACTATGCCGTTGGTGTTCGTGTAGGTTCGTGAGGAACTGTTGTTGCTGCTGGTGGTGTTGGTGAGGAAGCGGCCGGTCGAGCTGTTGTACTCGTCGCTGAAGCTATCCGGCGCCTTGCGCAGGGCGCCGCCGCGCAGGTTGTTGGCGTAGGTGCCGGACAGCAGGCCGAAGTACATCTTGTCCGAGGCCCCGTAGTCGTGCAGCAGGCCGGTCGGCTTGTAGTTGCTGCCGTACTGCGTGCAATTGTCCTCCAGCAGTCCGCTGACGCAGGCTTTGACCCGCACGGTGTAATCGTAAGTTGGTGTAATGGTGCTGGTGGTATTGCTGGTACTGGTGATGCTGTTGGTGCCCTGGCTACTTTCCCGCGAGACCCAGCCCCAGATGCGGTAGGTGGAACTGCCCTGCTGACTGCTGGTGATGATGCGCAGTTTGGGCAGTGCACCGTCGCTGTAGCTGGTAATAGATGAAGTTGAGCAGCCACTGCTGGGGCATGAGGTGTTGGCGAACAGGATGTGTTTGCTGTTGGTCGGTTCGCTCAGCGGGGTGTAGTCGGAAACATAGTAGCCGTCGCGGGCGTAGCTCAGATACTCCTTACCCCAACTGTGCGCGTCATTGGGGACGAAGACCCGTTCCAGGACGGTGGTAGTGGCGGTATCGGTGTAGCGGTAGCCGCCGTAGAGTACCTTGCGCAGTACGTCGATACGCGACATGGTCAGGTAGTTGAGATAGTCGCCGCTCCAGCGACCCGTACTGCTCTTGCACTTCTTGTCGGTGGTGGTGGCGGCCGGCGTGAACATACCGTTCGTGCTGTCGTAGCTGTAGCACTTGTAGGAATCGAAGTAGCCGGTGTAGTCGATGTCGGGTTTGTAGTAGATGTCCAGCTCGCCGTCGTCATCGATGTCCGAGGCATCGTTGTAGGCCGGGGCGAATAGCTTGTGGTCCTTGCTGACCACCAGCATGTTCATCGGCGGGACCGACTCGCTGACGAACAGCGGGGTCTGGGCGAGGATATTCGATGAGGCCGACCAGGCGGCCGGCAGGCTGATCGCCAGGCCGAGAATGACGCCGAGGACTGATGCGGCTATCCGTTGAAACATGGCGATCTCCTGGCGGCTCATTGGATAAACAAGGTAACGGTCGAGGTCAGGCACAGGCTGGTCGACAGGCAGGTGTCACTGTCTTCGCCTTCCTTGTAGGACTGGGCGTTTACTTCGTAGTAGAAGCTGCTTCCACTGGAGGCCTCATCGGTTCCCGCGAGTGCATTGCTTGCACCGTTGGCACTTGCCCCGGTGGAACCGGCTGTATAAGGGCCGCCGATGAGTCGGATATACCAGCGTGCCTGGCGATCCAGTTCCGTGTCGCCGTCGAGACCGCTGTATGCAGTAGCGTCGGCGAACGTGTAGTTCTCGTCCGTGGCTTCCCCGTCATAGCAAGGGCTGGTACTGCTCTCTGCACAATCGGTGACGCTCTTGTCATTCGTGATTCTTCTTTCCGCTTCGCGAAGTGCCGATTCGGCGGAGCCCGACAACTTTTTCTGTTCGATCAGGTTTCCGGTTATACGGCTTTCCAGCATGACTTCACGCATGCTGCTGATACCGAGAAGGGTAATGACCAAGAGCATGACCAAGGCAATGAACAGGACGGTACCTTGTTGTTGGCCGGGGAAGTTCATGGCATCAGATTCCTCAAGGTTGTGCTACCGCTGACCATTTGATAGAGCTTATCGTCGTCGCAGTCGAGCTCCTGGCCCGTCAGTTTTTCCCAGTCGCCCATATCATCGGTATTGGCAGAGTTTTCGCACAGCTTGCTTTCGATTCCCTGGGCGAGATTGCTTTGGGTGGCTGTCAGCAACAGCGAGTAACGCAGGCTGCGAATAAAGTCTGCCGCTGCGGGGGCGGGCTTGTATGAGGTCACGGCCTTAGTGTCCGCATCGTCGTTGACACCGAAGTCGAAATAGATGGCTTGCAATCCCGTGACCAGCGACTGGTCGTTGCAGCGGAGTTCCCCATCCTCGTACGTGATCTTTTCCACGATGTTTTCGGACGTATTGAAAGTTTCCGCGTAGGGTTCGGAGAGAGAGCTGCTGCCCGAGAAGGTATTGCCTTCGCAATCGGTTTCGTTTTCATCGCGGGGCTGGTACCTCAGGCAGATGCTTTCATCGTCGACTCTGACGACGACCTGTCCAGCGGCAAATGTGCAGTTATTGACGGTTGCGGCCGGAAAAGCACTGCTCATGTCGCTACGTGGATCACGCCGATAGCCTGCCTTGCTCAACTGGCCTTCGAGGAACATGAGGGCGAAGCGTCCGTTTTCCTGATTTTCGCCCTGCCCTTGCTGGTAGAGATAATTGCGTTTGTTGTCGATGTAGATCTGGGTGACGCCGATTATCAGGAAAGAACTAATCAGCATGGCGACGAGTAATTCAATCAGCGAGAGGCCGTGTTGTTGATGAAAGGAATTGGGCATCTTCATAGTTCCACGCGCAACTGATAGGTGCAGAAGTCTTCGCTCTCTGAATCCAGGCATTCGCCGTTTTTGGTTGCCCAGGCAAGCTGTATTTCTATCGTCGAGCCATCATCGGTGCAGGTCTTGCTCGTTTTGGTTCTGCAGATGTGGAACTGCTCGTTCATCAGGTCGGACGCTCCAGGCAGCGAGGCCTGGGCGCGTGCGGCCCAGCACCCCAGGCGCTCGCTGGCGCTGAGGCTGGCAAGCGAGCTGCAATCCTCGGGCGCATCGGGGAAGTCACTCCCTTCCGCCTTGTAGTAGTCGGATGTGCTCTCGGGAAGACCGTCATCGCTCACGACTGCATCGAGGTCGGCGCGCATCATTTCCAGAAGGTCGTCGGCCAGCGCGGCGGCGGCATTGCGTTGTACCGAATCCTGGGTATAGGCAATGGTGCGTCCTTGCAGGGCGACCATCCCGAGTACTCCGATGCAGATCAGCACGATGGCGACCAGCACCTCAATCAAGCTGAAACCTTGGGCGTTCTTGCTGATGTTCATGCTCAGTCCTGGGTTTTCTTGATTAGTCCTGGCAGGCTCGTACTGATGGTGTATGAGGTGCTGTTTTGGGCGCTCGAAAAAGAGGTGGAGGAAACACTGGCTGTGCCATTGGGATAGAAGGTGATTTTCGCCTCATTGCCTTCTACCGTCACAGAATCCGGCACTTTCATCTCTCGATCGCCAGAACTCCACACCGTATCTGTTTGCGTCACATCGATGGTCTTGCGGAGCGTTACGGCATTGCTGCGTGCCGATATGAGCAAGGCCTGGAACTCATCAGCAGCACTTTTCACACGATTGTTTTCTATCAAACTGTTGAATGCCGGCAGCGCGATGCTGGCGAAAATTGCCAGCAAGGCCACGACGATCATTAGTTCGATAATGGTGAACCCATCACTGCGGTGTCTTGGCATGCTGAAAAACTCCTTTCATCCAGCAGATATGCCAGAGAAACCTTTCAATGACGCTCTCTGTTGGACGAGAGGGAGAACGGGGTGGATGGCCGGTCAGCTTCCCCTGCACGCTGACGAGGCCTTGCTGTTCAGATGTGACGCGGCTACGGTGCGGGCTCTGCCTTGGCGATTCAGAACAATGTTCCAGAGCGCTTGACCATGTTCATCACACAACGTGAACGTGCCGTTGCTGATGCTTGAATGCCCTGATGGTTTGAAGCCTACTGGCTTGGAAAACCCATTCCAGGTCAGGCGCAGGTCGTCTTTGATGCGAATGATCTGGATGACCTTTGCGCTGCTGCGCTCGCGTATCAACCAGCCGTGCTGCCATGAGCCTTCGCACCGCTCGCCGTGTTGTGAGCCACAGAGTTCGACATTGATCTGGTGTTGGATGCTATAAGCCCTGGCGAAATGAAGACTTGCCTTTAGTTTGTCGTGGGTACTCTGGCTGAGACTGGAATGTATCAGGCTCTGTAGATTAGGCAGGCTTATGCATAACGCTATCGATAGGACGAGTAATACGACAAGCAGCTCTACCAGGCTGAACGCCCGATATTGATTTCGGTCCATGGTGCGATTCCTTTTGCACGTATGATTGGCAGCCTTCCTGGCCGCCGGTTCTTTCTAACCCACGGCAGCCCAACGTCAAAGCAGTGGTTATGCAGTTTGAGGTGTGGTTTGAAAAACGAGGTGGTTGTCGTCGGTGCCGGGGCCATCGGTTTGCTCTCGGCTTATCAGTTGGCGCGCTCCGGGGTGTCGGTGACGCTTCTGGAGTCGGGACGGGCGGGCAGGGAGTCCTCCTGGGCGGGAGGAGGGATCGTTTCGCCGCTCTATCCCTGGCGCTACAGCCAGCCGGTTACGGCGCTGGCACATTGGTCGCAGGATTTCTATCCGGGTTTCGCCGACGAACTGGCTGGCCTCAGCGGTATCGATCCCGAGGTGCATGTCACCGGGCTGTACTGGCTGGATCTGGATGATGCCGACCAGGCATTGGCCTGGGCGCAGCAACAAGGGCGCACGTTGCTCGACGTACCGGTCGAGCAGGTCGCCGTTGCGGTACCGCCTCTGGGCGAGGGGTATCGACATGCGCTGCACATGCCCGATGTGGCTAATGTGCGCAACCCACGTTTGGTGCGATCCCTGCGTGAAGCGTTGCTGCGCATGGGCAATGTACGCCTGCTCGAGAATACACCGGTGACCGGCTTCGTCCGGGACGGCACGCGCGTCGTCGGGGTGCGTACTGCTGCTGGAGAGATACGCGGCGAGCGTGTTTTGGTCGCGGCTGGAGCCTGGAGTGGCGAACTGCTGGCGAAGCTCGATCTGCAGGTACCGGTGGAGCCGGTCAAAGGGCAGATGATCCTCTATAAATGCGCCGACGATTTCCTGCCCAGCATGGTATTGGCCAAGGGGCGCTACGCGATTCCCCGTCGTGATGGACACATTCTGGTCGGCAGTACCCTTGAATACGAAGGCTTCGACAAGACGCCCACCGAGATCGCGCTGGGCAGCTTGAGGGCTTCTGCCGAAGAGCTGTTGCCGGCGCTGGCGGATGCCCAGGTGGTTGGGCATTGGGCGGGGCTTCGGCCTGGTTCGCCGAACGGCGTTCCGTTCATCGGCGAGGTCGCAGACTATCCCGGACTCTGGCTGAATTGCGGGCATTTCCGCAATGGCTTGGTGCTGGCTCCGGCCTCATGCCGCTTGTTGGCCGATCTGATGCTGGGGCGTGTGCCGATCATCGACCCGGCGCCTTACGCGCCAGGGCGACGGTTGCGCGCTGACTGAGGCAAGAGCGCCTCAGTCAGCGCCTGGGCGTCAGTTGAAGACGATCTCGTCGCCTTCGACATCGGCCTTGATCGAACCGCCCGCCGAGAACTTGCCGGCGAGGATCATCTGCGCCAGCGGGTTCTCGATCCAGCGTTGCACCGCACGCTTGAGCGGACGGGCGCCGTAGACCGGGTCGTAGCCGATCCCCACCAGCTTATCCAGCGCCGCCGGCGACAGCTCGAGCGACAGCTCGCGCTCGGCCAGGCGATTGCGCAGGCGTTGCATCTGAATCTCGGCGATGCCGGCGATCTGTTCGCGGGCCAGCGGTTCGAACACCACCACTTCGTCGATACGGTTGACGAACTCCGGACGGAAATGGCTGCTCACCGCATCCATCACCGCCGCGCGCTGGCCTTCGGGGTCGCCGACCAGTTCCTGGATCTGCGCCGAGCCCAGGTTGGAGGTCATCACCACCACGGCGTTGCGGAAGTCCACCGTACGCCCCTGGCTGTCGGTCAGGCGACCGTCGTCGAGGACCTGCAGGAGGATGTTGAAGACATCCGGGTGCGCTTTCTCCACTTCGTCCAGCAGGATCACCGAGTACGGGCGACGGCGCACGGCTTCGGTCAGGTAGCCGCCTTCCTCGTAACCGACGTAGCCGGGTGGTGCACCGATCAGGCGAGCTACGGAGTGTTTCTCCATGAACTCGGACATGTCGATGCGCACCATCGCCTCCTCGGTATCGAAGAGGAATTCGGCCAGGGCCTTGCACAGCTCGGTCTTGCCGACGCCGGTTGGGCCGAGGAACAGGAACGAGCCGCTGGGCCGGTTCGGGTCGGACAAGCCGGCACGGGAGCGGCGCACCGCGTTGGCCACGGCAACCACGGCTTCGTTCTGGCCGATTACCCGCTTGTGCAACTCGTCTTCCATGCGCAGCAGCTTGTCGCGCTCGCCTTCGAGCATCTTGCTCACCGGAATGCCGGTCCACTTGGAGACCACCTCGGCGATCTCTTCGTCGGTGACCTTGTTGCGCAGCAACTGGTTCTCCGGCTTGCCGTGCTGGTCGACCATCTGCAGGCTGCGCTCCAGGTCGGGAATCACGCCGTATTGCAGTTCGGCCATGCGGTTGAGGTCGCCCTTGCGCCGCGCGGCTTCCAGCTCGATCTTCGACTGTTCGATCTTCTGTTGCAGTTGCGCGGAGCCTTGTACCTCGGCTTTTTCGGACTTCCAGATTTCTTCCAGGTCGGCATATTCCTGCTGCAGCTTGTCGATCTCTTCTTCGAGCTTGGCCAGGCGTTTACGCGCACCTTCATCTTCTTCTTTCTTCAGCGCCTGGCGCTCGACCTTCAACTGAATCAGGCGACGATCCAGGCGGTCCAGGGCCTCGGGCTTGGAGTCGATTTCCATGCGGATGCGGCTGGCGGCCTCGTCGATCAGGTCGATGGCCTTGTCCGGCAGTTGCCGATCGGTGATGTAGCGATGGCTGAGCTTGGCGGCGGCGATGATCGCACCATCGGTGATGGTGACCTTGTGGTGCACCTCGTAGCGTTCCTTGAGGCCCCGCAGGATGGCGATGGTGTCTTCTTCGCTCGGCTCGTCGACCAGCACTTTCTGGAAGCGTCGCTCCAGGGCCGCGTCCTTCTCTATATATTGACGGTACTCGTCGAGGGTGGTCGCGCCGACGCAATGCAACTCGCCGCGGGCCAGGGCCGGCTTGAGCATGTTGCCGGCATCCATCGCGCCCTCGGCCTTGCCCGCGCCGACCATGGTATGCAGTTCGTCGATGAACAGGATGATGCGGCCTTCCTGCTTGGACAGCTCATTGATCACCGCTTTCAGGCGCTCTTCGAACTCGCCGCGGAACTTGGCACCGGCGATCAACGCGCCCATGTCCAGCGCCAGCAGGCGTTTGTCCTTCAGGCCGTCTGGCACTTCGCCGTTGACGATACGCTGGGCCAGGCCCTCGACGATGGCGGTCTTGCCCACGCCGGGCTCGCCGATCAGGACCGGGTTGTTCTTGGTCCGCCGTTGCAGGACCTGGATGGTGCGGCGGATTTCGTCGTCGCGGCCGATCACCGGGTCGAGCTTGCCGTCCTCGGCGCGCATGGTCATGTCGACGGTGTACTTGTCCAGGGCCTGGCGCGACTCCTCGGCGTTGGGGTCGTTGACCGCTTCGCCGCCGCGCAGGTTGGCCACGGCGTTTTCCAGAGCCTTGCGCGACACGCCTTGACCGAGCAACAGCTTGCCGAGCTTGGTGTTCTCATCCATTGCCGCCAGCAGCACCAGTTCGCTGGAGATGAACTGGTCGCCTTTCTGCTGCGCCAGGCGGTCGGCCTGGTTGAGCAGGCGCGCCAGATCCTGGGATAGGTTCACGTCGCCGGTGGGGTTCTGGATCTTCGGCAACTGGTCCAGCTCTTTGGTCAACGCCTGGCGCAGGCTGTTGATGTCGAAGCCGACCTGCAGCAGCAGCGGCTTGATCGAGCCGCCCTGTTGTTCGAGCAGCGCCTGCATCAGGTGCAGCGGTTCGATGGCCGGGTGGTCGAGGCCGACGGCGATGGACTGGGCATCGGAAAGTGCAAGTTGCAGCTTGCTGGTCAAACGGTCGATTCGCATGGATATGTCCTTCCTTCGTATAAGAGAGCCTGAGCGGTCAATTGCTCAATGACGAGGCTCCGAGATGAAGACTAGATGAGGACAGTTTTGTGCGATTCAAGCGCAGCGGCGTTGATTCAGGTCAGTCGACCAGCCACACCAGGGAAGCGAAACGCCCGGTACGCGCGGCGCGGCGGTAGGAAAAGAAGCGCGGATCACTGACCGTACAGAAGCCGCCGCCATGGACGGACGTCACGCCCTGGGCGGCCAGGCGGATGCGGGCCAGTTGATAGATGTCGGCCAGGTATTTGCCCGGATGGGCGCCGGCGCGAAATGCCGAGTCAGCCTGAGGATGAGTGGAAACGAAGGCTTCGCGCACTTCGGCGCCGACCTCGAAGGCATCCGGGCCGATGGCGGGGCCGAGCCAGACCAGCACGTCCTGTGGCTCAGCGAATGTCGCCAGGGTGGCTTCCAATACGCCGTTGGCCAGGCCCCGCCACCCCGCGTGGGCGGCGGCGACACGCGTGCCTGCGCGGTCGCAGAACAGTGCCGGCAGGCAATCGGCGGTCATTACCAGGCTGGCGACGCCAGGGGTGGCGCTCCAACTGGCGTCGGCTTCCTCTACCTGTGAGGCGCTCGCTTCGACCGCTCTCACGCCATGCACCTGGCGCAGCCAGGTCGGCTGGCAGTCGAGTGCGGTTGCCAGGTGCTGGCGATTATGGGCCACCGCCAGCGGATCATCGCCGACGTGGTCGCCAAGGTTGAAACTGTCGAAGGGGGGCTGGCTGATCCCGTTTGCCCGGGTGGTCACGCAGGCCCGCACATTCCGCGGCGCGGGCCAGTCGGGCAGCAGCCAGTCGCTGGCCATCAGACGAAGGACTCGTTGTCCTGGCGCAGCAGGCTGAGCAGCCAGACCAGATCGTCCGGCAGTTCGGACTTCCACTTCATGCGCTCGCCGGTGACCGGGTGCTCCAGTTCGAGGAAGCGCGCGTGCAGCGCCTGGCGCGGAAACTCGCGCAAGGTCTGCACCAGCGTCGGGCTGGCGGCAGGCGGAATGCGGAAGCGTCCGGCGTACAGCGGATCGCCTACCAGCGGATAGCCGACGTGGGTCATGTGCACGCGAATCTGGTGGGTGCGGCCGGTTTCCAGCTTGACCCGCACATGGGTGTGCGAGCGGAAGCGTTCCAGCACTCGATAGTGGGTGACTGCGGGCTTGCCGCCGTCGACCACGGCCATGCGCTGGCGGTTGGCCGAGCTGCGGCCGATTGGCGCGTCGATCTTGCCGCCCGAAGTGATCACGCCGATGGTGATGCATTCATAGATTCGGCTGACGGTGCGTTTCTGCAACTGGTCGACCAGCCTGGTCTGGGCTTGCAGGGTCTTGGCCACCACCATCAGGCCGGTGGTGTCCTTGTCCAGGCGGTGGACGATGCCGGCGCGTGGCACGTTGATGATGTCCGGCACATGGTGCAGCAACGCGTTGAGCAGGGTGCCATCGGCATGCCCGGCAGCGGGGTGGACCACCAGCCCGGCGGGCTTGTCGATCACCAGCAGGTGCTCGTCCTCGTAGACGATGTTCAGCGCGATGTCCTGCGCGATCCATTCGCCCTGAGCTTCCTGCTCGGCCTCGAGCGCCAGCACGGCGCCGCTGTGGACCACGTCGCGCGGGCGCAGGACCGTGCCGTCGACCGTCAGCCGGCCATCCTTGATCCAGCTGGAGAGGCGCGAGCGCGAGTATTCGTCGAACAGTTGCGCGGCGACCTGATCCAGGCGCTGGCCGCCCAGTTCGGAAGGCACTTCGGCGGTGAGTTGGATCAGTTGTGGGGAATCTTCAGACATGGGCCACTGGCAGAGGTTTTCGGCTTTTGGTTTCGGCGGCACGCTGTGGTTAAATACGGCGTCTTTGTCCCGGGGTTCCGGGGCGCCCATCATATCAGGACGGCCTAGGGCCGTCACAGGGACGCAAGCCACCATGCAAGTGAAACACCTGCTGTTGATCGCTCTCCTCGCCATTACTGCCGCCTGCTCGTCCAACAAGCCGGAAGTGGACGAAAACCTGGGCGAGACCGCGCTGTACCAGCAGGCCCAGGATGACCTGAACAACGGCAGCTACACCAATGCGGTTGCCAAGCTCAAGGCCCTGGAGTCGCGCTATCCCTTCGGCCGCTATGCCGAGCAGTCGCAACTGGAACTGATCTACGCCTATTACAAGAATGCCGAGCCGGAAGCCTCCAAGTCGGCTGCCGACCGCTTCATCCGCCTGCATCCGCAGCACGCGAACGTCGACTATGCCTACTACCTGAAAGGCCTGTCTTCGTTCGACCAGGATCGTGGCCTGCTTGCCCGCTTCCTGCCGCTGGACATGACCAAGCGTGATCCGGGTGCTGCCCGCGACTCGTTCAACGAGTTCGCCCAGCTCACCAGCCGCTACCCGAACAGCCGCTACGCCCCGGATGCCAAGGCGCGGATGATCTACCTGCGCAACCTGCTGGCGGCCTATGACATTCACGTCGCCCACTACTACCTGCAGCGCCAGGCCTACGTGGCCGCGGCCAATCGTGGTCGCTACGTGGTGGAGAACTTCCAGGAGACCCCGGCCGTAGGCGACGGCCTGGCGGTGATGGTCGAGGCTTATCAGCGCCTGGAACTGAACGACCTGGCCGATAGCAGCCTTGAAGCGCTGAAGCTGAACTACCCGGATCACCCGAGCATCAAGGACGGCAAGTTCGTTCCCCAGGAAGACGAAGTGGACAACCGCTCCTGGCTGGCCAAGGCCACACTGGGCCTGATCGAGTCCGATGCGCCGCTGCCGCCGGGCGAAACCCGTGCCAGCCAGGACGTGATCCGCCAGTACGAAGATGCCGCCGAGCAGATCCCGAGCGAGCTGAAGCCGGAAAACCAGAGTGCCGTCGAAGAAGAGCAGCGCGAGGCCGAAGGCAACAACAGTGATCGTTCCTGGTTCAGCTACATGACCTTCGGTATCTTCGATTGATATCGAGCAGGTTGGAATAAAGGAGGCTACGGCCTCCTTTTTCTTTTGCGGCTGGATGGGGCGAGTTTTCAATCCGGCTGGTTCTTGCTGCCCGC
This sequence comes from Pseudomonas sp. LRF_L74, assembly GCF_965644255.1. Taxonomy (NCBI): domain Bacteria; kingdom Pseudomonadati; phylum Pseudomonadota; class Gammaproteobacteria; order Pseudomonadales; family Pseudomonadaceae; genus Pseudomonas; species Pseudomonas sp. LRF_L74. The sequence continues at coordinate 260,271 of NZ_CBFFRH010000004.1, read as the reverse complement.
CATTACCAATGCCGAGCGCTGGACAAGCTGAGGGTGGCGCGCACGTCTCGCGTCACCCGGCAAAACGGACGGCCAGAAGCCATCAGCCTCTGATGCGCATGGTGCTTTTCCGCGAAAGTGTGAACGTATCAGCGTCAATACTCTTTTCGGCACAAACTGCCGCACAACGTCGCAAGCAAGTGCTGCGCAGCAGCCATTACCTTGGCTACACTGCGGGACTGCCTTCATTCCATGAGTCCGCCATGTTCCGCCTGCTGTTCTGGTTCGCCGTGATCGCCCTGGCCGTTTGGGCCTGGCGTCGTTTCAATAGCCCTCGTCCGCCCAAGGCTGCCCCGGAGGCCGAGGCGGCACCCATGGTCCGTTGCGCGGTGTGCGGTGTCCATGTGCCGAAGAGCCAGGCACTAACCCATGAGAACCGCTGGTACTGCGGCCAGCCTCATCTGCAAGAAGGCTCCCGTCACGGTGAGTAATGAGCAACTCGCTCTGGGCGGTGTTCAGGGGCGGCGCATCCTCGGCCTTTATCACCTGTACCGGCTGATCGTCGGCGGCGCGATGCTGGTACTGATCTACAGCGACCTGGATGATCAGGTGCTGAGCATGGTCAACGAGAACCTGTTCCGTAACGTTGCCTGGCTTTATCTGATCGCCAACCTGCTGATTGCCGCGACGGTTCGCCAGGTTCGCCACCTGATGCAGATATTCAGCCTGGCGCTGACCGATGTGATCATGCTCAGCGTGTTGTTCTACGCCGGTGGCGGCATTCCCAGTGGGATCGGCAACCTGCTGATCGTCTCGGTGGCCATCGCCAATATCCTGCTGCGTGGGCGTATTGGTCTGCTGATTGCCGCAGTGGCGTCCAGCGGCATGATTTACCTGACCTTCTATTTGAGCATCAGCCACCCAGCGGCCGCCACGCAGTACGTTTCGGCCGGGTCTCTCGGTGCTCTCAGTTTCGCCGCGGCGATCTTCCTGCAACGCATCACCCGCAAGCTCAAGCAGAGTGAAATTCTGGCCGAGCAGCGCGCGACCGACGTTGCCAACCTCGAAGCGCTCAATGCCCTGATCATCCAGCGCATGCGTACCGGCGTCCTGGTCCTGGACAGCAGTCACCGCGTCTTGCTGGCCAACCAGGGGGCACTGAGCCTGACCGGCTGCAATGATCTCAGCGGACGAATCATCGACCCGCATTGCCCGGAGTTGCTCAGCAGCCTCTATCAGTGGCAGAGCAACCCGACCCTGCGCACGCGAAGCCTGCAGATCAGCGCCGACGGCCCGATGGTGCAGCCGAGCTTTATCGCCCTGCAGCGCGGCAGCTCACAGCACACCCTGGTATTTCTCGACGACATCTCGCAGATCACCCAGCAGGCGCAACAACTCAAGCTGGCGTCCCTCGGACGCCTCACTGCGGGCATCGCCCATGAGATCCGCAACCCGCTGGGGGCCATCAGCCACGCCGCGCAGTTGTTGCAGGAGTCGGAGGAGCTGGTCGGGCCTGATCGACGCCTGGCGCAGATCATCCAGGACCACTCGCGGCGCATGAACCTGGTGATCGAGAATGTCCTGCAATTGTCCAGGCGGCGTCAGTCGGAGCCTCAACTGCTCGACCTGAAATATTGGCTGCATCGTTTCGCCAGTGAGTTCCGCACCACCGCCAAGGCCGACCAGACCCTGCACCTGGAAACCCGTGGCCGTGGCCTGCAGACCCGCATGGACCCGAACCAGTTGACCCAGGTATTGACCAACCTGGTGCAGAACGGCCTGCGCTACAGCGCCCAGAAAAACAGCCAGGGCCAGGTCTGGCTGCGGCTGTTCCGTGACGAAGAAAGTGACCTGCCTGTACTCGAGATCCTGGACGACGGGCCAGGCGTGCCGCCGGAGCAGACCCAGCAACTGTTCGAGCCCTTCTTTACCACTGACGTCAAGGGCACCGGCCTGGGCCTGTACATTTCCCGCGAGCTTTGCGAAAGCAACCAGGCCCGCCTTGATTACAAACTTCGAGAAGAGGGCGGCAGCTGTTTTCGCGTCATCTTCGCCCATCCACGCAAACTGAGTTGACCCATGAGCACACGGCAAAGAGCCCTGATCGTCGATGACGAGCCTGATATCCGCGAACTCCTGGAAATCACCCTGGGCCGAATGAAGCTCGACACCCGCAGCGCCCGCAACGTCAAAGAAGCCCGTGAATGGCTTGCGCGAGAGCCCTTCGATCTGTGCCTGACCGACATGCGCCTGCCCGATGGCACCGGCATGGACCTGATCCAGTACATCCAGCAGCGCCATGCACAGATGCCGGTGGCGATGATCACCGCCTACGGCAGCCTCGATACCGCGATCAACTCGCTCAAGGCCGGTGCTTTCGACTTCCTGACCAAGCCCGTCGACCTGGGGCGACTGCGTGAGCTGGTCGCCACCGCTCTGCGCATTCGCGGCGGCGACGAGAGCGGCCCGGTGGATACGCGTTTGCTGGGTGACTCCCCGCCCATGAAGGCACTGCGTAACCAGATCCAGAAGCTGGCTCGCAGCCAGGCGCCGGTCTACATCAGTGGTGAGTCGGGCAGCGGCAAGGAGCTGGTGGCCCGGCTTATCCACGAGCAAGGGCCGCGTACCGAACAGCCTTTCGTGCCGGTCAACTGTGGCGCGATTCCATCCGAACTGATGGAGAGTGAGTTCTTCGGCCACAAGAAGGGCAGTTTCACGGGCGCGATCGAAGATAAGCAGGGCCTGTTCCAGGCCGCCAACGGCGGCACTCTGTTCCTCGACGAAGTGGCCGACCTGCCACTGCCGATGCAGGTCAAGCTGTTGCGCGCGATCCAGGAAAAAGCCGTGCGTGCCGTGGGCGGGCAGCAGGAAGTGGTGGTCGACGTACGCATCCTCAGTGCCACGCATAAGGACCTGGCGGCGGAAGTGGCTGCCGGTCGTTTCCGCCAGGACCTGTTCTATCGCCTCAACGTCATCGAACTGCGGGTTCCACCGCTGCGTGAGCGCCGCGAGGATATCGCCCAGTTGGCTGAAGCTGTGCTGCGTCGGCTTACCGAAGGCAGTGGCCTGCCGGCCACGCGCCTGACCAGCGAAGCCCTGGACAAGCTCAAGGCCTACCGCTTTCCTGGCAACGTGCGCGAGTTGGAGAACATGCTCGAGCGTGCGCACACCCTGTGCGAGGACGATCAGATCAAGCCCACTGACCTGCGCCTGGCCGAAGGCTGTAATGGTGGCGAGGCGGGTGAGGCGTCGTTGGCGCAGATCGATAATCTCGAAGACTACCTTGAAGACATCGAGCGCAAGCTGATCATGCAGGCATTGGAGGAAACCCGTTGGAACCGCACCGCGGCCGCCCAGCGCCTGGGCCTGACCTTCCGCTCGATGCGCTACCGGTTGAAGAAGCTCGGGATTGATTGATAGGCGAGGAGAACGCGCCGACAGTTTTGAGTCGGTAACGCATGAAAAAGCCGGGCTTGCCCGGCTTTTTCATGCGTGCCGATCTATCAGAAGCGATAGCTCAACGCTGCGCCCAGGCCATGGGCGCTGTTCTCGTAGGTGGCGTTATAGGTGCCCTTGCTGGCCGACGCCTGCTGGATCTTGGCGTCGTCTTCCCACAGGTAGGAGTAGGCAACGTCGACGGTGACGTCCGGAGTCGGGCTCCAGCCGAAGCCGAGGCTGAAGATCGTGCGGTCGCCAGTGGGAATACGTGGCGAACGGTGCTCGTTATTGGTCGGCGCTTCGTCGTAGGCCAGGCCGGTACGCAGGGTCCAGTGCTCGTTGAGTTTATAGGAGGTGCCCACGGAGTAGGCCCAGGTGTCTTTCCAGTCCTGCTCTTCGGCAATGGTGCCGAAGTTGGCGCTGGCAGCGGCGGTGCGAAGTCCTTCGTTGTTCACCACGATGGATTCCAAACGGCTCCAGCGAGTGAAGGTGGCGCCGCCGTAGAGGGTCCATTGATCATCCAGCTCATGGGTGATCGACAAGTCCGCCGACTCTGGAGTGTCCAGCTTCAGGCTGGCGTCGTATTTGCCGAATGCATCGATGCTGGCCAGCCCCAGGTTCTGGCCACTGATCGTGGTATGGCCTTCCAGCTTGTACTTGACCTTGGAGTGATAGGTCAGGCCTGCACGGGTCTGTGGCGTGAACTCGTAGAGCACCCCGGCGTTGAAGCCAAGCGCGGTATCGTCCCCTTCGATCTTGACCCGGCTCTCACGGGTATCGAATGGCGTGGGCGATCCGACGGCACTCTCCAGCTTGCCGTCGATACGGTTGATGGTCGGGCCGAAACCAACGGACAACTGGTCGTTGATGCGAAAGCTCACGGTCGGTTGCACGGTGATGACCGTCACTTCGCTGTAGTCGCCAAAGCGACGGCCCTGGAAGCTGCTCTCGTAATCGGTCTTGAGGCCGAACGGCACGTACACGCCGATACCGAACGCCCACTTGTCGTTGATCGGGTTGACGTAGTAGCCCATCGGCACGCCGGTATCCGGGACCATGTCGCCATCGTTGCTGCCAGACGCATTGCCGCTGGCGTGCTTGATATCCGTCTTGCCGTGGATGACCGCGGCGCCGAAGCTGACTTCCTGGCGCTTGAGGCGCGACATGCCTGCCGGGTTGCCGAACAGGGTGGTGGCATCTTCCGCGGCGGAAGAGCGGCCGGCGAAGGATTGGCCCATGCCGCTGATGCTTTGCTCGTTGAGGGTGAAGCCATTGGCCAGGGCCTGGGTCGAGGCGGCAGCTACGGCAAGGGCGACGGCATTCTTTATTAGGGTTGTTCTTTTCATGGTCGATCTCTCACAGACGGCAAAACGGGGAGGGCAGCAAGTTAGCCCGTGGGGCGTATTTTTGCCAACCGCTCTGGGATGCATTTCTCCGATCATTCAGGAACGGAATGCGGGTTATTGATCTGACTGTTGGGTCATGTTCGTGTGGTCTTCATGCAGCACGAAAATCTGGCTCCACACGTTTTCTCCAGGCGCGTACGAAATCGCGCGGATCGCCCTGGGGGCGGAACACCCTCTGCCAGATGAGTGCTAGGGTCTGTTGACGTTTCGTCGCGACCGCGCCGGAGCCAGTTTTTACACGAGGCGAGGCGCGAGATGCGAAGTTTAGTGGGCTAAATGAGCCATCGAGTAACGCTGCATCGTGTAAAAACTGGCCCGGCCCTACGGGTTGTGCGAGAAATAACCCCCGCTGTCGTTGCAGGACTTGGTAAGGGAATGACCATTGCCTGCGTCCTGCGCCTAACCGGGGATTATTTCTCGCGACAACGCGGCTTGCGCCGAAACGTCAACAGACCCTAGTGCATGGATGTCCCGGCTGGATGGAAGTTCAAGGGATTTGGATTCCACCAGCATCCAGGCTATGGCCGTGGAATAGCGCAGGTTGACGACCAGTTCGAGGTCCGGCGCATGCACGAAAGCGTGCTGGCTGGCGAGGTCGGGGTCGGTGGCCAGGTATTCGTCCCAGAGCTGGTGATGATGGTTGGCGCTGATCCGGTACAGGCCGTAGCCCTGGCTATCGTCGAGCACCTCGCCCATCGCTGACTGGCAGGCGGCGATACCCAGCAGCAGGGCTTCAGCGGTTGGTGAGTTGCGCCCCAGGTAGTGCAGGGTGGGGCGGATGACATACTGGCCCAGTTCGCTTGCGGCGATTCTCATGATGCCCTCGCAGGATCCGTTGCGGCGCAAAGTCTGGCCGCACGAGCGGTTAGTCGCTCGAGTTGAAGTCTAGTGCGATGACTTTTATGTAAAGCTATGTTTTTAAATCAATTGTGGATTTGTATTTGTCTGCATATCGCCATCGATGCTTAAAACGTTCCCTATAAGCAAAAAACGGCGGCCCGGTTACCCGGAGCCGCCGCTTTGTTCTCTTCGGCTTATTTGTGCTTGATCGTCAGGCTGGTGAAGCTCACCGCACCCGCTTCGCTGGAGTCGCCGGTATTGTCCTGCACGTAGGAGCCAGCCTTGAAGTAAAAGGTGCTGGTTTTCCAGGCGGTGTCCAGCTTGGCGGTCCACTTGACGGTGGCGGCGCTGGCCGAGGGTTTGACATAGATCGCCAGGGTGCCGCTCGGGGTCAGGCGGATGGTGTAGGAGAACAACTGCTCCAGCGGCACGTTCTGGGCCACGGTGTAGCTGGTGCTGTCGTCGGTGGGTTTGACCCGCACGATGGCGACGATACTGCCGACATTGGTTTCGGCTTTGTACTGGTATTGCAGTTTGATCGGTGGGTTGGAGCTTTCGACGTCGTGGATCTGGCCGATCACGATCTTGCCGGTCGAAGGCACCTGGCTGACTTTCAGGGTGCCATCGAGGGTGTTGTCGGCATCCTGGTATTTCCAGTTGCGCAGGGTGCCGTCGGCATAGGTCTCGCGCAGTTCGCTACGTGGGTATTTGGCGCTTTTGGTGGTGGTGCCGTTGACCGGGGCCCAGAAGAATATGGCGCCATTGGCGGCTTTGAAATAGTCGTCCTGGTAACCGCCAACCAATTGGGGGGTGGCGATGGTGGTAGCGGGGGTGCCAACGGGGATGCTGAGGTTCCAGGTGCTGAGGTCGATCATGATAAGGACGGCTCCGGTGCAGGAATCAAAAAATTCATTCGCCGTGGGGGCCGTCCTGGACATGAAGCCGGGTGGTTCCGGTTTCATTCACGCTGAATGATGCGTTCGTGATCGTACTGATGGGGTCGCCGAATCCCTCGTCTCAGAGGCGCCGCCGTGATCACGGGACGCTTTATAAGATTGGTGTCAGATAAAGGTAAGAGCCATTCGTCGATGTATTGGCGTCATAAAAATGACTTTGTTCGATGGCCAGATAGGCTTTTACTGATGGGCAAGGTTTTTTTCAGGGTCGTACGTTTTCTGGTCAATTTTCAGGGGGCTGAAAAACAACCTTGGCAACGACGAGCGGAATGCCTGCAACCCAGTGCCGATGCGGCTCTTGAGGCATTTGGCCATCATCTTGGGCGCGATTTTCTGCGTAGAGCGGACAAGAAAAAAGGCGCCCGGAGGCGCCTTTGCAGGGACGTGGTGATTATTTCGGCGGGGTCAGCAGCAGTCGCTTGTTCCCATAGACCTTGTCCAGGTTACCGGACTGGAAAGGGAAGGTCACATAGTTGCCTTTCAGCCAGGCATCGATGCCATTGGCATAGTGAGGGCTGGCCGGGTTGCCGGACTGGCCCGAGCTGTTGACGCCGATCATCGGCTCGTCGCGACCGAAGTCGACGACGATGCGCATGGCTGGGATCAGCCAGGTGTCGAAGCTCTCGCCCCAGTGATAAGCCGAAGCGTTGAGCGTGCCGAAGTCACCGCCGGCCGGGTAGGGGCCACGGTTGAGGTAGCTGCCCAGGGCCTCGATGCCGGTGCGCTGGCTGGCCGCCAGGTAGGGCGCCATCTTGGTCGCGTTGCTGGTCCAGGCATAGGTGTGCAGCTTGCCCCATTGCCAGGCCTTGCGGTCGTTGCCGAGCCTGGCTTCGAGGACGGTGACCGAGGCGGCAAGGCTGCGGGCGAGGATGGTGGGTTTGTCTTCTTTCTGCGGGGTGCGCACGTCGTCCCAGAATGGGCTGTCGTCGCGACCGAGCAGGTGGTCGGCCTGGGCCGAATAGGAGTCGTCGGCGATGCTGACCAGGGCTTGCCAGGCTGGGCTGGTTTCCGGGCCGAGTTCGTCGAGGAAAATCTGCTTGCTGCTCTCTTGCAGGAACACGCTGTAGAGCGCCGCATCGGCAGAAGTCGAACTCATCCTGCCGTCGAAGGCCATCAGGTGTTGGTAGGCTTCGCGGGCCTTGGCCCTTTCTGCAGCCGGCAGGGCGTCGATGGCGCCTTTCAACGGCTGGGCCATGCCAGGTGCCTCGAACATGGTCTTCAGTTTGGCGGCGAGCGGTGTGGTCTGGTCGTACTGCATGGCGACCGCGCTCTGCATGTCCTGCTTGCCGCTGGCGGCCAGTTGTTCGAGGCGCTCGGCGCGTTCCGGGTAATACCAGGAGTTGGACAGTTGCATGCCATAGCCCTTGGGCACGGTTCGCTGGTTGGCGGTTCCGAGCCAGCCTTGCTGCGGGTCCTGGTCGTAGGGGTGGAGCATCGGGTCGGCGAAACCGTCCCAGTCATAGGCGCCGTCCCAGCCGGGCGATGGCACCAGGCCCAGGCCCTGCTTGCGGTTGGGATAGCGGCCGGTGACCTGCCAGCCGATGTGCTGGGCATCGGCGAAGACGATGTTCAGGGCCATGGCGCGGACTTCGCGGGTCGCTTCGAAGGCGGCGTCGACCGACTGCGCGCGCGACAGGTCGAAGAAGGCGTCCAGCGAGGTGTCGTTCTCGAATTGGGCGGTTTGCAAGGCCAGTCCGTAGCCGCTGTTGAAGGCTGGCGGCTGCAGCGGGTTCTTGCGCTCGCCCAGGGCGGTATTCAGCAGCGGGCCGTGGCGGGTCTCGAAAATGGTCTCGCGGATCGGCCTCTGGCCCTTGATGAAGAAGGTTTCCTGACGCTCGGCGACGGGCTGCCATTTGCCATCGGCCAGGTAAAGAGTGCGTCCGCCCTCACGCTTGACCTTCTCCAGGAACAGGTCCTGGTTGTCGCCCATGACCATGGTCATGCCCCAGGCCAGCTTGCCGTTGTAGCCGGCGACCACGGCGGGCACGCCGGCGATGGAGACGCCGGCGGCCTGGAATTTCGGTGAGCGGATCTGCACGAAGCTCCACAGCGAAGGCATCGATAGCGGCAGATGGGTGTCGTTGGCCAGCAGGCTCTTGCCACTGCGGCTGCGCTGCGGGGCGAAGGCCCAGTTGTTGGAGGCGGCGACGCCGAGCATGTTGAGCTGGGCCACCTGGTTGGCGGTCTGGTCGAGGCTGGCCAGGCCGGGAATCTGGCCGGCGAGCTTGAGGCCGCGCAACTTCTCGACCTCTTCGAACGGCAGTTGCTCGTCCGGGTAGGTCGGCAGCAGCCAGGCGAGTTTGTCGCTGCCGACCTTGTCGGCCAGGGTCAACGAGGCGATTTCTTCCTTGAGGTTGACCGACAGGCCGAAGTTCAGCAGGCAGAAGATCAGCACCGAGTCTTCCGGCTTCCAGTAGGCTGGCTTGTAGCCGCTCTCGGCCATGTCCATCGGCAGCTTGTCGCGGTAGCGGAACATGTAGGCGTTGACGCCGCGGGCGTAGACCTCGAAGAAGCGCTTCATCCGTGGCGAGGCGTTCTTGTAGAGAATCTCGGCACTCTTGCGCAGGTTGACGGTGCGCATGAATCGGTCGATTTCCAGGGTTCCCGGCCCGTTCATTTCCGACAGGCGCCCTTCGGCCATCAGGCGCATGCCGACCATCTGGCCGAGGCGGTCGCTGGCATGTACGTAGCCCATGGCGAACAGCGCGTCGTGGAAGGTGCCGGTCTCGATCAGTGGCATGCCCAGGGTGTTGCGCCGCACCGTCACGCTCTGCGCCAGGCCTTGGACCTTCACGATGCCCTGGTCCGGCGCGACGCTGTCAGCGTAGCGGTTGTCGAGATAGGACTGGCAACCGCTGAGAAACAGGCAGCCGCCCAGGGCGGTTGCGGTTGAAAGCAGGAACGAACGAGGAAAAAGGCGCGAACCCATGAGCCGGCTCCTGGCGCAGAGAGGGTGGCAGACGATGGGGAGCGATTGTAGTAGGAGCCGCCAGCCTCAAGCTACAGGCGGCAAGTCAAGGCCGCCTGGCGTTGTCTGTTGCTTGAGGCTTGCGCCGGCGGGCTGCCTTCAGGCGCCGTGGCACTTCTTGAATTTCTTCTCGCTGCCGCATGGGCAGGGATCGTTGCGACCGACTTCCTTGAGCGGGTTGCGTACCGGCTCCTGGTGGCCGTGGTTGCAGTGCGGGCCGTGCACGTGGCCATGATCGTGGTGGTGATCATGGTCGTGGTTGCAGTCTGGGCCGTGGACGTGGGGTTGCTGGTTCATCGGTGACTCACTCCGGGATGTAATCGTCGGGGATTATCTCGCCATTGCGCACCAGATGCACAGTGCGGCCGAACAACAGGCCGGTTTGCACCGCGCCGGTGAAGCGGTAGCGGATTGGCGTATCAGGGCTTTCCAGGGCTTTGGCCAGGTCCTTGAGATGTCGCCATACATTGGTGCGTACGGGAACGACGAAGGTTTTGTGGCCGTGTGCCTTGACCGTGAACCACTCGCGGGATTCACCCTCGGCCAGTGGAATGCCATCGAGTTCGAGGCTATATAGCAGCTTGCGCACTGGTAGGCGGCTGTCATTCGGGTTGTCGATGCGAAAGTGCAGGTTGAGGCGCTGCTCAAGCAGCCTGGCTTTGATCACCTCGACGTCCAGCAGGCGGATTTCCGGGTCCTGGAAGTCGCTGGTAAACCAGGTCGAGCAGCCGCTGAGCAAGCCAAGGCCGAGGCTAAGTCCGATAATTCTTATCATTTGCGCCTGGCAATTCATTGCAACCTCCACGGGGTGGCGCAGTTTAACAAGCGCCAGCACGCTCGCCACCGACTGTTACATGAAAAATAGCTGGGCCATACTGCGCCACTGAATAAAAGGAGCATGACCATGGAACTGTACGAGATCGCCTTCGCCGGAGAGCTGGTTCCCGGTGCCCAGCCCGAATTGGTCAAGGCGAACCTGGCCAAGCTGTTCCAGGCGGATGCCCAGCGCATGGCGCTGTTGTTCTCCGGTCGCAAGATCGTGATCAAGAGCAATCTGGACGAGGCGACTGCGGAAAAGTACCGCTCGACCCTGGCGCGCGCTGGAGCCATTGCCATCGTGCAGGCGCTGGAAGCGGTGGTCGAGGAGATCGAACTGGCGCCGCCACCGGCAGCGCCTGCGCCGGTCGTGACTGCGGTTGCGGCAGTTGTTCCCGATAGTGTGGGCTTCAAGCCATTGAAGGTCGCGCCGCGCGACGAATACATGGCTGCATTCATCGATGTCGAGGCGCCGGATTTCGGTGTGGCACCGATTGGCGTGGATCTGCAGGATGCCCGGCCGGCGGCACAACCGCCTGCGGTGGATTTCTCGCAGTTCAGCCTGGCGCCGGTCGGCAGCGACATGGGGCAGGCAACGTCCAACGCGCAGGCCGTGGCGCCTGATACGTCGCATTTGTCATTGCAGTGAAGCGCTCGGCGCCAGGGCACAGGCGGTCATCGCGCCCTGTGCGAGGCGGCTATTCCAGGCTTTCCAGCCTTACCGGCACGATACCGCTGCGAATCATGCCGAGCTCTTCGGCTGCGCGTTTCGATACGTCAATGATGCGTCCGCGTCCGTAGGGGCCGCGGTCATTGATGCGGACGATCACCGAACGATCATTGTTGAGATTGGTGACCCGCACGCGGCTGCCGAACGGCAGGGTGCGGTGGGCGGCGGTCAGGGCGTTCTGGTCGAAACGCTCGCCATTGGCGGTGCGATTGCCGTGGTGGGCCTTGCCGTAATACGAGGCCTTGCCATCGGCCCGGTAGTCGCCGGGCGTACCGCTGCTGAATGGCACCAGGCTGCAACCGCCGAGGAAGCTGAACAGGAACATCAGAACTGTCAGATGCCGCATGAAGGCCTTCCTCAGAGGGGGCGTTAAGTCTGAATTGCAGGCTCGAGGCAAAAGCAGACATTTGTAGGGGGGGACAACGCGAAGCTTGTCCACCGCTCTAAATCGCCAATGGTGGACAAAAAGAGCGTTGTCCACCCTACAAAAAGCACATGTCCGCCCTGCCTCAAAGCCGCATTTGGCGCTCGCCGCCAAGCGAAGCGCCAGGTCCGCTTCAGCCTTCGAGCTTCTTCTTCAGCAATTCGTTCACTTGCCCGGGGTTGGCCTTGCCCTTGGATGCCTTCATGGCCTGGCCGACGAAGAAACCGAACATCTTGCCGCGCTTGGCTTCGTCGCTGGCGCGGTACTGTTCGACCTGCTCGGCGTTGGCCGCCAGCACCTCGTCGAGCATCGCTTCGATGGCGCCGGAGTCGGTGACCTGCTTGAGGCCCTTCTTCTCGATCACTTCATCGGCGCTGGCGCCTTCACCGGCGGCAAGGGCTTCGAAGACCATCTTGGCGATCTTGCCGCTGATGGTGTTGTCCTTGATGCGCAGGATCATGCCACCCAATTGCTCGGCGGACACCGGCGACTGCTCGATTTCCAGGTTGTCCTTGTTGAGCAGGCTGGACAGCTCGCCCATCACCCAGTTGGCTGACAGCTTGGCATCGCCGCAGGTTTTCTCGACCGCTTCGAAGTAGTCGGCCAGCTCACGGCTCGCGCTCAATACGCTGGCGTCGTAGGTGGATAGCGCGTACTGGCTCTCGAAACGCTCGCGTTTCTGCGGCGGCAACTCGGGCAGCTTGCTGCGCAGTTGTTCGAGGAAGCTGCGCTCGATCACCACCGGCAGCAGGTCAGGGCAGGGGAAGTAACGGTAGTCGTTGGCTTCTTCCTTGCTGCGCATGGAGCGCGTCTGATCCTTGTTCGGATCGTACAGGCGGGTCTCCTGGACCACCTTGCCACCGTCCTCGATCAGCTCGATCTGGCGCTGCACTTCATGGTTGATGGCTTTCTCGATGAAGCGGAACGAGTTGACGTTCTTGATCTCGGCGCGGGTGCCGAAGGCTTCCTGGCCTTTCGGGCGAACCGACACGTTGCAGTCGCAACGTAGCGAGCCTTCGGCCATGTTGCCGTCGCAGATGCCGAGGTAACGCACCAGGGCGTGGATCGCCTTGACGTAGGCCACGGCCTCCTTGGCCGAACGAATGTCCGGCTCGGAAACGATTTCCAGCAGCGGCGTGCCGGCGCGGTTCAGGTCGATGCCGCTCATGCCGTGGAAGTCTTCGTGCAGGCTTTTGCCGGCGTCTTCTTCCAGGTGCGCGCGAGTGATACCGATACGCTTGACCGTGCCGTCTTCCAGGGTGATGTCGAGGAAGCCCTTGCCGACGATGGGGTGGTCCATCTGGCTGGTCTGGTAGCCCTTCGGCAGGTCCGGGTAGAAGTAGTTCTTGCGCGCGAAGACGTTGCGCTCGGCGATCTCGGCGTCGATGGCCAGGCCGAACTGGCAGGCCATGCGCACCGCCGCTTCATTGAGCACCGGCAGGGTGCCGGGCATGCCGAGGTCGACCAGGCTGGCCTGGGTGTTGGGCTCGGCGCCGAAGGTGGTGGCGCTGGCCGAGAAAATCTTCGATTGAGTGCTGAGCTGAGCGTGGATCTCAAGCCCGATCACGGTTTCCCATTGCATATTCAAACCCTTCCTCAGAATCCGCTCGGTGCTTGTGTGTGCCAGTCAGTCACCTGCTGGTACTGGTGGGCGACGTTGAGCAGGCGGCCTTCCTGGAAATAGTTGCCGAGCAACTGCACGCCGACCGGCAGGCCGTCGACGAAGCCCGCAGGCATCGACAGGCCGGGGATGCCGGCGAGGTTGGCGGTGATGGTGTAGATGTCTTCCAGGTAGGCGGACACCGGGTCGCCGCCTTTCTCGCCGAGCTTCCAGGCCAGGTTCGGCGTGGTCGGGCCGAGGATCACGTCGACACCTTCGAACGCGGCGACGAAGTCGTTCTTGATCAGGCGGCGGACTTTCTGTGCCTTCAGGTAATAGGCGTCGTAGTAGCCGGCGGACAGGGCATAGGTACCGACCATGATGCGGCGCTTCACTTCGTCGCCGAAGCCTTCGCCGCGCGAGCGCTTGTACAGGTCTTGCAGGTCTTTCGGCGCTTCGCAGCGATAGCCGAAGCGCACGCCGTCGAAGCGCGACAGGTTGGAGCTGGCTTCGGCCGGGGCGATCACGTAGTAGGCGGGAATCGCGTGCTGCAGGTTGGGCAGGCTGATTTCCTTGACGGTGGCGCCGAGCTTCTTCAATTCCTCGACCACCGCCATGACCTTGTCGGCGATACGTGGGTCGAGGCCGGCGCCGAAGTATTCCTTGGGCAGGCCAATGCGCAGGCCGGCCAGTGGCTGGGCGAGGGCGGCGAGGTAGTCGTCCACCGGCTGCTCGACGCTGGTCGAATCCTTGCTGTCGAAACCGGCGATGGCGCCGAGCAGCAGCGCGCAGTCCTCGGCGGTGCGGGCCAGCGGGCCGCCCTGGTCGAGGCTGGAGGCGTAGGCGATCATGCCCCAGCGGGAGACGCGGCCGTAGGTCGGCTTGATCCCGGTGAGGTTGGTCAGCGCCGCTGGCTGGCGGATCGAGCCGCCGGTGTCGGTGCCAGTAGCGGCCGGGATCAGGCGCGCGGCCACGGCGGCGGCGGAACCACCCGACGAGCCGCCCGGTACGCGGCTGGTGTCCCAGGGGTTCTTCACCGCGCCGTAGTGGCTGGATTCGTTAGCCGAACCCATGGCGAATTCGTCCATGTTCAGCTTGCCCAGGCTGACCGCGCCGGCGGCCTTGAGCTTGGCGACCACGGTGGCGTCGTAGGGCGCCTTGAAGCCGGTGAGGATTTTCGAGGCGCAGGTGGTCAGCACGCCTTCGGTGCAGAACAGGTCCTTGTGCGCGATCGGTGCGCCGAGCAGGACGCCGTTCTCGCCAGCGGCGCGACGAGCGTCGGCAGCCTTGGCCTGGTCGAGGGCGACTTGCTCGGTCACGGTGATGAAGCTATTGAGCTGCGGATCGAGCTGAGCGATGCGCGCCAGCAGGTTGCGGGTCAGCTCTTCGGCGGAAAACTGCTTGGCGTCGAGGCCCTTGGCGATCTCGGCGAGGGTCAGTTGATGCATGGGAACCCTTTTCCTTTTATTCGATGACTTTCGGCACGAGGTACAGGCCGTCCTGCACCGCGGGGGCGACGGCCTGGTAGGCGTCGCGCTGGTTGCTCTCGGCGACCACGTCGGCGCGCAGGCGCTGGGTGGCTTCCAGTGGATGGGCGAGCGGGGCGATGCCATCGGTATCGACCGCCTGCATGGCGTCGATCAGGCCGAGAATGTTGTTGAGGGTCTCGGTGGTACGCGGAACATCGGCCTCATTCAGGCCCAGGCGGGCGAGATGGGCGATCTTTTCCACGTCGGAGCGTTCAAGCGCCATCGGGGATTCTCCAGGGAACAAACGACAGACCAGGCTCTGGCCGGTGGGGAACGGAAACCGCCGTCGGCGGTCGAACGCCGCAATTTCGGGCCGTAAGCCTGGAAAAGCCGGCAATTTAGCACAGCGTACGCGCCTTGCCCAAAAGGCCCTTCATTGATAGAGTTTGCCGCACTTTTTCCCCAGCGTTTTTCACCACGCTTCGTTCCAGGGTCCTTTAATGTTCAAGAAATTGCGTGGCATGTTTTCCAGTGATCTGTCTATCGACCTGGGAACGGCCAACACCCTCATTTATGTGCGCGAGCGCGGCATCGTCCTGAACGAGCCATCCGTGGTCGCCATCCGCAGCAGCGGCAACCAGAAAAGCGTGGTTGCCGTGGGCACCGACGCCAAGCGCATGCTGGGTCGTACGCCGGGCAACATCGCCGCCATTCGTCCGATGAAAGACGGTGTGATCGCCGACTTCAGCGTCTGCGAAAAGATGCTGCAGTACTTCATCAACAAGGTGCACGAGAACAGCTTCCTGCAACCGTCGCCGCGCGTACTGATCTGCGTGCCGTGCAAATCGACCCAGGTCGAGCGTCGTGCCATCCGTGAGTCGGCCCTTGGCGCCGGTGCGCGTGAGGTGTTCCTGATCGAAGAGCCGATGGCCGCCGCCATCGGTGCCGGCCTGCCGGTCGAAGAGGCCCGTGGCTCGATGGTCGTCGATATCGGCGGCGGTACCACCGAGATCGCGCTGATCTCCCTCAATGGCGTGGTCTATGCCGAGTCCGTACGGGTTGGTGGCGACCGTTTCGACGAAGCCATCGTCACCTACGTGCGCCGCAACTACGGCTCGCTGATCGGTGAATCCACCGCCGAGCGGATCAAGCAGGAAATCGGCACCGCCTATGCGGGTGGCGAGCTGCGTGAGGTCGACGTGCGTGGCCGTAACCTGGCCGAAGGCGTACCGCGCAGCTTCACCCTGAATTCCAACGAAGTGCTCGAAGCCCTGCAGGAATCCCTGGCGACCATCGTCCAGGCGGTGAAGAGCGCGCTGGAGCAGTCGCCGCCGGAACTGGCTTCCGACATCGCCGAGCGCGGCCTGGTGCTGACCGGTGGCGGCGCGCTGCTGCGTGACCTGGACAAGCTGCTGGCCCAGGAAACCGGCCTGCCGGTGATCGTCGCCGAAGACCCGCTGACCTGCGTGGCGCGTGGTGGTGGCCGTGCCCTGGAGATGATCGACCGTCACACCATGGACCTGCTGTCCACCGAGTGATTCCCGTACGGTAAGCAGAAGCCGGAAGCCAGAACTTCCGGCTTTTGGTTTCTGAGCGGCGCATGGGCCAGCCTCGGATAAACCGTTGCTCGCATTCGATCAGGCAGCTTTGAGGCAATTGCGGACGTAGGGTGGACAACGCTCTTTTTGTCCACCATTAGCGGCGCAGAGCGGTGGACAAGCTTGGCGTTGTCCACCCTACGAGGGTCTGCAATTGACTCAGCGCGGCCATTCAAGCTGAAACGCAAACAGACTTCCCAGGAGAGCCACCATCAAACTGTTATTCGCCAAAGGGCCATCGCTGGGGGTACGACTGCTGGTACTGGTCGTGCTGTCGGCTGCGCTCATGGTGACTGACGCACGTTTCGAGGTGCTCAAGCCGTTCCGCACGCAACTGGGCCTCATGGTCAAGCCGGTCTACTGGCTGGCGCACATGCCGGTCGGTTTGTGGGACAGTGCTACCCAGGAGCTGAACAGCCGCAGCGAGCTGGCCGCCGAGAACGAGAAACTCAAGGCCGAGATGTTGTTGCTGCAGCGTCGGGTGCAGAAGCTGGCCGCGCTGACCGAGCAGAACGTGCGTCTGCGCGAATTGCTCAACTCGTCTGCGCTGGTCGAGGAAAAAGTGATCGCCACCGAGTTGATCGGCGTCGATCCCAACCCCTTCACCCATCGCATTCTCATCGACAAAGGCGAGAAGGACGGCGTGTTCGTCGGTGAGCCGGTGCTCGATGCCCGCGGCCTGATGGGCCAGGTGGTCGAGGTCATGCCATACGCGGCGCGAGTGCTGCTGATCACCGACGTCAGCCACAGCATTCCGGTACAGATCAATCGCAATGGCCTGCGCGCCATCGCCTCCGGCACCGGCAACCCGGAGCGCCTGGAACTGCGTCATGTGGCCGACACCGCCGACGTCAAGGTTGGCGATCTGCTGGTCAGTTCCGGCATGGGCCAGCGTTTCCCGGCCGGCTACCCGGTGGCGACGGTCAGCGAGGTGATCCACGATTCCGGCCAGCCTTTCGCGATTGTCCGCGCCGTGCCGACCGCCGCGCTCAATCGCAGCCGCCATATGCTGCTGGTGGAAAGCGACCGGCGCAGCGCCGAAGAACGTGCCGCTGCCGCCGCCCAGGCCCAGGAGGCCGCCGATGAGGCTGGGCGCACGCCCAAGCCCGCGAGCGCCACGGGCGAGGGCGTGCCCCAGCCTGCCGCGCCGCCAGCGCCCACTGCCACCCCGGAGGCTGACTGATGGCGACTTCCGCGCCCCGTAACGGTTGGATCATCTGGTTCAGCCTGGCCCTGGCATTGCTGCTCAGCGTTGCGCCGATGCCCGAGTTCATGGCAGTTGGTCGCCCGTTGTGGGTGGCTCTGGTGCTGACTTTCTGGACCCTGGCCGTGCCCCATCGCATTGGCATGACCACCGCCTGGCTGCTCGGCCTGCTGTCCGATGTGCTCAATGGCACCCTGCTCGGGCAGAACGCCCTGGTCCTGACCCTGACCATCTTCATGGTGCTGTCGTTGCACCGGCGCCTGCGCATGTTCCCCATGTGGCAGCAGAGCCTGGTGTTGCTGGTGGTGTTCGGTCTCGCCCAACTCGTTCAGCTCTGGCTCAGCGCCTTGACCGGCAATCGCCAGCCGACCCTCGAATTCGTCTTTCCGGCCCTGGTCAGCGCTTTGCTCTGGCCCTGGGTATTCGCCATCTTCCGGGGATTGCAGGTGCGCCTGGGCGTGCACTGATTCCCGGCCCTCATCGACAGGGAGATGTCTGCATGGCCACCTTGTACCTGGCCTCGGGGTCGCCCCGCCGCCGCGAGTTGCTCGAACAGATCGGCGTGCCCTTCAGGGTCGTCATTGCCGATGTCGACGAAACGCCGCATCTCGACGAGCCGGCGGCCGATTACGTCGTGCGGCTGGCCCTGGAAAAGGCCCAGGCCGTGCAGCGCACGCTGGACGATGCGCAGGCCGTGGTGCTCGGCGCCGATACCTCGGTGGTGCTCGATGGCCGCATTCTCGGCAAACCCGCTGATCGCGCCGATGCCCTGGCAATGCTGGCGGCGCTGTCCGGCCGCGAACATGACGTGCTGACCGCCGTGGCGTTGGCGACGGCGAACCGGCATGACGTGCGCCTGGTCGCCAGTCGTGTTGCCTTGCGCCCCTTGCGTGACGGCGAGGCCGAGGCCTACTGGCGGACCGGCGAGCCTCGCGACAAGGCCGGCAGCTATGGCATCCAGGGCCTGGCGGCGGTGTTCGTCAGCCAGGTCAGTGGCAGTTATTCGGCCGTGGTCGGCTTGCCGCTTTGCGAAACCGCGCAGATGCTTGAAGCATTTGGAATTCCCTGCTGGCAGCCGTTGTCTGTCAACCACCAGCTCGATCGTGCAGAGTAAGCCCCATGAGCGAAGAGATCCTGATCAACATCACGCCGATGGAGTCCCGTGTGGCGGTGGTGGAAAACGGCGTCCTGCAGGAGGTGCACGTCGAGCGCACCCAGCGTCGCGGCATCGTCGGCAACATCTATAAGGGCAAGGTGGTGCGCGTGCTGCCGGGCATGCAGGCGGCATTCGTCGATATCGGCCT
Organism: Pseudomonas sp. LRF_L74; assembly: GCF_965644255.1. NCBI lineage: Bacteria > Pseudomonadati > Pseudomonadota > Gammaproteobacteria > Pseudomonadales > Pseudomonadaceae > Pseudomonas > Pseudomonas sp. LRF_L74. The sequence continues at coordinate 241,539 of NZ_CBFFRH010000004.1, read as the reverse complement.
GGACCGTGCGGCGTTCATCCATGCGGCGGAAATTTCCACCCGCGAAGGCAGCTCGGTGGAAAGCATCAGTGCCCTGGTGCATGACGGCCAGAGCCTGGTGGTGCAGGTGACCAAGGACCCGATCGGCACCAAGGGCGCGCGTCTGACCACGCACTTGTCGATCCCTTCGCGGTATCTGGTGTACATGCCGCGTACCAGCCACGTCGGCATTTCCCTGAAGATCGAGGACGAGGCCGAGCGCGAACGGCTGAAACAGGTGGTCGCCGATTGCGTGGCCGCCGAAGGCATCGAGGAGGCTGGCGGTTTCATTTTGCGCACCGCCGCCGAGGGCGCGGGTGCCGATGAGATCCTTGCCGATATCCGTTACCTGCGCCGTCTCTGGGGGCAGATCGCCGGGCAGATGCAGAGCGCGCCGACACCGACGGTGATCTACGAGGACCTGTCCCTGGCCCTGCGCACCCTGCGTGACCTGGTCAACCCGAAGATCGAGAAGATTCGCGTCGATTCGCGCGAGACCTTCCAGAAGATCACCCAGTTCGTCGACGAGCTGATGCCCGAGGTGGCCGACCGCCTGGAGCACTATCCGGGCGAGCGGCCGATCTTCGACCTGTACGGGGTCGAAGATGAAATCCAGCGCGCCCTGGAGCGCAAGGTGCCGCTCAAGTCCGGCGGCTACCTGGTGGTCGACCCGGCCGAAGCGATGACCACCATCGACGTCAACACCGGCGCCTTCGTCGGCCATCGCACCCTCGAAGAGACCATCTTCAAGACCAACCTCGAAGCGGCCATCGCCATCGCCCGGCAACTGCGCCTGCGCAACATCGGCGGGATCATCATCATCGACTTCATCGACATGGAAGACGAGGAGCATCAGCGCCAGGTGCTGCGGACCCTGGAGAAGCAGCTCGAACGCGACCATGCCAAGACCAACATCATCGGCATCACCGAACTCGGCCTGGTGCAGATGACCCGCAAGCGCACCCGCGAAAGCCTCGAACAGGTGCTCTGCGAGCCCTGCGAACACTGCCAGGGGCGCGGCAAGCTGAAGACCCCGGAAACCATTTGCTACGAAATATTCCGCGAGATCCTGCGCGAGGCGCGCGCCTACCAGGCCGAGGGTTACCTGGTGCTGGCTGAGCAGAAGGTGGTGGACCGTCTGCTCGACGAAGAGTCGGGCAACGTCGGCGAACTGGAGGCGTTCATCGGCCGAACCATCAAGTTTCAGGTGGAAAGCATGTACTCCCAGGAGCAGTACGATGTCGTGCTGCTCTGAGGCGCTGAGATGAGTGGCGTGCTGCGCAAGCTGCTCGGAGTCTGTGCCTTGCTGCTGGTCCTTGCCGCGCTGTATGTCAGTCTCGGGCGGCAATTGGTGCCGTTGGTCGCCGAGTACCGCGATGAGATCCAGGACAAGGCTCAGGTCGCGCTCGGCGTGCCGGTCAGTATCGGCCGCCTGGAGGGCCGTTGGCAGGGAATGGCGCCGTTGATCGCGGCGCACGACGTGATCATCGGCTCCGGGGACGACAGCGTGCGCCTGGACCAGGTGCGCGTGGTGCCGGAACTGCTCGCCAGCCTCATTGAGCGTCAGGTGCGCCTGGCCGATCTGGAGGTGCAGGGACTCAAGCTTGGCCTGCGCCAGAATGACGAAGGCAAGTGGCAGGTCGAGGGCATTCCCGCTCGCGATCCGAACACGCCCAGCGACCCGCAAAAGATGCTGCGTGCCTTGCAAGGCATCGCTCGCCTGTCGCTGATCGATAGCCAGTTGACGGTGGAGGCCCGGGGCCAGGCGCCACTGAGCTTCACCTATGCCAACCTGACATTGCGCAGCGTCATCGGCGAGCAGCGGCTCGATGCGCGCATGCTGTTGCCTGACGGCCAGCCTGTCGCATTGCACCTGGTCGCACGCATCGACGAGCAGGACTGGAAGCGCAGCAGTGGCGAGCTCTACGCCAGCCTGCCGCAAAGCGACTGGGCCAAGTTGCTGCCTCCCGGCCTGACACAGGACTGGAGCCTGCAGCACCTGCATGCGGGTGGCGAGTTCTGGCTGAATCTGCGCCAGGGACAGGTCGAGCGTGCCGTGGCTCGCTTGCACGCCCCGGAACTCAGCGGGCGCTACAAGTCGCGTAAGCCGGTGACGGTCGAAGACCTGGCGCTGACCGCGTTCTTCACTCGCCAGGGCGACGGTTTCGATGTGTTGATCGATTCCCTGGCCTTGAGCCTGAACGAGAACCGCTGGGGCGACACCCGCGCCGCGCTGCAATACCGCAAGGGCGATGACGAGTTCTGGCATCTCGCCGTCGATCGTGTCGATATCGGCCCCATCGGTTCGGTGATCAGATCGCTGGCACCACTGCCTGACAAGGCTGCCGATGCCCTGGACGGCCTGAACCCGAGCGGCTTGCTGAGCAATATCAGCCTGGATTACCGGCCGCAACTGAGCGATGCCAAGCGCTTGCAATACTCGGCCAACCTCACCCGCGTGAGCGTCGAGCCGTGGCGTGGCGTACCCGGCGTGGCCAATGCCAGTGGCAGCGTCAGCGGCGACCTGGAGGACGGCGAGGGGCGTACCGACAGCCAGGATTTCGGCTTGCACCTGAACCATCTGTTCCCGGACATGTGGCGTTACCGGCGTGCCAACGGCCAACTGTTCTGGCATGTCGACAGTGAAGGCTGGAGCCTGCGCATGCCCTATGCGCAACTGGATGGCGAGGAAGGCCGGATCGCCGGCGATTTCCTCATCCGCATGTACAAGGACCCGCAGCGCGAGCCGTACATGGACTTGCGCGTCGGCCTCAGCAATGGCGACGCCCGTTACACCGGCAAATACCTGCCAACGCTGTCGCCGGCCATGAGTCCGGCGTTGAGCGAGTGGCTGGTCACGGCGATTAAGGGCGGCCAGGTCGATGCCGGCTATTTCCAGTACCAGGGGTCGCTGTCCAAGACCGCCGAACCGGTGGCACGCAGCATCAGCCTGTATTTCCGTACCCACGATGCCGAACTGGCATTCCAGCCCGGCTGGCCGTCGCTCAAGGCCGTTCGTGGCGAAGTGCTGATCGAACCCACCGGCGTGCGCGTGCGCGCACCCGAGGGGCGTATCCTCGACAGCAGCGTGCGTGACGTGAATGTCGATATTCCCCATGTGGCACAGGGGCAGGTCGCCCATCTGCTGGTCGACGGCCAGATCGACAGCAGTTTGCCGGATGCCCTGAAGATCCTTCAGGAGGCTCCTATCGGCACGGCTGCAATCTTTGCCGGCTGGTCGGGCGAGGGTGCAGTGGATGCCCATCTCAAGCTGGACATCCCGCTGCGCAAGGGCGAAGGCCAGCCTGGCGTGGAGGTCGACTTCGCGACGCAGAACGCCAAGCTGCGCATGAGCACGCCGCAACTGGAACTGAGCCAGGTCAGTGGCGCATTCCGCTTCGACCTGGCCCGGGGGCTCAGCGCGCCAGATGTGCGGGCACAGGTATTCGAGCGCCCGGTACGCGGCAAGATCGTCGCCGAGGGCCGCAACGGCAAGGCACGCAGCCGTATCGAGGCCAATGGGCGCATCGCGGTGCAGAGCCTGACGAACTGGCTTGGGGTGAGCAAGCCTCTGCCTGTGAGTGGCGAACTGCCCTACAGCCTGGGACTGAGCCTGGATGGCGCGGATAGCCAACTGCGCATCAGCTCCGATCTGGCCGGGCTGGCCGTGGAACTGCCAGCGCCGTTCGGCAAGGCTGCGGCTGACAAGGGCTCTGCGGTCTGGCGCATGACCTTGCAGGGTAATGAGCGCCGTTACTGGCTGGATTACGCTGGCGTGGCCAGCCTCGTCTTCGCCGCCCCCGCTGGCCAGCCGATGCAGGGACGTGGCGAGCTGCGCCTGGGCGAGGGCAGCGCGAGTTTGCCGAGCGGCAGCGGCGTGCGCCTCAGTGGTCAGGTCGATGAACTCGACTGGACTGCATGGAAGGCCGTGGCCGAGCGTTATGTCCCGACCAAGGGCAACCAGGAGGCCGTGCGTTTCTTCAAGGGCGGCAATCTGCGGATCGGCCTGTTCAAGGGCTTCGGCAACGATATCGCTGACCTTGGCGTACAGCTTGCGCCGAGTGGCGACGGTTGGTCATTGGCGCTGGACAGCGACCTGCTCAAAGGCAGCATCGGTATACCCGGCACAGAGGGGGCGCCACTGCAGGTCAAACTGGAGCGGCTCAACCTGCCCGCGCCGGAATCGGTCAGTGCGGCAGAGGAAGCGGACAAGCAGGACCCGTTGGAGGCGACCGATCCGAAACAGATTCCGGCCCTGGATATCGCCATCGCCCAGGTTTCCCGTGGCGACCAGGTACTCGGTGCCTGGGCCTTGAAGACTCGACCGAACGCAGCGGGTGTGCAGTTCCAGGATCTCGACCTGAATCTCAAGGGCCTGCACATTACCGGCAAGGCGGGCTGGGAAGGCGCAGCCGGTGCCAGCAGCAGCTGGTATATCGGTCGCCTGAATGGCAAGAACCTGGCCGATGTGCTGCGTGCCTGGGGCTTCGCGCCGACCGCCACCAGCGAGCGCTTTCACCTGGATGCCGACGGCCGCTGGCCCGGTTCGCCGGCCTGGCTGAGCTTCAAACGCTTCAGCGGCAAGCTCGATGCCAGCATGCGCAATGGCCAGTTCGTCGAAGTGCAAGGGGCCTCGTCGGCATTGCGCGTGTTCGGCCTGCTCAACTTCAACTCGATTGGCCGTCGCCTGCGCCTGGACTTTTCCGACCTGCTCGGCAAGGGTTTCAGCTATGACCGTACCAAGGGGCTGCTGATCGCGACCAATGGCGTATTCGTGACCAAGGAGCCGATTCGCATCGAGGGGCCGTCCAGCAGTTTCGAACTCAACGGCACCCTGGACATGGCGCGCGATCAGGTCGATGCCAAGCTGCTGGTGACCCTGCCGGTGACCAACAACCTGCCGTTGGCCGCCCTGATCGTCGGTGCGCCGGCCATCGGCGGCGCGCTGTTCGTGGTCGACAAGCTGCTCGGCGACAAGGTTGCCCGCTTCGCCAGCGTCCAGTACGACGTGAAGGGGCCCTGGCAGGAGCCTGAGATCAGTTTCGACAAACCCTTCCAGAAACCGAATTGACGCCATCGAGGTGCACGGGTGAACAGGATGCCGATAACCTTCAGGCGGGAGGCGACATGACCCTCGCCGTCATCCAGATGGTCAGCCAGGACGACATCCAGGCCAATCTCGATACCGCCCGTCGCCTGCTCGAACAGGCCGCCGAGGGCGGCGCCCGTCTCGCCGTGCTGCCGGAGAACTTCGCCGCCATGGGGCGCAAGGACTTGCCGGCGGTCGGCCAGCGTGAGGCGCGGGGAGAGGGGCCGATCCTGCCCTGGTTGAAACGCGCGGCCCGCGACCTCAGGTTATGGATAGTCGCCGGAACGCTGCCGCTGCCTCCCGACACTCAACCGGATGGCAAGCCTTGCGCCTGTTCGTTGTTGATCGATGAGGACGGCGAGCGGGCCGCCCGCTATGACAAACTGCATCTGTTCGATGTCGATGTGAGCGACAGCCGTGGTCGCTATCGCGAGTCGGACGACTACGCTTTCGGAGAGCATGTGGTCGTCGCGGACACGCCGGTGGGGCGGCTTGGCCTGACGGTCTGCTACGACCTGCGTTTCCCGGAGCTGTACAGCAACCTGCGGGCAGCCGGGGCGGAACTGATCAGCGTGCCTTCGGCGTTCACGGCGGTGACGGGGCAAGCGCATTGGCAGGTGTTGGTGCGGGCCAGGGCCATCGAGAGCCAGTGTTACCTGTTGGCTGCGGCCCAGGGCGGTAGCCATCCGGGAGGCCGGGAAACCCACGGTCAGGCGATGATCGTCGACCCCTGGGGCACGATTCTCGCCGAGCAGGCGAAGGGCGAGGCGGTGTTGCTCGCCCAGCATGATGCGACCGAGCAGGCGGCGATCCGCCAGCGCATGCCGGTGACGCGTCACCGACGTTTTTTCGCGCCGGCCACACCAGGGCCGGCGCCTACGGAGAAGTTATGAGCGACATGTTGTTAGCGGTCAGCGAGCATCTGCTGGCGCCAGGCGATCTGAGCATCGAGCAGTTGCCGAGCATTCTCGGTGACCTGGCCGGGCCGGGTATCGATGCGGCTGATCTGTACTTCCAGAGCCAGATTTCCGAAAGCTGGGTGCTCGAGGATGGCATCGTCAAGGAAGGCAGCTTCAACCTCGATCAGGGCGTTGGTGTGCGTGCCCAGTCCGGCGAGAAGACCGGCTTCGCCTACAGTAATGCGATCACCGCCCAGGCGCTTGGCGAAGCGGCGCGTGCCGCGCGGTCGATCTCCCGGTCCGGGCAGAATGGCAAGGTCCAGGTGCTGGTCGCGCCGCAGGTGACCGCGCTGTACACGGCGGACAACCCGCTGGATGTGCTGGAGCGCGCCGAGAAGGTCGAGTTGCTCAAGCGCATCGATGTGGCGACCCGTGCCCTCGATCCGCGGATCAAGCAGGTCACCGTGAGCCTCGTGGGCGTGTGGGAGCGGATTCTGGTGGCCGCCAGCGATGGCAGCCTGGGGGCCGATATCCGCCCGCTGGTACGCGTCAACGTCAGCGTCATCGTCGAGCAGAATGGCCGCCGCGAGCGTGGCGGGCAAGGCGGAGGGGGGCGTACCGACTACCGCTATTTCCTTCAGGAAGACCGTGCCATGGGCTATGCCCGCGAGGCGCTGCGCCAGGCGCTGGTCAACCTGGAAGCCAAGCCGGCACCGGCTGGAACCCTGCCCGTGGTGATGGGCGCAGGCTGGTCGGGGGTGTTGTTGCATGAAGCGGTCGGCCATGGTCTGGAGGGCGATTTCAACCGCAAGGGCAGTTCGGCCTACAGCGGTCGTGTCGGTGAGCAAGTGGCGTCGAGCCTGTGCACCATCGTCGATGACGGCACCCTGGCCAATCGCCGTGGCTCACTGAGCATCGACGACGAAGGCACGCCGACCCATTGCACCACGCTGATCGAAAACGGCGTGCTCAAGGGCTACATGCAGGACAAGCTCAATGCTCGCCTAATGGGCGTGCCACGCACTGGCAACGGTCGCCGCGAATCCTACGCGCACCTGCCGATGCCGCGCATGACCAACACCTACATGCTGGCCGGGGAAAGCGATCCGGAAGAAATCATCCGCTCGGTGAAGAAGGGCATCTACTGCGCCAACCTGGGCGGCGGTCAGGTCGATATCACCAGCGGCAAGTTCGTGTTTTCCACCAGCGAGGCCTACCTGATCGAGGACGGCCGGATCACCGCGCCGGTCAAGGGCGCGACCCTGATCGGCAACGGGCCGGAGGCGATGAGCAAGGTGTCGATGGTCGGCAACGACCTGGCGCTGGACAGCGGCGTGGGAACTTGCGGCAAGGACGGCCAGTCGGTGCCGGTCGGCGTCGGCCAGCCGACCTTGAAGATCGATGCGATCACGGTTGGGGGGACTGGCGCCTGAGGTTCACTTCAGTCCGCGTTGGGTCTCATCGAGATCGCGGATGTACTTGAAGACCTTGCGTGCAGCGGCTGGCGGTTTGTTCCGCGCCGCTTCGTGCTGGGCATGACGGATCAGGCTGCGCAGGTGCTGGCGGTCGGTTTCCGGGTAGTCGACGACGAAGCTTTCCAGGGTGGTGTCGTCACCGCTGACGAGGCGATCACGCCAGCGTTCGAGGTTGTGGAAACGCTCGTTGTATTGGCGGGTGGAGCTGTCGGCTTGATCGACCAGCGCGAGGATGCCTTCGATGTCCTGTTCACGCATCAGCTTGCCGATGAACTGGACATGGCGCTTCTTGGCCGCGTTGGCCGTGTGCTTGGGCGCTTCTTCCAGGGCCTTGCGCAGGGCATCGGTGAGCGGCAGCTTGGCCAGCAGATCGGGCTTGAGGGTGGTCAGTCTTGCACCGAGATCCTGCAGGGCATGCAGCTCGCGCTTGATCTGGGTCTTGCTCTTCTCGCCGGAGAAGTCGTCGTCGTAAGCATCAGCCATGGGGGCGGTCCAGAGGGAAACGTCGCCATGATAGCAGCAGCGGTGAGCTACAAGCGTGCTGGCTGCGAGGTCTTGGTTTTCTTGCAGCTTCAGGCTTGCCGCCTGAAGCTGCCTTTGAGGAGTCGTTATGAGTGACGTTGGAACAGTCGGGCCGGGCGCCCTTGCGCAGTTGCAGGCGCAGGTCGAACAGATCCTCGACGAAGCACGCCGCCAGGGCGCTAGCGCCTGTGAAGTCGCGGTATCGATCGACCAGGGCTTGTCGACGTCGGTGCGCCAGCGCGAGGTGGAGACGGTCGAGTTCAATCGCGACCAGGGCTTCGGTATCACCCTGTATGCCGGCCAGCGCAAGGGCTCGGCCAGCACCTCGGCGACCGGTGACAAGGCCATCCGGGAAACCGTCGCCGCGGCCCTGGCCATTGCCAGGCATGCGTCCGAGGACGAGTGCGCCGGCTTGGCCGACAAGGCGCTGATGGCCCGCGATCTGCCTGAGCTGGACCTCTACCACCCGTGGGACATTTCCCCCGAGCGGGCCATCGAGTTGGCGCTGGACTGCGAAGATGCGGCGTTCTCCACTGATTCGCGCATCAGCAATGCCGATGGCACGACCCTGAGCTCTCACCAGGGCTGCCGCGTCTACGGTAACAGCCACGGTTTCATTGGCGGTTACGCCAGCACGCGCCACAGCCTGAGCTGCGTGATGATCGCCGGTGGCGAAGGGCAGATGCAGCGTGATTACTGGTATGACGCCAGTCGCCAGGGCGAACTGCTGGCCGATCCACGTGAGATTGGCCGACGCGCGGCGTTGCGCACCGTCTCTCGTGTCGGAGCACGGCCGGTGCCGACATGCGAGGTGCCGGTATTGTTCGCCGCCGAGCTGGCCACCGGGCTGTTCGGTAGCTTTCTCGGAGCAATTTCCGGCGGCAGCCTGTACCGCAAATCCTCGTTCCTCGAAGGTGCGCTTGGCCAGACATTGTTCCCGACCTGGCTCAGCATCGACGAGCGGCCGCATATCCCCCGTGCCATGGGCAGCGCCGCGTTCGATGGCGATGGCCTTGCCACCTACGCCAAGCCGTTCGTCAGTGATGGTGAACTGGTCTCCTACATCCTCGGCACCTACTCCGGGCGCAAGCTGGGCATGCCCAGCACGGCCAACTCGGGCGGTGTGCACAACCTGTTCGTCAGCCATGGCGAGGAAGACCAGCAGGCCCTGATCCGCCGTATGGGCCGCGGCTTGTTGGTCACCGAACTGATGGGCCACGGACTGAACATGGTCACCGGCGATTATTCGCGAGGCGCCGCAGGCTTCTGGGTGGAGAACGGCGAGATTCAATTCCCGGTTCAGGAAGTGACCATCGCCGGCAACCTGCGCGACATGTTCCGCCAGATCGTCGCCGTCGGCAGTGACCTGGAGTTGCGCGGCAACGTGCGCACCGGCTCGGTATTGATCGAAAAAATGACCGTGGCCGGGAGTTGATCGCGAGCCGTACGATCACCGGCAGTTGTAGTCTTCGATAGCGCATCGCGTGCATGGCGCGCGATGCATCCCCCACGTGCATGTATGCAGCTCTTTTGCTGCCTGTTCGCCTTGTCCCTCACGCTCTTTCTTCCTGCTCCTACCCATCGAGCGATTGTCTGCCGCGACGCGTTTTAACCAATCTCATATTGATTATTCTTATCAAATAAGAATTAATATCAGTGTTTTGGCGTGAGACCTCGAGATGGCCTTCCATTCCCGCATCATGCCGTGCCTCGACTGCTGGCATTGGCAAGGCTTCCGCATCCGCTGCGCATTGCTGCCGGATGAGCCCCGTCTGCTTGAAGTGCATTGGGCCCATGGCCGCGCACTGATCGAATATGGACAGATTTCGCCCTGGCAGATGGCGGCCAGCACCCTGACCCTGCTGCTGGATAGCGCCTGTGACCCCGCGTTGCCCTGGCACTGGCGCAGCCTCTGCCTGGACAACGCCTACCTGCCCCTGCAGGCCCTGCAACACCTGTCTTCCACACCCAAGCAGCAGCGTCGGCTCAATGAGCTGCGCAATCGCCTGGCGACCATGCGCCTGCTGCCGTCCCTTTCCCCCTCTGAATTGGCAGAAGGAAATCCTTATGAGTAATACCCGCATCGAACGTGACAGCATGGGCGAACTGGCGGTACCCGCCGAGGCGCTGTACGGCGCGCAGACCCAGCGTGCGGTGAACAACTTCCCGGTATCCGGCCAGCGTATGCCGGCAGCATTCATTCGCGCGCTGATCCTGGCCAAGGCCGCCGCTGCGCGGGCCAACGTCGATCTCGAGCAGATTACCGCAGAGCAGGGCGACGCCATCGTCGGCGCTTGCCAGCAACTGCTGGATGGCGACTTCATGGAACACTTCCCGGTGGATATCTTCCAGACCGGTTCCGGCACCAGCTCGAACATGAACGCCAACGAGGTCATCGCCACCCTGGCCAGCCGCCTGCATGGCGACAAGGTGAACCCGAATGACCACGTCAACTGCGGCCAGAGCAGCAACGACATCATTCCAAGCACCATCCACATCAGTGCCGCCATCGAGATCAGCGAGCGCCTGCTACCTGCCCTGGGTCATCTGCTGAAAGTGCTGTGCGACAAATCCCTGGAAGTGCATCCCTACGTCAAGACCGGTCGCACCCACTTGATGGATGCCATGCCGGTGCGCATGAGCCAGGTCCTCGACGGTTGGGCCCAGCAGATCCAGACCAATATCGAACACCTGCGCCTTTTGTTGCCGAGCCTGCAGGCCCTGGCTCAGGGCGGTACCGCAGTCGGTACCGGCATCAACGCCCATCCGAAGTTCTCCGAGCGCTTTTGTGCCGAGCTGAAGACCCTGACTGGCCTGCCGTTCACCCCGGGTGCCAACTTCTTTGCCCTGATCGGTTCCCAGGACACCGCGGTTGCCGTCTCCGGCCAGCTCAAGACCACCGCGGTTTCGCTGATGAAAATCGCCAATGACCTGCGCTGGATGAACTCCGGTCCGCTCGCTGGCCTGGCCGAGATCGAGCTCGAGGCTCTGCAGCCCGGTTCGTCGATCATGCCAGGCAAGGTCAACCCGGTGATTCCAGAGGCCACTGCCATGGTCGCTGCGCAGGTGATCGGTAACGATGCGGCCATTGTCATCGGTGGTCAGTCGGGCAACTTCGAGCTGAACGTGATGTTGCCGGTGATCGCCCAGAACCTGCTGCACAGCATCGAGTTGCTGAGCAACGTCAGCACGCTGCTGGCTGATCGTGCTATCGCCACCTTCAGGGTCAACCAGCCGAAACTCAAGGAGGCCCTGGATCGCAACCCGATCCTGGTGACCGCGCTGAACCCGCTGATCGGCTATCTGAAAGCTGCCGAGATCGCCAAGCAGGCATACAAGGAAGGACGGCCGATCATCGACGTCGCTCTGGAGAACACGGACTTGAGCCGCGAGCAACTCGAGCAGTTGTTGAATCCGGAGAAACTGACCGAGGGCGGTCTCTGATCGCAAGTCGGAAAACGCAGGCGATGGCTGGCTACCAGTCATCTGCCGCTGTCATCCATCCTTGTTCACGCGGAGCACGATATGGAGCACTGGAAACTCACAATCGAGGCCGGTAATCGCTGTTTCCACGAGGGGGATTGGGTGGCAGCACGCGAGTATTACCTGCAAGCCTTGGCCGAGGCGCAACTGCTGTTCGAGCGCTGGCGCGATCCGGATGCCATCGTGGCGGCGTTCGTGATTTCCCATCACAACCTCGCCGACCTGCATCTGGCCCTAGGGCATCCCGAGGAGGCGGCGGAAAACCTCTGTACCAGCCATGAGCGCCTGTTGCAGGCCGTTGCCGATGCGCGCCTTTCGTCTGCGTTGCGCGATGCGGCATTGCAGCACAGCCGTCACACCTATACTGAACTCTTGCGTTTTATCGGTGAGCATGGCGCTTATCCTCGAACTGATCGCCTGCTTGGCCAGTCAACCCTACGTTCATCCCACAGTCGTGGCCAGCCGGCCACTATCAGTCGTTACCATTAAAGGAGCATGAATATGCCGTTTAGCCTGCCTGCGTTGCCGTACGCCTACGATGCCCTGGAGCCGCATATCGATGCGCAGACCATGGAGATCCATCACAGCAAGCATCACCAGACGTATATCAACAACGTCAATGCCGCCCTCGAAGGCTCTGCTTACGCTGACTGGTCGGTAGAGGACCTGCTGCGCCGCATTTCCGAGCTTCCCGAGAATCTTCGTGGCCCGGTAACCAACAACGGTGGCGGCCACGCCAACCATTCCCTGTTCTGGACCGTCATGTCGCCAAGCGGTGGCGGTGCGCCAACCGGCGAGCTGGCTGCGGCCATCGATGCTCAGCTTGGGGGGCTGGAAAAATTCAAGGAGGCCTTCACCAAGGCTGCGATCTCGCGTTTCGGCAGCGGCTGGGCCTGGCTCAGCGTCACGCCGGAGAAGAAGCTGGTGGTCGAGAGCAGCGCCAATCAGGACAGCCCGTTGATGCACAAGAATACGCCGATCCTTGGCCTGGACGTCTGGGAGCACGCCTACTACCTGCGTTATCAGAACCGTCGTCCTGAGTACATCGGCGCTTTCTACAACGTCGTCGACTGGAACGAAGTGGCTCGTCGCTACAAGGAAGCACTGGCTGCTTGATGCATTAGCTATCGAGTATTCCCGGTAGCCTGACCTGCGTAAACCCATGCCTGGCAGCGATGCTGAGCATGGGTTTTCTTTTTGTCGCTTGTTGTAGAGAGGGGCGGCCCTTGGGCGAGGTGTGTTGGCGAAGGCTCACTCGCCTTCATCGAACTTGTTATTGATCAGCTCGATCAGCGCATCTAGCGCCTCGTCTGCCTGCTCGCCTTCCGTGTTGAGGTGCAGGTTGGTGCCTTTGCCTGCTGCCAGCATCATCACGGCCATGATGCTCTTGCCATCGACCTGGCTCTCGGGGGTGCGACCCACACGAACCAGGCAAGGAAAGCGCCCGGCTACGCCGACGAACTTGGCTGCCGCCCTGGCATGCAGGCCGAGTTTGTTGATGATGGTGATTTCACGGGCTGGCATTGCGGCGGGATGTCCTTAGTTGAGGTCGCGATGACGGACCTGAACATTCTTCAGGATGGGTTTAAGCGCCTCCCCCAGACGATTGGCCAGGTAGACCGAGCGGTGATGGCCGCCGGTGCAGCCAATGGCAACGGTGACATAGGCGCGATTGCTGGCTGCGAAACGTGGCAGCCATTTATGCAGGTAAGCGTGGATATCCTGGTACATGTCTTCGACGTCGGGCTGGGCTGCCAGGTATTCCGCGACTGGCTGCTCCAGGCCTGACATATCGCGCAGGTCGGGTTTCCAATACGGATTGGGCAGGCAGCGAACGTCGAATACCACGTCGGCATCGACCGGCATCCCCCGCTTGAAGCCGAACGACTCGACGAGAAAGGCGGTGCCCGGCTCGGGTTTGTTGAGCAGGCGCAGCTTCAGGGTATCGCGCAACTGATAGAGGTTCAGGTGCGTGGTATCGATGCGTAGATCCGCCAGGTCCGCTATCGGGCCGAGCAGCAGGGCTTCGTCGCGAATGGCTTCAGACAGGGCGCGGTTTTCGTTGGTCAGTGGATGGCGCCGCCGAGTTTCGGAAAAGCGCTTGAGCAGCGTGTCTTCCTCGGCATCGAGAAACAGCACATCGCACAGGATATGACGGGCCCTGACTTCATCGAGCAATTCGGGAAAGCGCTGCAACTGGCTGGGCAGGTTGCGTGCATCGATGGAAACGGCGACCTGGGGTTGCAGCAATTCGGTCTGGATCAGCGAGCGCTCGGCCAATTCCGGAAGCAAGGCCGCTGGCAGGTTATCGATGCAATAGAAACCGTTGTCCTCAAGAACATCGAGAGCGGTGCTCTTGCCCGAGCCGGAGCGACCGCTGACGATGATCAGGCGCATGGCGATACCTCAGTGGCCGTTTTGCACGTCGACGATTACCTGGTACAGGTTATCGCTGTTCTGTGCCTGCCGCAGGCGTTCGCGCACTTCGGCGCGGTCGAGCATGCTGGCGATCTGGCGCAGTAGTTCAAGGTGCTCGTCAGTCGCGGCTTCTGGAACCAGCAGTACGAACAACAGATCGACGGGCGCGCCGTCGATCGCGTCGAAATCCACGGCCGCGTCCAGGTGCAGGACCGCGCTGATGGGCGCGGCGCAGCCAGGAAGGCGACAGTGGGGAATGGCGATGCCGTTGCCGAAGCCGGTCGAGCCGAGCTTCTCGCGGGCAATGAGGCTTTCGAAGATGTCCTGGGCATCCAGATCGGCGAAATCGCGCGCAACCAGATTGGCGATCTGTTCGAGGACGCGCTTCTTGCTGCCGCCCGGCACGCTCACGAGGGAGCGGCCGGCGGTCAGTATGTTTTCAAGTCGAATCATGTTGGGGATTAGGTGTATCAGCGAGCAGCCGCGCCTTGCAGGCGACCGAGCTGTTTTTCCTTGTGCTTGATCAGTTGGCGGTCGAGTTTGTCGGTGAGCAGGTCGATGGCGGCGTACATGTCTTCATGTTCAGCATTGGCGACCACTTCACCCCCTGCGATGTGCAGTGTCGCTTCGATTTTTTGCTTGAGCTTTTCGACTTCCATGATCACCTGGACGCTGGTGATCTTGTCGAAATGGCGCTCCAGCCTGCTGAGTTTCTCCCCGACATAGTCACGCATGGCGTCGGTCACATCCAGCTGATGTCCACTGATGTTGACTTGCATACCGCTTCTCCTTGTTGCCGTGCATAAGAGACAGGCTATCGGGCCTGCCGCCGTAACACTCTGGCTGGGAAGCCTTGCGGCTGCATCGGCTGCCGCGCTTTCCCTCAGTGTGGCTCGTCACATCAATCGCTTGCGCTCGCTTGAGGGCGCTATGCCGAGGGACTCCCGGTATTTGGCGACTGTCCGACGTGCTACCTGAATGCCCTGTGCCTCCAGTAAACCAGCGATCTTGCTGTCGCTCAACGGCTTTTTCGCGTTTTCCGCGCCGACGAGTTTTTTGATGATCGCGCGGATCGCGGTGGACGAGCATTCGCCCCCTTCGGCGGTGCTGACGTGGCTGGAGAAGAAGTACTTCAGTTCGTAGATGCCACGCGGGGTGTGCATGAATTTCTGCGTGGTGACCCGCGAAATGGTCGACTCGTGCATGCCCACCGCCTCGGCGATGTCATGCAGGACCAGGGGTTTCATCGCCTCGTCGCCGTAGTCGAGGAAACCGCGCTGGTGCTCGACGATCTGTGTCGCGACCTTCATCAGGGTCTCGTTGCGGCTCTGCAGGCTCTTGATGAACCAGCGCGCTTCCTGCAATTGGTTGCGCATGAAGGTGTTGTCGGCGCTGGAGTCGGCGCGTTTGACGAAGCCGGCGTACTGGGCGTTGACGCGTAGGCGCGGTACGGCTTCCTGGTTCAATTCGACCAGCCAGCGGTCATTGTGCTTGCGCACGATCACGTCCGGCACGACGTACTCCGGTTCGCTCGCTTCGATCTGCGAGCCGGGGCGCGGATTGAGGCTCTGGATCAGTTCGATGACCTGGCGCAGCTCGTCTTCCTTGAGTTTCATGCGGCGCATGAGCTGGCTGTAGTCGCGGCTGCCGAGCAGGTCGAGATGGTCCTTGGCCAGGCGCTGGGCCTCGGCCAGCCATGGCGTGTCGGCGGGGAGCTGGCGCAGTTGCAGGAGCAGGCATTCGCCCAGGTCGCGTGCGCCGACGCCGGCCGGTTCGAAATGCTGGATGCGGCGCAACACGGCTTCGACTTCGTCGAGTTCGATGTCGAGTTCGGGGTCGAAGGAGGCGACGATCTCTTCGAGGCTCTCTTCCAGATAGCCCTGGTTATTGATGCAGTCGATCAGGGTGACGCCGATCAGGCGGTCGGTATCTGACATGGGGACCAGGTTGAGCTGCCAGAGCAGGTGGGTCTGCAGGCTCTCGCCCGCCGAAGTGCGGGTGGTGAAGTCCCACTCGTCGTCATCGTTGCTTGGCAGGTTGCTGGCGCTGGTCTGGTAGACGTCTTCCCAGGCGGTATCGACAGGCAGCTCGTTGGGAATGGTCTCGTGCCACTCGCCTTCGTCCGTGCTTTCATTGTCGTTGGTGGCGACGGTGGTTTCCTGGAAATTGCTGGTTTCCTGCGCCTGCTGGGTGGTCTGCTCGGCGTTGTCGGCCATCGGGTCGGAGTTGTCGAAATCTTCCCCTTCCTCCTGACGTTCCAGCATGGGGTTGGACTCCAGGGCTTCCTGGATTTCCTGTTGCAGGTCCAGCGTGGAAAGCTGGAGGAGGCGGATGGCTTGTTGCAGCTGCGGTGTCATCGTCAGCTGCTGGCCCATCTTGAGGACTAGCGAGGGTTTCATGGCAGGAAGTCTTGCACCTTATCTGCAGGCGCTATCGCGCCACTCACTACAAGACGCCGAGGCGCCGTCATTAAGCAAATTATATGCCTGATAACGCTGGCTTTGCCTAGGCTTGACAAACATCCTTGTAGCGAGGGCGTTCCGGGTCAGAGGCGGAACTCGTGCCCCAGATAGACTTCCTTGACCAGTTGGTTGGCCAGAATGCTTTGTGCGTCGCCTTCCGCGATGAGCTGGCCGTCGTTGACGATGTACGCGGTTTCACAGATGTCCAGGGTCTCGCGGACGTTGTGATCGGTGATCAGCACGCCGATACCCTTGGCTTTCAGGTGATGAATGATCTGCTTGATATCGCCGACCGAAATCGGATCGACGCCGGCGAAGGGTTCGTCGAGCAGGATGAACTTGGGTTCGGTGGCCAGGGCGCGGGCGATTTCCACGCGGCGGCGTTCGCCTCCGGAGAGGCTCATGCCGAGGTTGTCGCGGATGTGAGTGATGTGGAATTCCTGCAGTAGGCTTTCCAGGGCATCGTTACGTCCGGCGCGGTCCAGGTCCTTGCGGGTTTCCAGGATGGCCATGATGTTGTCGGCCACGCTGAGCTTGCGGAAGATCGAGGCTTCCTGTGGCAGGTAGCCGATGCCCGCACGAGCACGGCCATGCATCGGTTGCTGGCTGATGTCGTTGCTGTCGATCAGCACGCGGCCCTGGTCGGCCTGGACCAGGCCGACGATCATGTAGAAGCAGGTGGTCTTGCCCGCACCATTGGGGCCGAGCAGGCCGACTATCTGGCCGCTGTCGATGGACAGGCTGACGTCGCGAACGACTTGCCGTCCCTTGTAGCTCTTGGCCAGGTGCTGTGCTTTGAGGGTCGCCATTACTGCCCTTGTTTCTGCTGCTGTTCGGTTTTCTTGCGCGGTTGGATGACCATGTCGATACGCGGGCGTGGCGTGCTCACCGACGAGCCGTTGGCACGGCCGGCGTTGACGATCTGGCGCTGGGTGTCATAGACGATCTTCTCGCCTTCGAAGGTGTTGCCTTCCTGGATGACCTTGGCCTGGTCGATCAGTACGATGCGGTCGTTGGTTGCGAAGTACTGGATGGTCATGCCGTAGGCCTTGACGATTTCCTTGTCCACCGCGGGCTTCTGCTCGTAGTAGGCAGGCTTGCCCACCGAGGTGAAGACTTCCACGTCACCACTCTTGTTCTGAGTGATGGTCACGGTGTCGCCGGTGATCTTCATGGTGCCCTGGGTGATCACGACGCCACCGCGATAGACGGCGACGCCTTGCTTGTCATCCAGTTCGGCGCTGTCGGCCTGCACGCGGATCGGTTGCTCGCGATCGCTGGGCAGGGCCCAGGCGCTCAGGCTTCCCAGCGCTGCGCTCAGGCTGACGAACAATAGGGGGAGGGTGTTAACGAACCTCATGCTGGCCTCTTACGTTGGACTGCAGGAAAACCCTGCCGTCATTCAAGTACGCTTTCATTCCTTGTGCCGTGGTCACCCCATTGGCGGCCTCGATTCTAACGGCTTGTGCGGTTTGCGCATATTGCTCGTCGGGAAATACGGTCATCCGGCTGCTGGTGATCACCACTGGCCGGTCTTTGGCATCGGTGCGGGCGATGCGCACGGCGTCGATCAGTTCGACCTGCTTGCCCTTGGGCGCCACTTCGGCGCGTTCGCTCTGCACATGCCATGGGTAGGCGGTACCGCGATACAGCTGCAGGTCAGGCTTGCTGAGCTCGGTGATGTCGCTGGCTTTCATGTGGTCGAGGCGCTCGGCGGTCATGTCGTAGTGGACCTGGCCATCCTCCTGGAACTGCCGGGTGTTGACCTTGGTCGCGTAGAAGTCCACCGGGCTTTCGGCATCCGTCGCCGCCTGGTGATCCATGAAGCTTTCCGGGCGGATGTTCCAGTAGCCCACGGCGGCAAGCAGGGCCGCGAGAAGGACGATGATGGGCAGACGCAGTCTTGCAGACATGGAGAACCTTATAGGTAGGCAGCCTGGGCGGCTTCGAGGCTGCCCTGGGCGTGCATGATCAGTTCGCAGAACTCGCGTGCAGCGCCTTCGCCGCCGCGCGCGTGGGTCACTCCGTGAGCATGCCGGCGCACGAAGTCGTTGGCGTTGGCCACGGCCATGCCCAGGCCGACACGGCGGATCACCGGCAGGTCGGGCAGGTCGTCGCCCAGGTAGGCGACTTGTGCATAGCCGAGGCCGAGTTCGCCGAGCAGTTCGTCGAGTACGACCAGTTTGTCCTCGCGGCCCTGGTAGAGGTGCTGGATGCCGAGGTTCTGCGCACGCCGCTCGACCACCGGGGTCTTGCGGCCGCTGATGATCGCAGTGCGTACGCCGCTGTTCATCAGCATCTTGATGCCTTGGCCGTCCAGGGTATTGAAGGTCTTGAATTCGCTGCCGTCGACCAGAAAATACAGGCGCCCGTCGGTCAGTACGCCAT
Source organism: Pseudomonas sp. LRF_L74 (assembly GCF_965644255.1). Classification (NCBI taxonomy): domain Bacteria; kingdom Pseudomonadati; phylum Pseudomonadota; class Gammaproteobacteria; order Pseudomonadales; family Pseudomonadaceae; genus Pseudomonas; species Pseudomonas sp. LRF_L74. Next base: position 222,785 of record NZ_CBFFRH010000004.1, on the reverse strand, counting down.
CGACGTCGAAAATCGCCAGTTTCACGGCTTGGGCGCGGTGCAGCAGTTCTTCGTTCATCACATCACTCCGGCGCGCAGCAGGTCGCCCAGGTTGAAGGCGCCGACGGGGCGGTCCTGCGAATCGACCACGATCAGTCCGCTGATTTTGTGTTGCTCCATGATCTTCAATGCCTCGGCGGCGAGCATGTCTGCGCGTGCTGTCTTGCCGTGGCGGGTCATGGCGTCGTCTATGAGCGCGGTACGCACGTCGAGTTCCCGGTCGAGTGTGCGGCGCAGGTCGCCGTCGGTGAAGATTCCGGCGAGTTTGCCGTCGGCGCCGATCACGGCAGTCATACCCAGCCCCTTGCGCGTCATCTCCAGCAACGCATCGCGCAACGAGGTGCCGAGGCGCACGCTGGGTAGTTGCTCGCCGCTGTGCATGACGTTCTCCACTTTCAGCAGCAGGCGCCGACCCAGGGCGCCGCCTGGATGGGAGAAGGCGAAGTCTTCGGCGGTGAAGCCACGGGCTTCGAGCAAGGCGATGGCCAGGGCGTCGCCGAGTACCAGGGAGACCGTGGTCGAGGAGGTTGGTGCCAGGTTCAGCGGGCAGGCTTCCTGGGCGACATTGGCGTTCAGGTTGACCTCGGCGGCCTTGGCCAGCGCCGAGTCGGGGTTGCCGGTCATGCTGATCATGGGGATGCCGAGGCGCTTGATCAGCGGCAGAAGGGTGACGATTTCCGCGGTAGTGCCGGAGTTGGACAGGGCCAGGACGATGTCGTCGCGGGTGATCATGCCCATGTCGCCATGGCTGGCTTCGGCTGGGTGGACGAAGAACGCCGGCGTGCCGGTGCTGGCCAGGGTCGCGGCGATCTTGTTGCCGATGTGGCCGGATTTGCCCATGCCGACCACCACCACGCGTCCGCTGCAGGCCAGGAGCAGTTCGCAGGCGCGCACGAAATCGCCGTCGATACGCTTGAGCAGGGCGTCGATGGCTTCCTGTTCGAGGCGAATGGTGCGCTGGGCTGACTGGATCAGGTCGCTGGATTGACTCATGACGGGCTTCGCGGGTCCACAAAGAAAAGTCGGCGATTATAAACCGAAAGACCGCTCAGGGGGATTGATGCTTTTTGATGGCGAAAATTGCCTGAAATCATTGCAGCGCGTTGGGACGAGGGGCTGGCGATGCTATATTGCGCGGCCTGTTCGGCCTGGCTTCGCGTGTGCCCTTAGGGTGTGAGGCGACGTCTTTCCGTGACCAGGCTGCATAACAAGGAGTTTGGATGAGCGCCGATAATGGCTATGCCGTCGAACTGAAGGGGCTGACCTTCAGGCGCGGCACACGCACCATCTACGATAACGTCGATATCCGTATCCCCCGTGGCAAGGTCACGGGGATCATGGGGCCTTCCGGTAGCGGCAAGACTACGCTGCTGCGCTTGATCGCCGCCCAGTTGAGGCCGGAGAGTGGCGAGGTGTGGGTCAACGGTCAGAATCTGCCGACCCTGTCGCGTGCCGAGCTTTTCGATGTGCGCAAGCAATTCGGCGTGTTGTTCCAGAGCGGTGCGCTGTTCACCGATCTGGACGTGTTCGAGAACGTGGCTTTCCCATTGCGCGTGCATACGCGCCTGCCCGACGAGATGATTCGCGACATCGTCTTCATGAAGCTGCAGGCCGTCGGCCTGCGCGGTGCCTTCGAACTGATGCCGGACGAACTGTCCGGCGGCATGAAGCGCCGCGTCGCCCTGGCGCGTGCGATTGCCCTCGACCCGCAGATCCTGATGTACGACGAGCCTTTCGTCGGCCAGGACCCGATCGCCATGGGCGTGCTGGTGCGCCTTATCCGCCTGCTCAACGATGCCCTGGGTATCACCAGCGTGGTGGTGTCCCATGACCTGGCCGAGACCGCGAGCATTTCCGACTATATCTATGTGGTCGGCGATGGCCAGGTACTCGGTCAAGGCACGCCGGCGGAGCTGAGAGAGTCCGATAACCCGCGTATCCAGCAATTCATTCGTGGCGTGCCGGATGGCCCGGTGCCGTTCCACTATCCGGCGCCTGCATATTTCGATGATTTGATGGGGGGTCGCTGATGCGCCGTAAAACCCTGGTGCAGCGTATTGCCCTGCTGGGCCGCTCGGGGATCGACGTGCTGCGCTCGCTCGGCCGCTCGGTGATGTTCCTGCTGGCCGCACTGTTCGGGCGCGACGGCTTTCGCCATGGCACGCAACTGCTGATCCGCCAGCTTTACGCGGTCGGTGTGCTGTCGCTGCCGATCATCCTAGTCTCCGGTTTCTTCATCGGCATGGTGCTGGCCCTGCAGGGCATCAGCATCCTGGCCAAGTACGGCTCGGAGCAGGCGGTCGGGCAGATGGTCGCGCTGACCCTGCTGCGCGAGCTGGGGCCGGTGGTGACCGGCCTGCTATTCGCGGGGCGTGCCGGCTCGGCGTTGGCGGCGGAAATCGGCAACATGAAGTCGACTGAGCAGCTCTCCAGCCTGGAAATGATCGGCGTCGACCCGCTCAAGTACATCATCGCGCCACGCCTGTGGGCCGGTTTCATCTCCATGCCGCTGTTGGCCGCCATGTTCAGTGTGGTCGGCATCTGGGGCGGGGCGATGGTCGCGGTCGACTGGCTCGGTGTCTACGAAGGCTCGTTCTGGGCCAACATGCAGAACAGCGTGCAGTTCAGCGAGGATGTGCTGAACGGTGTGATCAAAAGCGTGGTATTCGCCTTCGTGGTGACCTGGATCGCCGTGTTCCAGGGGTATGACTGTGAGCCGACTTCGGAAGGCATCAGTCGCGCCACGACCAAAACCGTGGTCTACGCATCGCTGGCCGTGCTTGGCCTCGACTTCATAATGACCGCCCTGATGTTTGGAGATTTCTGATGCAAAGCCGCTCCCTGGAAATCGGCGTCGGCCTGTTCCTCCTGGCCGGACTGCTGGCCCTGCTGCTCCTGGCCCTGCGCGTCAGCGGCCTGACCGCCAGCGCCTCGCAGGACACCTACAGGCTTTACGCAAGCTTCGACAATATCGCCGGTTTGACTGTCAGAGCCAAAGTGACCATGGCCGGTGTGACCATCGGCAAGGTCACCGCGATCGACCTCGATCGCGACACCTACACCGGACGAGTCACCATGGAACTGGAAAAACGCATCGACAACCTGCCGGTGGACTCCACCGCCTCGATCCTGACGGCCGGCCTGCTCGGCGAGAAATACATCGGCATCAGTGTCGGCGGCGAGGACAAGGTTTTGCAGGATGGCGGCACGATTCGCGATACCCAGTCATCCCTGGTGCTCGAAGACCTGATCGGCAAGTTCCTGATCAACTCGGTGAACAAAGACAGCAAATGAGGACCTTCAGCATGATCAACACCTTGCGTCGCGCTTTCATTGCCTTGCTGGCCTGCCTGCCGCTGCTGGCCATGGCGGCGCCGAATGCCCACGATGTGGTGCAGCAGACCAGCACGCGCCTGCTTTCCGATCTCAAGTCGAACAAGGCCGAGTACAAGCGTAATCCCCAGGCGTTCTACGATGCCCTGGATGCCAATCTGGGGCCGGTGGTCGACAGCGAGGGGATTTCCCGGGGCATCATGACCGTCAAGTATTCGCGCCAGGCCTCGCCGGAGCAGATGAGCCGCTTCGAGGAAAGCGTCAAGCGCAGCCTGATGCAGTTCTACGGCAATGCCCTGCTCGAATACGACAACCAGGATATCCGTGTGCTGCCGGCCAAGGCTGACGGAGACGACCGCGCCAGCGTCGGCATGGAAGTGCGCGACGGCAAGGGCGCGGTCTATCCGGTCAGCTACACCATGTCGCTGGTCGATGGTCAGTGGAAGCTGCGCAACATGATCATCAACGGGATCAACATCGGCAAACTGTTCCGTGACCAGTTCACCGACAGCATGCAGCGCAATGGCAATGACCTGGACAAGACCATCGCGGGCTGGACCGACCTGATCGCCAAGGCCAAGCAGACCGAAGAAGGCCAGAAGGCGGCCGGGCATGAGTGACGCGCTGATTGCCGCTGGCAGCGGCGGTGAGCTGAAGCTTTCCGGCGTTCTGGACTACAGCACCGGCCCGGCGTTGCGCGAGGAGGGCCGGCAGATCGTCAAGAGCGCCGCGGCCAGCAAACTGCTGCTCGATTGCAGTGGCGTCGAGCATTCCAGCAGTGTCGGCCTGTCGTTGGTGCTGGCGTTGATGCGCGATGCCCGCGAGGCTGGCAAGACCCTCAGTGTCTGTAACATGCCCGATGACATGCAGGGGATCGCCAAGGTCTCCGGCCTGCTCGAGATTCTGGCGCCGGGCCACTGAGCCCGCGTCAAGGCCCTCCGTCAGCGGCGCCCCTGGTGGGCTTCGCAGGTGGGGGGCTTTTTTGTATCATGGCCGGCCCGCGAGCCATGGCCCGCCAATGAACATAATTAGCGATTAGCGCCGATCGAGGTTGAACATGCAGGCCGTTGAAGTGAAAAGCCTCCTGGAAGCGAAGCTGTCCGGGACCCGCGTCGAAGTGCAAGGCGAGGGCTGCAATTTCCAGCTCAACCTGATCAGTGACGAATTGGCTGCGCTGAGTCCGGTCAAGCGTCAGCAGCAGATCTATGCGCACCTGAACCCGTGGATCGCCGATGGCAGCATCCATGCCGTGACCATGAAATTCTTCAGCGAGGCCTCCTGGGCCGAACGCTCCTGAGCCTGCGGGCAAGAGATCCGAATGGACAAACTGATTATTAGCGGCGGTATCCGTCTCGACGGCGAGATCCGCATTTCCGGTGCGAAGAACGCCGCCCTGCCGATCCTGGCCGCCACCCTGCTGGCCGATACGCCGGTTACCGTGGGCAACCTGCCGCACCTGCACGACATCACCACCATGATTGAGCTGTTCGGGCGTATGGGCGTACAGCCGGTGATCGACGAGAAACTCGCCGTCGAGGTCGACGCCAGCAGCATCAAGACCCTGGTCGCGCCCTATGAACTGGTGAAGACCATGCGTGCCTCGATCCTGGTGCTCGGCCCGATGGTCGCGCGCTTCGGCGAGGCCGAAGTGGCCCTGCCCGGTGGTTGCGCCATTGGTTCGCGTCCGGTCGACCTGCACATCCGTGGCCTGGAAGCCATGGGCGCGGATATCACCGTCGAAGGCGGCTACATCAAGGCCAAGGCGCCGGAAGGCGGCCTGCGTGGCGCACGCTTCTTCTTCGATATCGTCAGCGTGACCGGCACCGAGAACATCATGATGGCCGCCGCCCTGGCGCGCGGCCAGACCGTGCTGGAAAACGCCGCGCGCGAGCCGGAGGTGGTCGACCTGGCCAACTTCCTCAACGCCATGGGCGCCAAGGTCAGCGGTGCCGGCACCGATACCATCGTCATCGATGGCGTCGAGCGCCTGGGTGGCGGTCGCTACAACGTCATGCCCGACCGCATCGAGACCGGCACCTACCTGGTTGCCGCAGCTGCCACCGGTGGCCGGGTCAAACTCAAGGACACCGACCCGACCATCCTCGAGGCCGTGCTTTCCAAGTTGCAGGAAGCCGGTGCTGAAATCACCACCGGCAAGGACTGGATCGAACTGGACATGAAGGGCAAGCGGCCCAAGGCGGTCAACGTGCGCACCGCGCCGTACCCGGCGTTCCCCACCGACATGCAGGCCCAGTTCATCTCCCTCAACGCGGTCGCCAGCGGCACCGGCACCGTGATCGAGACGGTGTTCGAGAACCGCTTCATGCACGTCTATGAAATGAACCGCATGGGCGCGCAGATCCTGGTCGAGGGCAACACCGCCGTGGTCACTGGCGTACCGTCGCTGAAAGGTGCTCCGGTGATGGCTACCGACCTGCGCGCCTCCGCCAGCCTGGTGATCGCCGCGCTGGTCGCCGAAGGTGACACGCTGATCGACCGCATCTACCACATCGACCGTGGTTACGAGTGCATCGAGGAGAAACTGCAGCTTCTCGGCGCCAAGATCCGTCGCGTGCCGGGCTAGTAAGGACTGTTCATGCTCACCATCGCCTTATCCAAGGGCCGCATTCTCGACGACACCCTGCCGCTGCTGGCGGCGGCGGGCATCGTGCCGACCGAGAATCCGGAAAAGAGCCGCAAGCTGATCATCCCCACCACCCAGGATGACGTGCGCCTGCTGATCGTTCGTGCCACCGACGTGCCGACTTACGTCGAGCACGGTGCCGCCGACCTCGGCGTGGCTGGCAAGGATGTGCTGATGGAGTACGACGGCCAACTCTACGAGCCGCTCGACCTGCGCATCGCCAACTGCAAGCTGATGACCGCTGGCAAGGTCGGCGCGACGGAGCCCAAGGGACGTCTGCGCGTGGCCACCAAGTTCGTCAATGTCGCCAAGCGCTACTACGCCGAGCAGGGCCGCCAGGTCGATGTGATCAAGCTGTACGGTTCGATGGAGCTGGCGCCGCTGGTCGGCCTGGCCGACAAGATCATCGACGTGGTCGACACCGGTAACACGCTGCGCGCCAACGGCCTGGAGCCGCAGGAACTGATCGCCGAGATCAGTTCGCGCCTGGTGGTCAACAAGGCTTCGATGAAGATGCAGCACGCGCGCATCCAGGCGCTGATCGACACGCTGCGCAAAGCGGTCGAGTCCCGACACCCGGCGTAACCTTCGCGCGGTTTCGTGCCGCGCCCGTCTATCCGTGTCATAGCCACTTTTCTCAGGTGCCCGCACGGAGCGGCTGGTACTCTACGGGCGCCTGAGCAATTGCCAATCATGAGGCCCGCTATGACCGTTCCCGTTGCCATCCGCCGATTCAATGCCGCTGACCAGGATTTCGCCCATCATCTGGATCATCTGCTGAGCTGGGAAAGCGTGTCGGACGATGGCGTGAACCAGCGGGTTCTCGACATCATCAAGGCCGTGCGCGAGCGCGGCGATGCCGCCGTGGTCGAGTTCACCCAGCGTTTCGATGCCCTGGACGTGGCTTCGATGGCTGACCTGATCCTGCCGCGTGAGCGACTTGAACTGGCCCTGGACCGCATCACCGCCGAGCAGCGTCAGGCCCTGGAAGTCGCCGCCGCACGCGTACGCAGTTACCACGAGAAACAGAAGCAGGACTCCTGGACCTACACCGAAGCCGACGGCACGGTGCTGGGGCAGAAGGTCACGCCGCTGGATCGCGCCGGCCTGTACGTGCCGGGCGGCAAGGCGTCCTATCCGTCGTCGGTGCTGATGAACGCCATCCCGGCCAAGGTCGCCGGGGTGCCCGAGGTGGTGATGGTGGTGCCGACCCCGCGCGGCGAGATCAACGAGATCGTCCTGGCCGCCGCCGCCATCGCCGGTGTCGACCGGGTGTTCACCATCGGTGGCGCCCAGGCTGTCGCGGCCCTGGCCTATGGCACCGAAAGCGTGCCGCCGGTGGACAAGATCGTCGGCCCCGGCAACATCTATGTCGCCACCGCCAAGCGCCATGTGTTCGGCAAGGTCGGCATCGACATGATCGCCGGCCCGTCGGAAATCCTCGTGGTCTGCGATGGCAAGACCGATCCAGACTGGATCGCCATGGACCTGTTCTCCCAGGCCGAGCACGACGAAGACGCCCAGTCGATCCTGGTCAGCCCGGATGCGGCATTCCTCGACAAGGTCGCCGAAAGCATCGCCAGGCTGCTGCCGAGCCTGGAGCGCGAGGCCATCGCCCGCACCTCCATCGAGGGGCGCGGTGCGCTGATTCTGGTGGAAGACATGGCCCAGGCCATCGAAGTCGCCAACCGTATCGCCCCGGAGCACCTGGAACTGTCGGTGGAAAATCCCGAACAGTACCTGCCGCAGATTCGCCATGCCGGCGCGATCTTCATGGGCCGCTACACCGCCGAGGCGCTGGGCGACTACTGCGCCGGGCCGAACCATGTGCTGCCGACCTCCGGCACCGCGCGCTTCTCCTCGCCGCTGGGCGTGTACGACTTCCAGAAACGCTCGTCGATCATCCATTGCTCGGCCGAGGGCGCGTCCGAACTGGGCAAGGTGGCGTCTGTGCTGGCTCGCGGCGAGTCGCTGACCGCTCACGCGCGCAGTGCCGAATACCGGATCAAGAACTAAGAACCCGTTCACGATCTGCTGCGCGTCGGCCCTACTGCGTTAAAAACAGGCTCGGACTGCTCATTTACAACTCGTAAACTCCGCGTCCTCGCCTGTTTTTGCCTTGTATGGCTCTAGCTCGCCAGATCGTGAGCAGGTTCTGATAGACCTACGATCAAAAACCAATTCGAGGAGAGAAGGGCAATGAGCAAATTCTGGAGCCCCTTCGTCAAGGACCTGGTGCCTTACGTGCCGGGCGAGCAGCCCAAGCTGAGCAAGCTGGTGAAGCTCAACACCAATGAAAACCCCTACGGCCCGTCGCCCAAGGCCATCGCCGCGATGCTGGCGGAGCTGAGCGACGACCTGCGCCTGTACCCGGACCCGAATGGCGAGCGGCTGAAACAGGCCGTGGCCGACTATTACGGCGTACAGACCGCCCAGGTGTTCGTCGGCAACGGTTCCGACGAGGTCCTGGCCCATGCCTTCCACGGCCTGTTCCAGCATGGCAAGCCGCTGCTGTTCCCGGACGTCAGCTACAGCTTCTACCCGGTCTACTGCGGCCTGTATGGCATCGAGTACGAGGCCATCGCCCTGGACCAACAGTTCCAGATCCAGGTAGAGGATTACGCACGGCCTAACGGCGGCATCATCTTCCCCAACCCCAACGCGCCGACCGGTCGCCTGCTGGCATTGGACGCCATCGAGCGCCTGCTGCAGGCGAACCCTGACTCGGTCGTGCTGGTCGACGAGGCCTACATCGATTTCGGCGGGGTGACGGCGATTGCCCTGGTCGACCGTTACCCGAACCTGCTAGTGACCCAGACCTTGTCCAAGTCGCGTTCCCTGGCGGGGCTGCGGGTTGGTCTGGCGGTGGGGCAGCCTGAGCTGATCGAGGCGCTGGAGCGGATCAAGAACAGCTTCAACTCCTACCCGCTGGACCGCATGGCGATTGCCGGCGCGGCGGCTGCGTTCGAGGACAAGGCCTACTTCCAGCGCACCTGCCAGGCCGTGATCGACAGCCGCGAGCAGGTGGTCGAGCAGTTGTCGGGGCTTGGCTTCGAGGTACTGCCGTCGGCGGCCAACTTCATCTTTGCCCGTCACCCGCAGCGCGATGCTGGCGAGCTGGCGGCGGCGCTGCGTGAGCACGGCGTGATCGTGCGTCACTTCAAGCAGCAGCGCATCGCCCAGTTCCTGCGCATCACCATCGGTGCGCCGGAGCAGAACGAAGCGCTGATCGAGACCCTGAAACAGGTGCTTTAACCGCTCTCGATGAGAAGCGCTGGAGACCCGGTGAGCTGAACGGAAACGGCGCCTTCGCAGGCGTCGTTTTTTATTTCACGCTGACTCCAGCAGCGATGTCGGCGGGACTACGCCGACACCCAGAAAACGGGTCGTTTACGGAGTGATCATGGCCAAGATCAAGCGCACCCGATCCGCTGTAGAAGGTGGCTGCAACCTCAGGCGCAGGCCGGCTATCTCGTCAACAGACCCTGGCTATTAGCACCAGCGATGCAGGTCGACCCGTTCCTGGCAACGGTGGTTCAAGCATGTCAGCTAGCCGCAGCCCGGCTTGCTTCAGCGTTCCAATCCATCCTTGCATGGTGCGGAAGTACCATGGGGCCGCTTTACCAAAACCCTCGCCGCAGCCCTGCCAGGAGCCTTCACGCCAACCATCAACATAAGGTGCATCGCCGCAGGCCGAGAACGGATGTAGGGTTTGCACAACCAACGCACCACCCGGTTCGAGCAGGGCGGGGACTGCACGCAGTAGCGTATCGACGGACGTGCCGCCGAGCAGCGCAAAGTTGCAAACCACCACGTCGGCACGTTCATGCAGCGCGCCGTTGGACACTTCGGCATAATCCATCGCGATGAAACGGCCACCGCCAGCCGTTCGCGCCGACTCGACGAGAGAAAGTATGGCGTCGATACCCAGCGTGTCGATCCCTTCGGCCGACAGTGCGCGCGTCAGCCAGCCTTCGCCGCAACCTAGGTCGATTGCGTGGCGCGGATGTTGCGCCAGTACTGTATCGAGGATGACGCGATCGGTAACCAGCCTGCGGCTGGCGATGGCATGTGTGCGCACGGCGTGCGTCCATGGCGCCGCGTTGTCGCGCCAGACGTCGAGAATAATCTGCTCATGCTCGTCCATGTCGCTGCCTCGGAAAGGTTGCTGGAGACGACGGGATGGGATCACGTCGATACATCGCGAGCCCGTGCTGGCATCGTCTGTGGAGCGTTCTGGCACGGCATTCCTAAGACTCTAGGCGTTCCCTGCTTCTACGAAAAGGCTGTCGTTCGGCCTTACTTCGTCGCGTCGTCCATCTCTTTCAGGCGCTGCTCATTCACGGCGTTGGCCTGGTCGATCTGCTGCTTGAGTTGCTGCTCCTGCTGTTGCAGGCGCTTGGCGTTTTCCGCTTCGAGGGCGGCGCTGGCGCCGCCATCGCAGCCTGTCAGGGTCAACAGGAACGTGGCGATCAGCAGGGCGACGAAGGTGCGCATTGGCAGACTCCTGACAGGAAAGGCGCCACGATAGCGCGGCGGCACGGCCTCAGCCATAGCGTTTCTTCGCTTCGATGGCCAGGCCGCTGCCGATGCTGCCGAAGGTGTTGCCTTCGCTGGCGCGGGCGTTCGGCAGCAGGGCGGCGACTGACTGGCGCAAGGCCGGAATGCCGCTGGAGCCGCCGGTGAAGAACAGCGTGTCGATCTCGGTGGCTTGTACGCCGGCCTGCTTGAGCAGTTCGCCGATGCTGTCGCGCACGCGTTGCAGCAAGGCATCGATGGATTGGTCGAACAAGGCGCGACTGAGTTGCACGTCGAGGCCGGCTTCGATGCGTTTCAGGTCGATGCGATGATTGTCATGCTCGGTCAGGGCGATCTTGCTATCTTCCACCTGCATCGCCAGCCAGTGGCCGGCACGCTCTTCGATCAGCTTGAACAGGCGGTCGATGCCGGTCGGGTCGACGATGTCGTAGCGCATGTTCTGTAGCGCCAGTTGGGACTTCTGCGCATAGACCGCGTTGATCGTGTGCCAGGTCGCCAGGTTGAGGTGGTAGCTGGTCGGCATGAAGGCATCGCTCTTCATCCGGCTGCCGTAGCCGAACAGCGGCATCACGCCTTCCAGGCTCAACTGCTTGTCGAAATCGGTGCCGCCGATATGCACGCCACCGGTCGCGAGAATGTCGCTCTGGCGATCGACGAGGTTGCGGCGCTCGGGTGACAGGCGGATCAGCGAAAAGTCCGAGGTGCCACCGCCGATATCGACGATCAGTACGCGCTCCTCGTGGGTGATGGTGCGCTCGTAGTCGAAGGCGGCGGCGATGGGTTCGAACTGGAAGCTGACGTCCTTGAAACCGAGCTTGTTGGCCACGGCGACCAGGGTGTTGGCGGCTTCCTGGTCGGCGACCGGGTCGTCATCGACGAAGAACACCGGGCGCCCGAGTACTACCTGATCGAAACTGCGCCCGGCGTGGGCCTCGGCGCGCCGTTTCAGGTCGCCGATGAAGAAGCCGAGCAGGTCGCGGAAGGGCAGGGCACTGCCGAGCACGGTGGTTTCGCTTTTCAGCAGCTTGGAGCCGAGCAGGCTTTTCAGCGAGCGCATCAGGCGCCCTTCGTAGCCATCGAGGTATTCGGCCAAGGCCTGGCGGCCGTAGACCGGGCGGCGTTCTTCGGTGTTGAAGAACACCACCGAAGGCAGGGTGATCTTGCCGTCTTCCAGTTCCAGCAGCGGCTCGACGCCTGGACGCCACCAACCGACAGTGGAGTTGGACGTGCCGAAGTCGATGCCCAGGGCGTTGGCGGGAAGGTCGTGGCTCATGCTGCGTGCTCGCGATGCAGAAAAAACGGCCGCGCATTTTATGCGAGAGTCACGCGGCCTGCTCGCACAATTGCAGGCCGCGTGTCGGCGATCACTCGTGATGCGGTTCGCCAAGGAAGGTCAACGAGCCGAACAGGCTGACCTGATCGGTAGCGGCCCCCTTGGGCTGGGCGATGCGGGTCGCGGCGGCGATCACGTTGAGGCCTTCGTTGCGGACCTTGAGGCGCGCGCGGCCGTCCTTGCCGGTCTTGCCACTTATTTCATGGGGCGCGCCCCGGTAGTCGCCGATCAACTCGATGTCGGCGGCGGGCTCGCCATCCACCAGCACCTGTACCTCAAGCTCCTTGCCGGGGCCGACCTTCAGCGGGTCGCTCTGCGGGACGATCGCCAGGCGCAGTTTGTCCAGCTTGGGCAGATGCGCGCCTTCCTGGTAGATCGCCAGGCTGTACTTGAAGCTGTGGGTCGACTCGATGGCGTTCTTGACCTGGGTGCGGTCCTGGTTGACCCACTGCTTGTCCGGGGTCTGCGACCAAGGGCCGTTGTCCAGCATCACGGCCAGCACTGCCGGTGGCTTGAGCGGTTGCAGGCGGGCGTGGTCGGCCAGGCGCTGGATGGTCACCGGGATCATCTTCGCGGATGTGTCATAGGCCCAGGCGGCCTTGATTTTCTCGGCCTTGAAGGCGCTGTCTTCGGCGCCGTGGCCGTAGACCACTTCGATGTTGCCACGGCGTTCTTCGGTCCACAGGCCATGGGCACCGGCCTGGCTGGCGATGAACAGGGCCAGCAGGGCGGCGGTTTTCAGTGGGGCGTGCATGGTGAATCCTTTCGATCAGAGGTTGAGGGGCAGGCTGACGCTGGGGTTGCGGGGGCGCCGGGCATGCCCCTGGCGCGGCTGGCAAAGGTTGTCCGAGCGTGAGTCCAGCAAGCCGCGGCGCGTGGTGCTTCAAGATGATGGCCTTTATTATTTATGTAATAACATATCAATAAATGGATTCGACACGCTACCGAACGATGAGACGAATGCTCGGTAAGGGTAGTCCCAGGGCAACTGAAAGCCCCGGCATAGCGCAATTCATGCCGCTTGTGCTGTCGCCTGCCGCCGCTTGTCTGTAGTGGCGGCACGGCGCCACTCCATGCGGGTGTTCGGCGTGATTCCGCCAGCTATAAGTAGTAACCTATAGGTGCCATAAGCGTTTATACGAATCGCGCAAGACAGGTACGTGTCTTGCTAATGCGACAGACCGATTCATGACCCTAGAAGTTGGAATACCCGCCATGCGTAGAGCCTCTCACCACGAGTTGCGCCGTTCTTTTCGCGCCCTCCTCGAATCCCGCGCCTGCTATCACACTGCCTCCGTGTTCGATCCCATGTCCGCGCGCATCGCCGCCGACCTCGGTTTCGAAGTGGGTATTCTGGGTGGCTCGGTCGCGTCCTTGCAGGTGCTGGCGGCCCCTGACTTCGCCCTCATCACGCTCAGCGAATTCGTCGAGCAGGCCACGCGCATCGGCCGGGTCGCCCAGTTGCCGGTCCTCGCCGATGCCGACCATGGCTACGGCAATGCGCTGAACGTGATGCGTACGGTGACCGAGCTGGAACGTGCCGGGATTTCCGCGCTGACCATCGAGGACACCCTGCTGCCCGCCCAATTCGGCCGCAAATCCACCGACCTGATCAGTGTCGATGAAGGCGTCGGCAAGATTCGCGCGGGTATCGAGGCGCGCGTGGATGCCGACCTGGCGATCATTGCCCGGACCAACGCCGGCGTGTTGTCGACCGAGGAAACCATCATCCGCACCAAGGCCTATCAGGCCGCTGGCGCCGATGGCATCTGCATGGTGGGGGTGCGTGACTTCGAGCATCTGGAGCAGATCGCCGAGCACCTGAGCGTGCCGCTGATGCTGGTGACCTATGGCAATCCAAACCTGCAGGATGACGCGCGTCTGGCCGACCTGGGGGTACGTATCGCCGTCGATGGCCACGGCGCCTACTTCGCCGCGATCAAGGCGACCTACGATTGCCTGCGCGAGCAGCGCAACATCACCAGTAAATCCTCGGAGCTGAGCGCCACCGAGCTGACCCACACCTACACCCAGCCGGAAAGCTATGTGGAGTGGGCGCGTGAGTACATGAACGTCAAGGAATGACTCAGCGCAGCTGGCTATCCTTGCTGCCGCGCCGGTTGTAGCCGCTGAATCGCGCGTCTTCCTTGTCGGCTTCGGCCTGGCAGTTGATGCACAGGCGTACGCCAGGCACGGCCTGGCGGCGTGCCTCTGGAATCGGCGCATCGCATTCTTCGCAGTGACTCAGGCTTTCGCCCTTCGGCAGGCGGCTACGGGCGCGCTGTACCGCGTCATCGATAGTGCTGTCGATCTGTTCCTGTACGGCGCCGTCCTGGGCCCAACCGGTTGCCATGGCGTTGTCCTCGAATACGTGATCATCGGATATGACAACCAGGACGACGACTTTGCAAGCGAGACGGCGAGCCCCGGCATGCGGGTGTCGCTCAGAACAATTGCCGTTCTGCCTTCAGCATCAGGTAATTCTCGCAATAGCTGTTGTGCCCCGAGTAGGCCGCACATTCGACCCCGCCAAGATTCGAGCTGGTATAGGACAGATTCAGATCCACGCCGGCCCAAGGGCGTGACAGGTTGAACGACCAGTCGTTGAAGCTGCGCACACTGCCGCCATCGCTCAGGTTGACGGGGGTGTCGAGCAGGTGGGTGGCGTACTTCACCGTCAGCCCCAGTTCCAGCGGTTGTGGCAGCGACAGGTCCATCAGCAGCGTGCTGTCGGTGCGTCCAGGGGCATTGCTGAAAGCGGCGCCAAAGCGGCTGCCGAGCAGGCTCAGGCCGGCGTAGTACTCGTTGCTGTCGTTCTGGCGCAGCTCCGGATAGGTGTAGCGGATCAGGCCAAGCTCGTAACCGAAGCGTTTGCCCAGCGGGCGCTTGAAGCCCGAGTAGGTGTTGAATTCCGCCTGGCTGTCGCCCAGTCCCATGCTGGGTGACCAACTGCCAAGGTACCAGCCGCGTTCATTGGCGAGGTCGAAGCCGCCGTGGAAGGAGCCGTTTTTCGCTGGCTTGACCAAGCCCTGGGCCATGCTGCGGACGGGGCTGGTGCCAAGCTGCAGGTCGTAGCTGCCGAGCTCGCGTTGCATGACCTGAGCCTGCAGTTCGCTGCACGCCAGCAGCGACAGGCTCGCCAAAAGGGTAGTCCGATGCTTCATCGTCGTTCACTCCTTGGGGCTGGCAGGAGTGGCTTTCACGCTGGTAGCGCGCTCAGCCCGATAACGGTGATCGTCAGTGGCACAGGCTGACGGACGGTCGCTGTTGCGTTTGGTTCAGGTGGCGATGACTATCAGCCAGCTCTCTCGCGGAGCCTCCCGGACGGCTGGGAGTGGCTATATAGAGCGGTTGAGGATAACCGCTGATGTGCCGCCGGGAGGGCCGTTCGTCGATTTCTCGTGAATAAGCTGCCCTCTGGCTGCCCGGGGTTTTCCGGCATGCCTGCCGGCCTTCGCTAGGCGATCAGTCCAGGAGCCGTTGCATGAAGGTCAGGTCGAGCCAGCGGTCGAACTTGCGACCGACCTGCTGCATGCGCCCGTTGACGGTAAAGCCCAGGCGCTCGTGCAGGCGGATCGAAGCGATGTTTTCGCTTTCGATACCGGCGACCATGACGTGCAGGCCGGCCGCCCGCGCCCGTTCGATCAGGGCCCGCATCAGCTCCGGGCCCAGGCCTTTGCCACGCAGGTCGCCACGGACGTAGACCGAGTGCTCGACGGTGTGGCGATAGCCATCGAATGCGCGCCAGGGACCGTAGCTGGCGTAGCCGGCCACTTCGCCCGCATCGTCGTGGGCGACCAGCACGGGGAAGCCGGCGGCGTTGCGATCGTGCAGCCAGGCCTGGCGGTTGGCCAGGTCGACCAGGGTTTCGTTCCAGATGGCCGTGGTGTTGGCCACGGCATCGTTGTAGATGGCCAGGATGCCGGGCAGATCGGCGGGGGTGGCGTCGAGGATAGTCATGCGGGTTCCGGAGTCCAGACGAGGCGCCAGTGTAACCAGTCAGACCTGCCTGTTGCGCCATTGCCGCGGACTGGTATCGAACCAGCGGCGAAAGGCGCGGGAGAAGGCGCTGGTTTCGGAATAGCCGAGCAGCGGCGCGAGGTCGGTGATGGAGAGGTTCTGGCGCATGTAGTGCAGTGCCAGCTCGCGGCGCACGCCGTCGACCAACGCGGAGAAGCTCAGGCCCTGGTCACGCAGGCGGCGTTGCAGGCCGGCGCCGCTCAGGTCGAGGCCGGCGGCGATCTGCTCCAGGTTCGGTTCGCCCTGCAGCAGTGCGCCGCGTACCAGGCCGCGAGCCTCTTCCACTACGTCGCGGTTCTGCCGGCCGTGGGCGCCAAGGCGCTGCAAGGCGTCCTGCATCACCATCAGCAGCATGGGGTCGGCGTCGGCCATGGCCTGGCCGTTCAGGTCGCGCTTGGGAATCAGCATCGAATTGCACGGCTGGTTGAACAGCACGGGCGCGTCGAACAGGCGCAGGTGGTCCTTCCAGTGTTCCGGGCGCGGGTGCTCGAAGTGCACGGTGCGCGGCGCCCAGGTCGAGCCCAGGCGATGGCGGACCAGGTTGAGCAGCATGCCCATGGTCAGCTCGGCATCCTGGCGCTTGCCGATGATCGCGGCGTGTTCGACGCGGTAGTCGAAGCGGTAACACTCGCCGCAGTCGACCAGGCGAATCAGGGTGTCGTGCTGGTGGTAGGGAAAGGCGGCGGAGAAGTTCTTCAGCGCTTCTTCCAGGGTGGTGGAGCACAGGCCAATATAACCGAGCAGCCCCAGCGCCTGGGGTTTGAACTGCTGGCCGTAGTACAGGCCGAAGTTGTCGCAACCGGATTGCGCCGCCGCCTCCTCCAGCACCTTGCAGTAGCTGCCGAGGCCCAGGCTGAGGGTCGGGTGGCACATGAGTTCCGGGTTGATACCGGAGACCCCAAAGATGCGATCGACGTCACCACCGTGGCTGCTGATGAAGCCATCCAGGCCACTGGCGGCTGCCGACAGCACACCGAGGTTGCCGCTGGCATTGAGCGCATTGCTGAGGACTGGATTCTGAAACATTGGGTAACAACCGTTGCGTGGTTGTCGGGGTGGTAGCAAATCCTGTGCCTTGCCCTTCGGGAGCCGACAAGCGCGTTGAAGGACGAGCGGCGTATTGCCTTCAGGGGCCATGCAAAAGCCATCCGCGATCATTCCCGTCTGCGCGGTAATGGCGAAGTCCTGGTCTTTCGACCTTCTGCCTCTTCAGGGTTTGCTGCATTTTGGTGCTTGCGCGCCCTGCAACGGGGCGTTCGGAGCGACTTGACCCAAGCGCGCAAGAATCCCTCGCCGAGGGTCAAGTCTTGCCCGGCGGGCTCTGGTTACTCTCGAAAAGAAGCGCTCAGCCTGCCGGCGTATCGTCGTTCTCATTCGAGGGTTCAAGACATGACTGCATCAAGACTCAAGCCCACCCTGGGCACCCTGCACCTGTGGGGGATCGCCGTGGGCCTGGTGATTTCCGGCGAGTATTTCGGCTGGAGCTACGGCTGGGGCGTGGCCGGCACCCTGGGCTTTCTGGTCACCACGCTGCTGGTGGCGGTGATGTACACCTGTTTCATCTTCAGTTTCACCGAACTGACCACCGCGATTCCCCACGCGGGCGGCCCGTTCGCCTATAGCCTGCGTGCCTTCGGCCCCACCGGCGGGATCATCGCCGGCCTGGCCACGTTGATCGAGTTCGTCTTCGCCCCGCCGGCCATCGCCATGGCCATCGGTTCCTACCTCAACGTGCAGTATCCGGGGCTCGACCCGAAGATGGCGGCCGTCGGCGCCTACCTGATCTTCATGACCCTCAACATCCTCGGCGTCAGCATCGCCGCGACCTTCGAGCTGGTGGTGACCGTGCTCGCGGTGTTCGAATTGCTGGTGTTCATGGGCGTGGTCGCGCCAGGCTTCAGCTTCAGCAACTTCGTCCTCGACGGCTGGGCCGGCAGCAACGTGTTCGATAGCGCCGCGGTGTCGGGCATCTTCGCCGCCATTCCGTTCGCCATCTGGTTCTTCCTCGCCATCGAAGGCGCGGCCATGGCCGCCGAAGAGGCCAAGGACCCGAAACGCACCATTCCCAAGGCCTACATCGCGGGCATCCTGACCCTGGTGTCGCTGGCCATCGGCGTGATGATCTTCGCCGGCGGCGTGGGCGACTGGAAAGCCCTGTCGAACATCAACGACCCGCTGCCGCAGGCGATGAAAGCCGTGGTCGGCAGTAACTCGACCTGGATGCACATGCTGGTGTGGATCGGCCTGTTCGGCCTGGTCGCCAGCTTCCACGGCATCATCCTTGGCTACTCCCGCCAGTTCTTCGCCCTGGCCCGCGCTGGCTTCCTGCCGCGTGGCCTGGCCAAGCTGTCGCGTTTCCACACCCCGCATCGGGCGATCATCGCCGGCGGCGTGATCGGCATCGCGGCGGTGTTCAGCGATGGCGTGGTCAACCTGCAGGGCATGAGCCTGACCGCGGCGATGATCACCATGGCCGTGTTCGGTGCCATCGTCATGTACATCATGAGCATGCTGGCCCTGTTCAAGCTGCGCCGCAGCGAGCCGAACATGGAGCGCAGCTTCCGCGCGCCGGGTTATCCCGTGGTGCCGGCCATCGCTTTGGCCATCGCCCTGGTGTGCCTGGCTGCGATGATCTGGTTCAACGGCACCCTGGCGCTGGTCTTCCTTGGCCTGATGGGCATCGGTTTTGCCTATTTTCTCTGCACCGGTTCGCAGCGCTCGGCCGCCGCGCTGAGCGAGCCGAGCTGAAATGCCCGGGCCGTTGCGGCGGCCCGTATCGCGCAACTGCAAGAGAAGGAGTGAGCGATGAGCAGCTTCACCCAGCGTATCGGCGCGCAGAGCTGGCGTTTCGACAGCCTGCGCACGGTCATGGCCAAGGCCAGCCCGGCGCGCTCCGGCGATTACCTGGCGGGCGTCGCGGCGGGCAACGATGCCGAGCGCGTCGCCGCGCAGATGACCCTGGCCGATATCCCGCTCAAGCACTTCCTCAGCGAGGCGCTGATTCCCTACGAGCAGGATGAGGTGACCCGACTGATCATCGACGGCCACGACCGTGCCGCCTTCGCCCCGGTCAGCCACCTCACCGTGGGCGGCTTGCGCGACTGGCTGCTCAGCGAGCAGGCGGACGAGGCGGCCCTGGCCGCCCTGGCGCCAGGGCTGACCCCGGAGATGGTCGCTGCCGTGTCGAAGATCATGCGCGTGCAGGACCTGATCCTGGTCGCGCAGAAGATTCGCGTGGTCAGCCGTTTCCGCAACACCATCGGCCTGCGTGGGCGCATGTCCACGCGCCTGCAGCCGAACCACCCGACCGACGATCCGGCCGGCGTGGCGGCGAGCATTCTCGATGGCCTGCTGTACGGCAACGGCGATGCGGTGATCGGCATCAACCCGGCCACCGACAGCACCGGCGGTATCTGCGAACTGCTGAAGATGCTCGATGCGATCATCCAGCGCTACGAGATTCCCACCCAGTCCTGCGTGCTGACCCACGTCACCACCTCCATCGAGGCGATCCAGCGCGGCGCCCCGGTGGACCTGGTGTTCCAGTCCATCGCCGGCACCCAGGCCGCCAACGAGAGCTTCGGCATCAGCCTGGCGCTGTTGCAGGAAGGCTACGAGGCCGGGCTGTCGCAGAAGCGCGGCACGCTCGGCGACAACCTGATGTATTTCGAGACCGGCCAGGGCAGCGCGCTGTCGGCCAACGCCCACCATGGCGTCGACCAGCAGACCTGCGAGACCCGCGCCTACGCGGTGGCGCGCCAGTTCAAGCCGCTGCTGGTGAATACCGTGGTCGGTTTCATCGGCCCCGAGTACCTGTACAACGGCAAGCAGATCATCCGCGCCGGCCTGGAGGATCACTTCTGCGCCAAGCTGCTCGGCGTGCCGATGGGCTGCGACATCTGCTACACCAACCACGCCGAGGCCGACCAGGACGACATGGACATGCTGCTGACCCTGCTCGGTACGGCGGGGATCAACTTCATCATGGGCATCCCCGGCTCCGACGACGTGATGCTCAACTACCAGACCACCTCGTTCCACGACGCGCTCTACGCGCGCCAGGTCCTTGGCCTGCGTCCGGCGCCGGAGTTCGAGGACTGGCTGGCACGGATGAACATCCTGCACCAGCAGGGCGGCCAGTTGCGGCTGGGCGACCCGGTTCCGGACGTGTTCCGCAAGGCCCTGGCGCAACTGGCATAAGGAGCGTGCGATGAATGATGACCTGCCAGCCAACCCCTGGGCGGCCCTGCGCAAGCTGACCCCGGCACGTATCGCGTTGGGTCGTACGGGCACCAGCCTGCCGACCGAGGCGCAGCTGGACTTCCAGTTCGCCCATGCCCAGGCCCGCGATGCGGTGCATCTGCCGCTGGATCAGCGCGAGCTCACCCGGGGCCTCGAAGCCCAGGGCCATCAGGTGCTGCACCTGCACAGCGCGGCGCCTGACCGGCATACCTACCTGCAGCGTCCTGATCTTGGCCGACGCCTGGATGAGCGCTCGGTCGGCGTCCTGCGGGAACACGCCAAGGCCCATCCGGACGGCTACGACCTGGCCCTGGTGATCGCCGACGGGCTGTCGGCGCTGGCCGTGCAGAAGCACAGCCTGGCTTTTCTCCAGCGCCTGCGCGAGCAGAGCGCTGTGGATGGTTGGTCGCTGGCGCCGCTGAGCATCGTCGAACAAGGGCGGGTGGCGGTGGCCGACGAAGTCGCCGAATTGCTCGGCGCGCGCATGGTGGTGATCCTCATCGGCGAGCGCCCCGGCCTCAGCTCGCCGGACAGCCTTGGCCTGTATTTCACCTACGCGCCCAAGGTCGGCCTCAACGATGCCTATCGCAATTGCATTTCCAACGTCCGCCTGGAAGGCCTCAGCTATGGCCTGGCGGCCCACAAGCTGCTTTACCTGATGCGTGAAGCCAGCCGTCGAAAACTATCCGGCGTGAACCTGAAGGATGAGGCGCAGATGGCCACGCTGGATGACAACGGCAGCGGCAAGGGCAATTTCCTCATCGCTGAGTGATCGAGCTTGCCGCGGCTTGCACTTTGACGAAAGCGTCCCCTACAACAGCGGCGATTCCATCGGGCGTGCCGGCAACCTGCTGCTTTCCCAGGAGGCCGGCTACGTCAGCATCGTGGGCCTTATTTATCCCGATCCACCGCGAACGCCGACCAGGCCTGGCGGCTCGGCATGATTTCCAGGCGGTTGATGTTGATGTGCGCCGGCAGGGTGGCGACGTAGAAGATCTGTTCGGCGATGTCCTCGGCACTCAGCGGCGTGGTGGTGTTGTACAGCGCGTCGGAGGCCGCCTGGTTGCCCTTGGTGCGGACCAGGGTGAACTCGGTCTCGGCCATGCCCGGCGCGATGTCGGTGACGCGCACGCCGGTGCTGATCAGGTCGCAGCGCAGGTTGAAGCTGAACTGTTTGACGAACGCCTTGCTCGCGCCATACACGTGGCCGCCCGGATAAGGCCATTCGCCCGCCACCGAGCCGATGTTGATGATGCTGGTGCCCTTGCCGGTCTCCAGCAGCAGCGGCAGCACCGCGTGGGTGACGTTGACCAGGCCGGTGATGTTGGTGTCGATCATGGTGTGCCAGTCCTTCAGGTCGACCTTCTGCGCCGCTTCCGGGGCCAGGGCCAGGCCGGCGTTGTTGAGCAGCACGGTGACCTTGCGGAAATCTTCCGGCAGGGCGTCGACCATCTGTTGCACGGCGCTGGCGTCGCGCACGTCGAGGGTGGCGATGTGCACCGGGACCTTGGCGGCCAGCTCGTCACGCAGCGCTTGCAGGCGATCGCTGCGACGGCCGGAAAGCACCAGCGACCAGCCGGCCTCGGCGAAGCGGCGGGCGGCGGCGCGGCCGAAGCCGGAGGTGGCGCCAGTGATGAAAACCACGTTGCTCATGGGGTGTCCTCTTCAGGTTCAGGAATGGAGGGCGGAAGGGTTGGCCGATCCGTTGCGCAGGGTTCGACGATCCTGAGTCGAGGCCAATGCCGTAGCCAGCTCTTGTCCTCGATGCGTCGTTTGAAAGCTTCAGGTTTGCGGCGTACCGGGTTGAGCGTCAGCCGGCCGGCCAGCAGGCTATCGATGCCCAGCGGCGCGATCAGTTCGAGTCGATCATCGGCCAGCAGGCGCACGCCGATGGCGGTCTCCACTTCGACCCAGTGGCGCATGGCATCGGCACTGTCGACATAAGGCGCATCGGTGTTGCGCAGGTGCATGCGCGCCTGGTTCTTCACCGACCAGGGCTGGCCGGTGGCCTCGTGCAACTGCCGTTCGAGCGCCAGGTCGCGCCCGGCGTCGGTTTCGTCCGGGTCGAAGAAGATCAGGTCGAGGTCGTTCAGCGGCGTGGTGAGCGGGTAGTCGTGCAGCCTGTCCCAGCACAGGTTGCGCACGAACCCGGCGGCCAGGCACCAGTCCGGCAGCGCCAGTTCGCGGGCGGCGCGCAGGGCGGCCAGGCGCATGGCGTCCTCGCGCAACCAGCGCAGGATGTCCTGCTCAGTCGGCACGGCGATGACGCCAGGCGGCGCCGGCGGAATACAGGCTCAGCAGGATCAGCCCCAGGGTGACGCCCAGCCACCACAGCAGGTACAGGCCGTAGTAGGGCGGCGCGTGCATCGCGCCCAGCACGCCGCCGTAGGCGACGAACAGGGCCAGCAGCGCGGCACACAGGGCGCGGCCCCAGGAGCGGCGGTATGAATGAGTACGCAGGATCATCGCCAGGATCGCGCACTGGAGCAGCGCGCCGCAGGCACTGCCGAGCACTTCCTTGGCCGGGTAGGGCGGCACCACGCCTTCGGGCAGGCTGCGCATCAGCCAGTAGTCGGGCTGCAGGCCGCCCCAGGCGATCATGCCGATGCCGATCAGGGTTACGAGGGGCAGAGCGAAACGCCGCAGGTCGATCACCGCATGGCTCCAGGAACGAAACAGAAGGCGGATTATGCGGGAAAAATCGGCAAGGCGTCCGCTCAGAACCTGTTCACGATCTCGCGAGCTAGAGTAAAACAGGGGCGAAAGTGGCCGAGGAAGCAGAGTTTACGAGTTGTAAATGAGCATTCCGAGGTCGCTTTCAACCTTGTTTGGCCGACGCGCAGCAGATCGTGAACAGGTTCTCAGATCGCCACCAAGCCTTGCACGCCTTCGCTCGCCATGTTCTCGCCCTTGCCGCGCTGGATGATTTCGCCACGGCTCATCACCAGGTAGCTGTCGGCCAGCTCGGCAGCGAAGTCGTAGAACTGCTCGACCAGCAGGATGGCCATGTCGCCGCGCTCGGCGAGTGTGCGGATGACCACACCGATCTCCTTGATCACCGAGGGCTGGATGCCCTCGGTGGGTTCGTCGAGGATCAGCAGGCGCGGGTTGCTGGCCAGGGCGCGACCGATGGCCAGTTGTTGCTGCTGGCCGCCGGACAGGTCGCCGCCCCGGCGCTGCTTCATCTCCAGCAGTACCGGGAACAGTTCGTAGATGAACGCGGGTACTTCCCTGGCCTGGCGGCCGGGAAAGCGCGACAGGCCCATCAGCAGGTTTTCTTCCACGCTCAGCCGTGGAAAAATCTCGCGCCCCTGCGGCACGTAGGCGATACCGGCGTGCACGCGCTGGTGCGGCTTGTAGCCGGTGATGGCGCGGCCTTCCCATTCGACCTTGCCTTCCTTGGCCGGAATCAGGCCCATCAGGCATTTGAGCAGGGTGGTCTTGCCCACCCCGTTGCGACCGAGCAGGCAGGTGACTTCCCCGACCCTGGCCTCGAACGACAGGCCGCGCAGGATGTGGCTGCCGCCGTAGTATTGATGCAGTTTTTCGACTTGCAGCATGGCTTTCCCCTCAGCGCCCCAGATAAACCTCGATCACCCGCTCGTTCGCCTGCACCTGCTCCAGCGAACCTTCGGCGAGCACGCTGCCCTGGTGCAGCACGGTGACGTGGTCGGCGATGCTGCCGACGAAGCCCATGTCGTGCTCGACCACCATCAGCGAGTGCTTGCGCGCGAGGGACTTGAACAGTTCGGCGGTGAACTCGGTCTCGGCATCGGTCATGCCCGCCACCGGCTCGTCGAGCAGCAGCAATTGCGGGTCCTGCACCAGCAACATGCCGATCTCCAGGAACTGCTTCTGGCCGTGGGACAGCAGGCCGGCGAGGCGATGACGCGAGCCGTCCAGCTTGATCGTGGTGAGCACGTCGTCGATGCGCTCGCGCTGCTGGCCGGACAAGCGGGCACGCAGGCTGGCCCACACCGATTTGTCGGTCTTCAGCGCCAGCTCCAGGTTCTCGAACACGCTCAGCGCCTCGAACACCGTGGGTTTCTGGAATTTGCGGCCGATGCCGGCCTGGGCGATCTGCACTTCGCTCATGCCCGTGAGGTCGAGGGTTTCGCCGAAGAACGCCTTGCCGCTGGTGGGCCGTGTCTTGCCGGTGATCACGTCCATCATGGTGGTCTTGCCGGCGCCGTTGGGGCCGATGATGCAGCGCAGTTCGCCGACGCCGATGTACAGGTTCAGGTCGGTCAACGCCTTGAAACCGTCGAAGGCGACGTTGATGTCCTCCAGGGTCAGGATGGTGCCGTGGCGCACGTCCAGGCCTTTGCCGGCGGCGCTGCCGAGGCCGACTGCGTCGCGACTGGCGCCGGCATCCCGGCTGGGGTCGTAGGCGGGTTCGAGCATGAGTTCGGGAACCGGGCTGGCGGGCATCATTGCTCTCCTTTTTTCTTGATCAGATCGATCACGCCACGCGGCAGATACAGGGTGACGACGATGAACAGCGCGCCGAGGAAGAACAGCCAGTACTCGGGGAAGGCCACGGTGAACCAGCTCTTCATGCCATTCACCACGCCGGCGCCGAGCAACGGGCCGATCAGCGTGCCGCGTCCGCCGAGGGCGACCCACACGGCGGCCTCGATGGAGTTGGTCGGCGACATCTCGCTGGGGTTGATGATGCCGACCTGGGGCACGTACAGCGCGCCAGCCAGGCCACACAGCACCGCCGACAACACCCAGATGAACAGCTTGAAACCGCGTGGGTCGTAGCCGCAGAACATCAGGCGGTTCTCGGCGTCGCGCAGGGCGGTCAGCACCCGGCCGAACTTGCTCTGGGCCAGGCGCCAGCCCAGGTACAGGCTGCCGGCCAGGAGCAGGACGGTGCACAGGAACAGCACCGCGCGAGTGCCCGGCGCGGCGACGCCGTGGCCGAGGATGGTGGTGAAACCGGTGAAGCCGTTGTTGCCGCCGAAGCCGGTCTCGTTGCGGAAGAACAGCAGCATGCCGGCGAAGGTCAGGGCCTGGGTCATGATCGAGAAGTACACGCCCTTGATCCGCGAGCGGAAGGCGAAGAAACCGAACACCAGCGCCAGCAGGCCGGGCACCAGCACCACCAGGCACAACGCCCAGAGGAAACTCGATGTGCCGTACCAGTACCAGGGCAGCTCGTTCCAGGCCAGGAAACTCATGAACGCCGGCAAGCCATCAGCGGCGCTCTGGCGCATCAGGTACATGCCCATGGCGTAGCCGCCGAGGGCGAAGAACAGGCCATGGCCGAGCGACAGCATGCCGGCGTAGCCCCAGACCAGATCGAGGGCCAGGGCGACGATGGCGTAGCAGAGAATCTTGCCGACCAGGGTCAGGCCGTAGGCCGAGACGTGCAGGGCGTGGTCCGCCGGCAGCAGGTGCAGCAACGGCATGCTCAGCAGCACGAGGAACACGCCTGCGATGACCGCGCCGGTGGTCTTGGTCCCGGCCTTCTGCGCCAGGGTCACGCTGAGGGGCTGGTTCATGGGCGATTTCCCCGATGGATGGCAACGTTACGGGTGGTGGACAGGTTCAATCGATCACCCTCCCTTTCAAGGCGAACAGGCCCTGCGGACGTTTCTGGATGAACAGGATGATCAGCGCGAGGATCAGGATCTTGCCCAGCACGGCGCCGATCTGCGGCTCCAGCAGCTTGTTGGCGATACCCAGGCCGGAGGCGGCGAATACGCTGCCGGCGAGTTGGCCGACGCCGCCCAGGACCACCACCAGGAACGAATCGATGATGTAGCCCTGGCCGAGGTCCGGGCCGACGTTGCCGATCTGCGACAGGGCCACGCCGCCGAGGCCGGCTATCCCTGAGCCGAGGCCGAAGGCGAGCATGTCCACGCGGCCGGTGGGCACGCCGCAGCAGGCCGCCATGTTGCGGTTCTGGGTGACCGCCCGCACGTTGAGGCCCAGGCGCGTCTTGTTCAGCAGCAGCCAGGTCAGCGCGACGACGAACAGGGCGAAGCCGATGATGACGATGCGGTTGTATGGCAGCACCAGATTCGGCAGCACCTGGATACCGCCGGACAGCCAGGCCGGGTTGGCCACTTCGACGTTCTGCGCGCCGAACACCACACGTACCAGTTGGATCAGCATCAGGCTGATGCCCCAGGTCGCCAGCAGGGTTTCCAGCGGGCGGCCATAGAGGTGGCGGATCACCGTGCGTTCCAGGGCCATGCCGATGGCGGCGGTGACGCAGAAGGCCACGGGCAGGGCGACCAGCGGATAGATCGCCAGCCACTCGGGCGCCAGGCGCTGGACCGTCACCTGCACCACATAGGTGGTGTAGGCGCCGAGCATGAGCATTTCGCCGTGGGCCATGTTGATCACCCCGAGCAGGCCGAAGGTGATCGCCAGGCCGAGGGCGGCGAGCAGCAGGATCGATCCCAGGGACAGACCGCTGAAGGCCTGGCCGAGCACTTCGCCGACCAGCAGGCGGCGCTCCACTTGCTTGAGGCTGGTTTGCGCCGCGGTGCGTACGCTGGCATCGCTTTCCAAACCGTCGGCCAGCAGGCCTTCCAGGCGGGTACGGGCTTGCGGCTCGCCGGTTTCACCGAGCAGGCGCACGGCGTTCAGGCGCACTGCCGGATCGGGGTCGACCAGTTGCAGGTTGGCCAGGGCCAGAGACAACGCGTCGTGCACGCCCGCATCGTCTTCGGCGAGCAGGCGCGCATTGAGCAGTTCCAGCTGTGCCGGCTTGGCGCTTTTCTGCAATTGCCGGGCGGCGGCCAGGCGTATGGCGGGCTCTTGACTCAGCAATTGATGACTGGCCTGAGCGGCGCCGATCAGCCCGCGCAGGCGGTTGTTCAGGGGCAATTTTTTCGGCGGGGAAGCGGGTTGTGCATCGCCACCCTCGGCGGGTTGCCAAGCGTTGTCGAGCTGGATGAACGGGGCTTTGTCGCTGTCGCTGGCCAGGCGCCCCTGTTGCAGTGCGTCGATCAATGCCAGGCGAGCGCTATCGGGATGGGCGGCCCAGTTTTCCAGCAGGGCGGCCTGCTTGGCGGGGTTGGCCGCCACGAAATCCGCCGCATCACCGGCGTGGGCATTGAGTGCCAGGAGTGTGAGCAGCAGAAGAGGAATGGAGCAAAGGCGGATCAGGACAGATGGCATGGGAGTGTCCTTGTCGATGACGCTGAATGGCGGGAGCAAAGTGGCGCAGGCGCTACAACTACCACCCCGTCATTCCCGCGAAGGCGGGACAGCGGCCCCATCGCTGAACAGCGCTTGCGCTGGCCCGAAGGGGAATAGTCCAGAAACGCCAAGACGTAAGCCGTCAGCGCATTTGGGTCCCCGCCTTCGCGAGGACGACGGGGGGGGAGGTGGGTGGCATTCATGGACGCATCCTTATGGCTGGCGGCGAACGCAGAGCACCAAGCAGACGCAGGCGCCACAACGCCCACCTCGTCATTCCCGCGAAGGCGGGACAGCGGCTCCATCGCTGAACAGCGCTTGCGCTGGCCCGAAGAGGAATAATCCAGAAACGCCAAGACGTAAGCCGTCAGCGCATTTGGGTCCCCGCCTGCGCGAGGACGACGGGGGTTGAGGTGGGTGGTATTCATGGACGCATCCTTATGGCTGGCGGTGAACGCAGAGCGCCAAGCAGACGCAGGCGCCACAACGCCCACTCCGTCATTCCCGCGAAGGCGGGACAGCGGCCCCATCGCTGAACAGCGCTTGCGCTGGCCCGAAGGGGAATAATCCAGAAACGCCAAGACGTAAGCCGTCAGCGCATTTGGGTCCCCGCCTTCGCGAGGACGACGGGGGTTGAGGTGTGTGGCATTCATGGACGCATCCTTATGGCTGGCGGTGAACGCAGAGCGCCAAGCAGACGCAGGCGCCACAACGCCCACCTCGTCATTCCCGCGAAGGCGGGAACCCAGAAACGCGAGGCCATAAGTCGCCTGAGCATCTGGGTCCCCGCCTGCGCGAGGACGACGGGGGGTGAGGTGGGTGGCATTCATGGACGCATCCTTATGGCTGGCGGCGAACGCAGAGCGCCAAGCAGACGCAGGCACCACAACGCCCACCCCGTCATTCCCGCGCAGGCGGGAACCCAGAAACGCGAGGCCATAAGTCGCCTGAGCATCTGGGCCCTCGCCTGCGCGGGGACGACGGTTCAAGAGCGATGAGCGCCTGCTTCCTCTCAGTTCGACTTCACCGCATGGTCCGGCTTCTTGTCGTTACCCGGGATGTACGGGCTCCACGGCTGGGCGCGGATCGGGCCTTCGGTCTGCCAGACCACGCTGAACTGGCCGTCTTCCTGGACTTCGCCGATCATCACCGGCTTGTGCAGGTGGTGGTTGCTCTTGTCCATGGTCAGGGTGTAGCCGCTCGGTGCGGCGAAGGTCTGCCCGGCCATGGCCTCGCGGACCTTGTCGACGTCGGTGCTGCCGGCTTTCTCCACGGCCTGGGCCCACATGTGGATACCGACGTAGGTGGCCTCCATCGGGTCGTTGGTCACCACGGTGTCGGCGTTCGGTAGCTTCCTGGCCTTGGCGTAGGCCTTCCAGTCGGCGACGAACTTCTCGTTGACCGGGTTATCCACCGACTGGAAGTAGTTCCAGGCGGCCAGTTGACCGACCAGCGGCTTGGTGTCGATGCCGCGCAGTTCTTCCTCGCCCACCGAGAACGCCACCACCGGAATCTCCGTGGCCTCGATGCCCTGGTTGGCCAGTTCCTTGTAGAACGGCACGTTGGAGTCGCCGTTGACGGTGGAGACCACGGCGGTCTTGCCGCCGGCGGAGAATTTCTTGATGTTGGCGACGATGGTCTGGTAGTCGCTGTGGCCGAACGGCGTGTAGACCTCTTCGATGTCCTTGTCGGCCACGCCCTTGCTGTGCAGGAAGGCGCGCAGGATCTTGTTGGTGGTGCGCGGGTAGACGTAGTCGGTGCCGAGCAGGAAGAAGCGCTTGGCGCCGCCGCCGTCCTCGCTCATCAGGTACTCGACCGCCGGGATCGCCTGCTGGTTCGGCGCGGCGCCGGTGTAGAACACGTTCGGCGACAGCTCTTCGCCTTCGTACTGCACCGGGTAGAACAGCAGGCCGTTGAGTTCCTCGTAGACCGGCAGCACCGACTTGCGCGACACCGAGGTCCAGCAGCCGAAGGTCACGGCGACCTTGTCCTGGGTCAGCAACTGACGGCCCTTCTCGGCGAACAGCGGCCAGTTGGACGCCGGGTCGACCACCACCGGTTCCAGCTGCTTGCCGAGCACGCCGCCCTTGGCGTTGATCTCGTCGATGGTCATCAGCGCCATGTCCTTGAGCGAGGTCTCGGAAATGGCCATGGTGCCGGACAGCGAATGCAGGATGCCGACCTTGATGGTCTCGGCGGCGTGGAGGGTCCAGCTCATTCCCATCGCGGCGATGGAAGCGGAGAGGGTAAAGGCCTTGATCAGGCTGCGACGTTGCATAGGGCGATCTCCATTCACGAACGATTTTTAGTGTTGGCAGTTGCTCAAGGACATCACGTCACCCTTGCGCCGGCACGGCCCGCTGGCGGGCGCTGTGCAGCATGTGCAGGGTGATCTTGCGCACTTCGGCCTTGCTGATCTCGATGTGGGTCTTCAGCAATAGCTGTGCTTCTTCGCAGCGGTGCGAGAGGATCGCACCGAGGATTCGGGCATGTTCTTCGTAGGTGATCTGCACCCGTGGCGTCTGGGTGAAATCCAGGCGGCGGATGATGCGGATCTTCTCGCTGACCTCGGCGTGCAGGCGGGCCATCTCATGATTGCCGCCGGCGGCGACCAACTGGCAGTGGAAGGCTTCGTCGAGGCGCGAGACTTCGCGTCCGTCCTGGATACGCTCATCAACTGGCACCAGCCAGATCGCTTGCAGCCTCGCCAGTTCTGGCGGATGGTTGCCGGCCGGCAGTTCGCAAAGGCGGCGTACCGCTTCCAGCTCGAGGAGGATGCGTACTTCGTACAGTTCCTCGAAATGGGTGAAGTCGAACGGCCGTACCTGCCAGCCGCTGCGGAAATACACTTCCAGGTAACCTTCGCGTTCCAGGCGGTACAGCGCCTGGCGCACCGGCGTGCGGCTGACGTCCATGCGCGTGGCGATCTCGCCTTCGGAGAAGCGGTCGCCCGGCAGCAGGCGGAATTCGAAAATGTCGTCCTTGAGTTGGGCATAGATGCGTTCGGCCAGGTTCTCCGGGCGCTCCTTGCCACGCTTTTGTGGGTCGACCAATTGCATCTCAGGCAGCCTCTTCGGTGGTCAGCAGGATCAACGCATCGCCGGGCGACACGGCCTTGCCCGGCTGGCAGCGTACCGCCTTGACGATACCGGCCACCGGCGCGGTGACCGCCAGTTCCATCTTCATCGCCTCGACCACCAGCAACGGCGTGCCGGCCTCGACGCGCTGGCCGGGCTCGACCAGCACTTTCCACACGCTGCCGCACATGTCGGCGCTGACCAGGTGACCGTCGAGGTCGGCATCATCGTCCTCGGTGCTGGCTAGGGGCTGTGCGGCGCTCGGATCGTCGTCGCGCCACAGTTCCACCTCGGCGTTGAACGCGGCCTTCTGCCGGGCCTGGAAGGCGGCGATGTCGTCGGCGTTGTCGGCCAGGAAGCGCTTGTATTCGGCGAAGTCGAATTCGCTGTGGTCGATGCGCACCTCGGCGCGGCCTTCGCGGAATGCTTCGCGCAGTTCATCCAGCTCGGCCTCGCTGACCGGGTAGAACTTCACCTGGTCGAAGAAGTGCAGCAGCCAGGGCTGGCCATTGGCGAACTGGGCGTTCTTCACGAACGTGTTCCAGATCGGCAGGGTACGGCCCACCAGTTGATAGCCACCGGGCGAGTCCATGCCGTAGATGCACATGTACATGCCGCCGATGCCCACCGTGCCTTCGGCGGTGTAGGTGCGCGCCGGGTTGTACTTGGAGCTGAGCAGGCGATGGCGCGGGTCCAGCGGCACGGCGCAGGGCGCGTCGAGGTAGACGTCGCCGAGGCCGAGAATCAGGTAGCTGGCATCGAACAGGATGTCGCGCACCTGCTCGCGGCTGGCCAGGCCGTTGGTGCGCTGCATGAAGTCGACGTTGTTCGGCAGCCACGGCGCTTCGCTGCGCACGGTTTCGCGGTAGCGGGTCACCGCGCCGAGGGTGGCGCTGTCTTCGAAGGCCATTGGCAGGTGGACGATACGGGTCGGCACCTTGAGGTTGGCGACGTCACCGAGCTGCATTTCCAGGCGCAGCAGGTGATCGAGCAGCGCCTGCTGTTGCAGCACGCGGCTGTCGTAGCGCAGTTGCAGGGAACGCACGCCGGGGGCGAGTTCCTCCAGGCCGCGCAGCGGTTCGGCTTTCAGCGCTTCCATCAGCAGGTGCACGCGCAGGCGCAGGGCCAGGTCGAGCACGTTGTCGCCGTATTCCATGAGGATGTAGGCATCGCCGGCCTGGCGGTAGACCACCCGTGGCCGGCTGCCGTCGGCGGGCAACTCGGCCAGGACCGTGGCCGACACCGTGCTCGACGCTTGCAGGCTCGGCGCCGGCAGGCTCACCGCGCTGATCGCCGCCAGGGCTTCGAGGCTGCCCAACTGTGCCTGCTCCAGGCTCTGCGCCTGCTGGAAACCGATGGGGTGGAAGCGCAACTTGTCGCCGGGTTTGACCTGGCCGACTTTCCACAGCTCGGCCTTGGCGATGGTCACCGGGCAGACGAAGCCGCCCAGGCTCGGGCCGTCCTTGGTCAGGATCACCGGGAAGTCGCCGGTGAAGTTGATCGCGCCGATGGCGTATTCGCAGTCATGTACGTTGGACGGATGCAGGCCGGCTTCGCCGCCGTCGGCGCGGGTCCAGCTCGGCTTGGGACCGGACAGGCGTACGCCGAGGCGGTTGGAGTTGTAGTGCACTTCCCATTCGGCGGCGAAGAATTCCTCGATGGCCTCGGGCGTGAAAAAGTCCGGCGCACCGTGTGGGCCATAGAGCACGCCGATGTTCCAGGTGTTGCCGTAGCAGGGGATCAGGCTCGGATGCGCGGCCTGGGGCGGCGACACCGGTGCCGGAGTGGTGCAGGCCGGCAGCGCGGGTTGCGAGATGGCCAGCATGTCGGCCGGGCGCAGGGTTCTGCCGGCATGGCCGCCGAACTGGCCGAGGGCGAAAGTCGAGCGGCTGCCGAGGTACAACGGCACGTCGAAGCCGTTGCGCACCGCCAGGTAGGTGCGGCAACCGCTGAGCGCACGACCGAGCTTGAGCACCTGGCCGGCCTTGACCGCGATCGGCTGCCAGTAGGCGACGCTTTCGCCATCGAGCGTGGCCGGGCAATCGGCGCCGGTCAGGGCGATCAGTGCGTCGCAGTGAAAACGCAGGGTCGGGCCTTGCAGGGTGAATTCCAGGCCGGCGGCATCGGCGTGGTTGCCGACGATGCGGTTGGCCAGGCGGAAGGCGAAATCGTCCATCGGCCCCGACGGCGGCACGCCGATGTCCCAGTAGCCGAGGCGGCCGGGGTAGTCCTGCACGCTGGAGTAGGTGCCGGGTTCCAGCACTTCGATGACGCTGGCGCTGAAGGCGAAGCTGTCGAGCAGGCGCGTCCACACCGCGCCCTCGGCGAAGCGTTCGTCGGCGACCACTTGGCGCAGGTAATCGAGGTTGCTGGCGATGCCATGCAGGCGGGTTTCGCTCAGCGCCGCGCGCATCCTGGCGATGGCTTCGTCGCGGCTGGCGTCGTGCACGATCAGCTTGGCGATCATCGGGTCGTAGAACGCCGAGACTTCGCTGCCGGTACTGACCCAGCCGTCGACGCGCACGTTGTCGGGGAAGTAAACGTCGGTGAGTACGCCGGGGCTGGGCTGGAAGTTCTTCAACGGGTCTTCGGCGTAGATGCGTACTTCGATGGCGGCGCCGTGAGGCGCGCGTTTCAGGGCGGCCCAGTCCAGCGCATCGCCGGCGGCTACGCGCAGCATGCATTCGATCAGATCGAGGCCGGTGACCATTTCGGTGACCGGGTGCTCGACCTGCAGGCGGGTGTTCACTTCGAGGAAGTAGAAGTCATCGCGGGCGGCGTCGTAGATGAACTCCACGGTGCCGGCGCTGCGGTAGCCGACCGACTCGCCGAGTTGCACGGCGGCGGCATGCAGGCGTTCGCGAGTGGCCTGCGGCAGGTTCGGCGCCGGGGTTTCCTCGACCACTTTCTGGTTGCGCCGTTGTAGCGAGCAATCGCGTTCGCCCAGGGCGGCGACGTTGCCTTGGCCGTCACCGAAAATCTGCACCTCGACATGCCGCGCCTGATCGACGAAGCGTTCGAGAAACACCCCGGCATCGCTGAAGAACTGTTCGCCCATGCGCTTGACGCTGTCGTAGGCGCTGACCAGTGCGTCGGCGTCGGCGCAGCGGGTCAGACCGATACCGCCGCCGCCGGCGGTGGTCTTGAGCATCACCGGGTAGCCGATGTTTTCGGCGGCGGCGAGGGCTTCTTCCAGGCTTTGCAGCAGACCGGTGCCGGGCGCCATCGGCACCTGGGCTTCGGCGGCCAGTTCACGGGCGCGGTGCTTGAGGCCGAACTCGCGAATCTGCGTGCCGCTGGGGCCGACGAAGGCGATGCCGGCGGCTTCGCAGGCATCGGCGAACTCGGCGCTTTCCGAGAGGAAGCCGTAGCCGGGATAGATCGCCTGGGCCCCGGTTTGCTGGGCGGCGGCGAGAATCTTGTCAACCCGCAGGTAGCTGTCGGCCGGTTTGTCGCCGCCCAATGCGATGGCGACGTCGGCATCACGCACGTGCTGGGCATTGCGGTCGGCATCGGAGTACACCGCCACGCTCTTCACGCCCAGGCGCTTGAGGGTACGAATCGCACGGACGGCGATCTCGCCACGGTTGGCGATCAAAACGGTATGGAACACGGTCGATTCCTCTTCGTAGGGTGAAAAACCGCGAAGCGTTTTCCACCCGCTATTCGTTAGTGGATGGCTTCGGCCATCCACCCTACGGTTCAGTGCTTGGCTGATTGCTGGCTGGCGATAAAGGCGCGCCAACCGCCGAAACTGGTGATATCGCGGGCGCCATCCAGTGCGTAGGGCTCGCAGATGAAGCCTTTCACCCAACGGCCGTCGGCCAGTTGCACGTTGCCGATGCCCAACGGCGGCGGAATCTCGGCGACGAATTCGCCAAAGCGCGCCTGGGGCACGTCCCACAGCTCGACGATGATTTCCGCGCCGCTGCCGGTGTCGCGTGCCAGGCCTGGTTTCGGCGGTACGGTGCCGGGCAGGGCATAGAGGCGATAGGCCGGTGCGGTGACGGTCTGCTCGACCAGCACGGCATCGCGGGTGAGCAACTGGAAGTTCAGCGGCATGCCGCTGAGGTGCGCGCCGACCACGGCGACGCGCACGCTGCCCGGCGCCTGCCTGGCCGGCGCTTGAGCCGGCAGCGCACGACCGGTCGCACCCAGCGGCAAGGCCAGGGCCTGCTGCCAGCGCTGGCCGAGCGCGGCCAGGGCATGGTCGTGCCAGGCGGGTGCGATCAGTGTGATCCCAGCGGGCAAGCCGTCTGCGCGAAAACCTGCCGGCAGCGCCAGGGCGCAGAGATCGGCGAGGTTGGTGAAGTTGGTGTAGGTGCCGAACTGGCTGTTGAACAGCACGGGCTCTTCAGCCATTTCGGCGAGGGTGCGGATGGTCGGCGAGGTCGGCACCACCAGGGCATCGAAACCGGCGAGGGCATCGTTGATCCGGCGCGACAGCTCGGCCCGGATGTACTCGGCCTTGTAGGCATCGCAGGCGCTGTATTTCAGACCATTCTCGACGATGCCGCGCACCACCGGGTTGATGTGTGCAGGATCGACGCCCTCGACGGCGACCGTGCGCTCGGCGACCCAGGGGCCGTAGTAGAGCTGCTCGGCCAGTTGCTGGAACGGCGTGAAGTCGATGCTTTCGATCTCGGCACCCAGTTCGCGCAGCGTGCTCAGCGCCGCCTCGTATACCGCCTGGTTCTGCGTGTCGCCAAAGAACTCGGTGCTCGCCGGCACCGCCAGGCGCGGTTTGGCCGGCATGCCGACCTTGGCGCTGTTGGGGTTCTGGCGGCTGTAGGCATCGCTGGCATCGTAGCCACCGGCGATCTGCGCCACGCTCAGGGCATCGGCCACGGTCAGGGCGAATACGGAGATGCAATCGACGGTGCGGCAGGCCGGCACCAGGCCGGTATTCGGCAGCCAGCCTTTGGTTGGCTTGAGCCCGACGAGGTTGTTGAAGCCGGCAGGCACGCGACCCGAACCGGCGGTGTCGGTGCCCAGGGCGAACGCCGCCAGCCCACGCGCGGCGACGCTGGCCGAGCCGGAGCTGGAACCGCCGCTGACATACTCGGCGTTGAAGCTGTTGGGCACGGCGCCGTAGGGCGAGCGCGTGCCGACCAGGCCGGTGGCGAACTGGTCGAGGTTGGTCTTGCCGATCAATACCGCACCGGCAGCCTTGAGGCGTGCGACGACGCTGGCGTCGGCCTTGGCCACGTGGGCGAACTCGGGGCAGGCCGCGGTGGTCGGCCAGCCAGCGGCGTCGATATTGTCCTTGATCGCGAAGGGGATGCCGTACAGCGGTAGCTTGCTGAAGTCGCCCTCGACCGCCGCCAGGTTACTGGCAAGAGCGTCGAGCTGGGTTTGCAACTGCTCGGTGCTGGCGATGCTGATCCAGGCGGGGTCGTCTTTCGACAGGCTGGCCAGCAGTTCGAAAAGGATGTCGCTGGTCAGTTGCCCGCTGCGGTAGGCGCTCTGCCATTCGCCAAGGGTCCAGCCAAGTTCGAGCGAGGACATCGTCTTAAATCCCTTCTTGTATCCAAGTTGGTGTTCTGGATTGCAGAAGGTGTGCCAGATATATATCTGTATGATTTTAAATGGTTTTATTTTTATTTATGCGCGTGAGCGTACGCCGGCGGCCCTGTTTTGGGGCTCGCTGCACTCGTGTGGTGCCCTGATTTTCAGGCCGGCAGCAGGTAGCCGCGAACGCCGGTGAAGATGATTTGCGCAGCCAGGGCGCAGACGAACAGGCCCATCAGGCGGCTGACGATCTGCAGGCCGCGCTCACCGAGCAGGTGCTCGAACCCATGGGAAAGGAACAGCACTAAGCCGACGGTGGCGCTGGCCAGGGCGATGGCGGCCACGGCCAGCAGCTTGTCATTCCAGTGCGGTTGGCTGACGCCCATCACCAGCAGGGCGCCGATGGTGCCAGGGCCGACCGTGAGGGGAATGGTCAGTGGGACGATGGTGACGTCCTGGTTGGGGTTGTCGGCCTGCACCGTCGGTTTGCCCTGGGCCATGCCGAGGGCGGAGATGAACAGCACGCTGCCCGCGCCGATGCGGAAGGCGTCGGCGGTGATGCCGAACACATCGAAGATGCCTTGGCCGAACAGGTAGAGCAGCACACTGGCGACCAAGGTGCCGAACGCCACTTTCCAGGCCAGGCGCTTGCGTTCTTTCTGGGTGTAGCCAGTCGTCAGGCCTATGAAGCAGGACAACACGAAGAACGGGCTGTAGAGCACGAGGATTTTCAGGTACAGGCTGAAGAGTGTGGCAGTCATGGCTCAGGAGGGTAGCGCGTCGTGCTGGTCATCGTTGGCCTTCTTCTGTGCCCAGCGCGCGATCAGTTCGCGCAGTTGCGACATTTCCACCGGCTTGGCCATGTGCCCGTCCATGCCGGCCTGGCGCGCGCGCTCCTTGTGTTCGGCAAGGATATGCGCGGTAAGCGCCACCACTGGCGTGCGCGGGCGCTGCTCGCGAGCCTCCCAGGCGCGCAGCTCCGCGGTGGCGCTGAAACCGTCGAGCACCGGCATCTCGCAATCCATCAGGACCAGGTCGTAGTGCTGGGTCTGCATGGCATGCAGCGCTTCCTCGCCGTTGCTGGCGGTATCGGGCTGCAGGTTGAGCTTGCTCAGCATGCCGCGAATGACCTTGGTGGAAATGCTGTTGTCTTCAGCCACCAGGATGCGGAAGTCGCTGGGTAGCGACAGACCGGGCACTTCAGCCTGGAACGCGGCGGGCGTGCCATTGCTGCGCTGATTGAGTTCGTCGGCGAGGGTGGTCTTGAGCGTATAGCCCGCCACCGGCTTGGCCAGGATGCGCTTGATCCCGGCGTTACGGGCGATGATCTTGCTCGGCGCGCTGCTGATGCCGGTGAGCATGATCAGCAGAATATCGTGGTTGAGGCTGGGGTCGGCCTTGATCTTGGCGGCCAGTTGCATGCCGGTCATGCCGGGCATTTCCTGATCCAGCAGGACCACGTCGAAAAACTCGCGCAGATGCGCCTTGGTCCGCAGCAGGGCCAGGGCCTCCTTGCCCGATGGCACGGCGCTGACCTGCAGGCCCCAGGCCGTGCACTGCTGGCTGAGAACCTTGCGGCACGTCTCGTTGTCGTCGACCACCAGCAGGCGCGCGCCCTGCAACGGGCCGTCGAGGTCGGCGCTGGGCTGCTCCAGGCGTTCGCCATCCAGGGGCAGGGTCATCCACAGTGTGCTGCCCTGTACATCACCGATCTGGATGCCGAACTCACCGCTCATCAGGCGCACCAACTGGCGCGCGATGATCAGGCCCAGGCGCCCGCCATGGCGGCTGGAGGAGAGGAAGTCAGCGCTGTGCAGCTCAGTGTTGAGCAGCGCGTGGCGTTCCTCGGCTTCCAGCGGCCGCCCGCTGTCCTGCACGGCGATGCGCAGGCGCGGCGGGGTGCCGGCGGTGGCGGCCTCGATGGCCACTACCAGCAGAATCTCGCCTTCGCTGGTCTGCCGGAAGGCATTGTCGAGCAGGCTCATCAATACCTGGCGCAGACGCGCCGGATCGCCGCCGATGACCCTCGGTACCTGGGGCTGGATGAAACCGATCAGTTCGACCTTCTGCTGCTCCGCCTTGGCCCTGAAGATTTCCAGGCAGTCGTCGACCAGGCCATTGAGGTCGAACTGCACGTCGTCCAGTTCGATCTGGCCGGATTCCAGCTTGGAAACGTCGAGGATCTCGTTGATCAGGTTGAGCAGCTCGTTGCCGGCGTTGTGGATGGTCTGCGCATAGTCGCGCTGCTTGGCCGACAGCGGCGTACCGAGGAGCAGTTCGGTCATGCCCAGCACGCCGTTCATGGGCGTGCGGATTTCATGGCTGATCTTCGCCAGGAATTCGGCCTTGGCCTTTAGCTCGGCATCATTGGCCGCTTCGCGGGTGCGTCGCAGCAGGGTGTCGCGCTGGATCTGCCGCTGGCGCTCGGTCAGGGCGATGCTCAGGATCAGGCCGCAACACATGGCGAAGGAAAACACGCCGAGAACCAGCCAGCCGGGGTTGAGCTGGTCGAAGCCGAACAGCACCGGCAGGAACCAGAAGAAACCGAAGTTGAAGATCACCAGGCCGGTGACCACCAGGCGTGCCGGCTTGTAGCCGCGGCGCCAGTGAACGAAGGCCACCAGGGGGATGCTCAGGGCGGTGAGCACCACCAGCAGGTAGACCAGCCAACTGTGCCAGAACAGGCCGGTGAACAGGAACAGGCTGGCCACGATGCCGATGGCCAGTAACTGCGCCTGCAGCACCCAGCGCAGGCGGCTGTGCTGCGCCGGCGTGTTGTTGAAGAACGTCAGGGTGAAGGCCAGGGCGCTGAGCGCGGTGGCCAGGGCCGAGAGGTCGGCGATCAGTGACTGGTTGTAGCTCAGTTGCGGCACCCACACCGCCAGCAGGCCGACGTTGCAGGTGGCACACAAGGCCAGCGAGCCGTGCATCGCCGCCAGCCACAGGTGACTGGCGGTCAGCGAGTAGGCCATGCGCAGCAGGTTGAACAGCATCAGCAGCAGCAAGCCGCCGAGCAGGGCGCCGAACAGGTAGGCCGGGCGCTCCTGGGTGACCAGGCCGTGCTCGTCGATGGCATCGAACCAGAGCATCAGCGCATGGTTGGAGGTCATGCGGATATAGGCTTCGCGCGGCATGCCGTCGTTGGGTTGGGAAAACAGATAGGCCCGCGAGGGCAGCGGCCGGCTTTCCATGGGCATGGCTTCGCCGGTCTGCAGTTGCTGCTCCAGATGGCCATCGTTGAGCAGGTAGTAATCCAGGTGCTGCACCCGTGGGGCGAACAGCCACAGCCAGTGCGGGGTCTGGTAGGCCGGCACCTGGATGCGCAGCCAGATCGCCTGGGGCGATGCGGGGAAGGTCACGGCGCGTTTGTCGAGGGGCTGGAAGCGGTCGTCCTGGCGCCGCACGGTGGCGAAGTCGAGCTGGGCGCTGGGGTCGATGAGGATCGCCCAGCCTGCCTTGCCGGGCTTCTGCCCGATGCTGTCCTCGGCCTGTGCTGCAAAGCCGAGGCCCAGCAGCAGGCTGACGATAAGTCCAGTGGCGATCCAGAGCCGTCTCACGGGCGAAATCCCTTCGGTAGTGAACTGGGGCTGCCGAACACGGCAGACCCCTGGATTATAGCTATGGCAGATAGAGAAAAGGCAGCCATGAAGGCTGCCTTATCGCTGGTTTTACCGCTTATTTACCTTCATGTTCCCCACGTTCCCGGGCAATTGCCCGGTAGCCGATGTCCTTGCGATAGAAACTGCCGCTCCAACGGATCTTTTCGGCCAGGCGGTAGGCCTGTCGCTGGGCATCTTCCACGCTGTTGCCGATGGCGGTGGCGCAGAGCACACGGCCGCCGCTGGTGACGACCTGGCCGTCTTTCAGGGCCGTACCGGCATGGAACACCTTGCCATCGAGCTGCGCGGCATCGTCCAGGCCTTCGATCGCCTCGCCCTTGGCGTAGTCGCCCGGGTAGCCGCCGGCGGCGATGACCACGCCGACGGTCGGGCGTGGGTCCCAGGTCGCTTCGACCTTGTCCAGCGCCTTGGCCAGCGCGGCCTCGACCAGCAGCACCAGGGAGCTTTCCAGGCGCACCATGATCGGCTGGGTTTCCGGGTCGCCGAAGCGGCAGTTGAACTCGATGACCTTGGGCTTGCCGGCCTTGTCGATCATCAGCCCGGCATACAGGAAGCCGGTGTAGACGTTGCCTTCCTCGGCCATGCCGCGCACGGTCGGGTAGATGACTTCGTCCATCACCCGCTGGTGCACCTCGGCGGTGACCACCGGCGCCGGCGAGTAGGCGCCCATGCCACCGGTGTTCGGGCCGCTGTCGCCGTCGCCGACGCGCTTGTGGTCCTGGCTGGTGGCCATCGGCAGGACGTTCTGGCCATCGACCATGACGATGAAGCTGGCTTCCTCGCCATCGAGGAACTCCTCGATCACCACCCGTGCGCCCGCGTCGCCAAAGGCGTTGCCGGACAACATGTCACGTACGGCTTCCTCGGCTTCTTCGAGGGTCATGGCGACGATCACGCCCTTGCCCGCGGCCAGGCCATCGGCCTTGACCACGATCGGCGCGCCTTTCTCGCGCAGGTAGGCCAGGGCCGGCTCGACTTCGGTGAAGTTCTGGTAGTCGGCGGTCGGGATCTTCTGGCGCGCGAGGAAATCCTTGGTGAAGGCCTTGGAGCCTTCCAGCTGCGCGGCGGCGGCAGTCGGACCGAAGATATCCAGCTTGCGGGTGCGGAACAGATCGACCACGCCCTTCACCAGCGGCGCTTCCGGGCCGACGATGGTCAGTTGCACGTTCTGTTCGGCGAAGTCGGCCAGGGCCTGTATATCCAGCACGTCGATGGCGACGTTTTCACATTTGCTCTCGGTGGCGGTGCCGGCGTTGCCCGGGGCGACGAAGACTTTCTCGACGCGCTTGTCCTGCGCCACTTTCCAGGCCAGGGCATGCTCGCGGCCGCCGCTGCCGATGATCAGTACGTTCATGAATCTCTCCCGATGGAGGCGGGCCGCTGGCCCGTTCGGTGGATAAGCAAAGCGTTATCCACCCTACGAATTCCGAGGTCGCGATGAAGCCGGTAGATGCTAGGCGCCCTGGGTTTCGACAAGCGGAGTTGCCTAGTGGCAATGAGCATTGGCGGAATCCAGGGCAACGACGCAGATGCCGGTTTCAGTGCGGCCGATTTAGTGCCTGAAATGGCGCATGCCGGTGAACACCATGGCAATCCCGGCCTCGTCGGCCGCGGCGATCACTTCGTTGTCGCGCATCGAGCCGCCCGGCTGGATCACCGCGGTGATGCCGGCCTTGGCCGCATTGTCGATACCGTCGCGGAACGGGAAGAAGGCGTCGGAGGCCATCACCGCGCCGGGCACCGGCAGGCCGGCGTGCTCGGCCTTGATCGCGGCGATGCGCGCAGAGTTGACGCGGCTCATCTGGCCGGCGCCGACACCGACGGTCTGGCGGTTCTTGGCGTAGACGATGGCGTTGGATTTGACGAACTTGGCCACTTTCCAGGCGAACACCAGGTCGTTGATTTCCTGCTCGCTCGGCGCGCGCTGGGTAACCACTTTCAGGTCGGCGGCGGTGATCATGCCGATGTCGCGGCTCTGCAC
Source organism: Pseudomonas sp. LRF_L74 (assembly GCF_965644255.1). Taxonomy (NCBI): domain Bacteria; kingdom Pseudomonadati; phylum Pseudomonadota; class Gammaproteobacteria; order Pseudomonadales; family Pseudomonadaceae; genus Pseudomonas; species Pseudomonas sp. LRF_L74. The sequence continues at coordinate 181,285 of NZ_CBFFRH010000004.1, read as the reverse complement.
CAGCAGGCCGCCGTTGACGCGCTTGAAGTCCCAGCCCGCAGCGCGCTCGGCCGGCCACTCGCCGCATTCGAGCAGGCGCACGTTGGCCTTCGCGGCGACCACTTCACGGGCGGTGGCGCTGATCTTCGGCGCGATGATCACTTCGACGAACTGGCGCTCGACGATGGCCTTGGCGGTTTCGCCATCCAGTTCGCGGTTGAAGGCGATGATGCCGCCGAATGCCGACTCGGTGTCGGTGGCGTAGGCCAGGTCGTAGGCCTTGCGGATGCCGCCTTCGTTTTCCGGGACCACGGCGACGCCGCACGGGTTGGCGTGTTTGACGATGACGCAGGCCGGCTTGACGAAGCTCTTCACGCATTCCAGCGCGGCATCGGTGTCGGCCACGTTGTTGAACGACAGTTCCTTGCCTTGCAGCTGGATCGCGGTGGAGACGCTGGCCTCGCCCTTGCTGTCTTCGACATAGAACGCCGCGATCTGGTGCGGGTTCTCGCCGTAGCGCATTTCCTGGGCCTTGATGAACTGGCTGTTGAAGGTACGCGGGAACTGGCCACGCGCTTCGGTGCTCAGGGTGTCGCGGCTCTGGTCGATGGTACCCAGGTAGTTGGCGATCATGCCGTCGTAGGCGGCGGTGTGCTCGAAGGCTTTCAGGGCCAGGTCGAAGCGCTGGGCGTAGCTCAGTCCACCGGCTTTCAGCGATTCGACGATGCCGGCGTAGTCGCTGGTATTGACCACGATGGCCACGTCTTTGTGGTTTTTCGCGGCAGAGCGGACCATGGTCGGGCCGCCAATGTCGATGTTCTCGATGGCGTCGGCCAGGTCACAGCCCGGCTTGGCCACGGTGGCGGCGAAGGGGTAGAGGTTGACCGCGACCAGGTCGATCGGCTTGATGCCGTGTGCGTCCATCACCGCGCCATCGAGGGCGCGACGGCCCAGGATGCCGCCATGGATCTTCGGATGCAGGGTCTTGACCCGGCCGTCCATCATTTCCGGGAAACCGGTGTAGTCAGCGACTTCCACGGCCGCGACGCCATTGTCCTTGAGCAGCTTGTAGGTGCCGCCGGTGGAGAGGATTTCCACGCCGAGCGCGACGAGTTCACGGGCGAAGTCGAGGATGCCGGTCTTGTCGGAGACGCTGATCAGCGCACGGCGGACGGGAAGGCGGGTGGTTTGGTCGGTCATAACGATTCCAGGAATGGCTACAGGCTTCAGGCCGCAGGCTCCAGGCCTTGGGGGGCATGCCTGCCGCCCAAGGCCTGGAGCCTGCCGCCGCATGTTAGAGAAGGTCGTACTGCTTGAGCTTCTTGCGCAGGGTGCCGCGGTTCAGGCCAAGCAGTTCGGAGGCCTTGGTCTGGTTGCCCTTGACGTAGTTCATCACGGTTTCCAGCAGCGGCGCCTCGACCTCGGTCAGGACCAGGTTGTAGACGTCGGTCACTTCGGCCCCTTCTAGGTGGGCAAAGTAGTTGCGCAGCGCTTTTTCCACGCTGCCGCGCAGGGTGTGACCCTGCTCGGTCGGCGTGGTCAGGTGCTGCTTCAGGTTGGCGTTGTCACTCACGGGTACTGCCCCATCGAAAACTGATTCATCGAAAAAATGCTCGCTCATCCTCGTCATGCGGCCACCTCGGTGTCTTTATTCTGATGTTCGGCGAAGAACCGCCGGACACTGGCGCATTGCGCGTCCGTGCTTTCCAGACGATTGAAGTCGGCGCGGAACTCCCGGGCGCCGGGCAAGGTTGCCAGGTACCAGCCAACGTGCTTGCGGGCTATGCGGACCCCCATCGGGTCGCCATAGAAGGCATGCAGCGCGACCATGTGCTCCAGCAGGATGCGTTCTACTTCTTCCAGGTCCAGTGCCGGCAACTCGCTACCGGTGGCCAGGAAATGGGCGATCTCGCGGAAAATCCACGGTCGCCCTTGTGCCGCGCGCCCGATCAGCAGTGCGTCGACGCCAGTGGCGTCCAGCACGGCGCGGGCCTTGCGCGCAGAGTCGATGTCGCCATTGGCGAACACCGGAATGGATACCGCCTGCTTGATCGCGGCGATGGTGTCGTATTCGGCCTCGCCGGTGTACAGGTCGGCGCGGGTCCGGCCATGCACGGCGAGGGCGCTGATGCCGGCCTGCTCGGCGATCCTGGCCACGGTGATGCCGTTCTTGTTGGCGCGATCCCAGCCGGTGCGGATCTTCAGGGTCACCGGCACGTCGACGGCGGCGACCACGGCATGGAGGATGGCCTTGACCAGTTCCTCGTCCTTCATCAGCGCGGAGCCGGCGGCCTTGTTGCAGACCTTCTTGGCCGGGCAGCCCATGTTGATGTCGATGATCTGCGCACCCATCTCGACGTTGGCGCGGGCGGCGGCGGCGAGCATCTCGGGATCGCCGCCGGCGATCTGTACCGAGCGTGGCTCGGCGTCCTCGGCATGGATCAGGCGCAGCCGCGACTTGCGGCTGTTCCACAGGCGCATGTCGCTGGTGACCATCTCCGACACGACCATGCCCGCGCCGAGCCGATGGCACAACTGCCGGAACGGCTGATCGGTGACGCCCGCCATGGGGGCGAGGATCAACTGATTGGGCAATGTGTAGGAGCCGATGCGTACCACCGACATGGAGTCGTCCCTGCTTGTTCGGGCGCTTCTCGGAGAAAGGCGTAGCCTGCCAGATCCGGAGAAACGGCTATTGGGGGAGTGCGAAAAAGGGAGGGCATGATACCCGCTCTCGGTGACTGGATAAAGGACGTTTTGAACAAATTATGAGCAGCCAAGGGCACATGCCTGTCGCGAGGCTCTATATGGCGACTGCCGTTGGTCGTGATCTGGAGGCGAACCACAAGTTCCAGCGATCAGGCAAGGAGCCCGTACGCTCTGGTCGTTTTTCACCCGTGGCTGCCGGCGCTCGCTTATTCCGGCGAGTGGAAGCTCAGGCTGTAGTTCACCGCCTTGGCGCCTGGATCGAGAATCTCCAGGGACACGTGGATGGGCGTCTGCGGCGGCATTTCCGACTGCCCGGCCAGTTCCCCGCCGAGGTATTCGCTGGGCTTGAAGCGGCGACTGGCGAGCAACTGGCCATTGATGTCGGCGAAGCGCAGTTCCAGCAGCGGGAACGGCTGGGCGAAGGCGGCGCGGTTGTAGATGATCGCATCGACTACCAGGGAATTGCGGAAGTCCGGGTGGCTCCGGACCACCAGATTGCTGCTCTTGATCTGTTCGATGTCGACCTTGGACGGCAACTGGCAGCCGATTTCCGGGCAGATTTGCTGGAACAACGGGCGGTAGTCGTCCTGGCGTGCCAGTTCTTCGAAATGGTAGACCACGTATTGCCCGCCCAGGGCGAGGATGGCGAGCAGGTTCAACAGGCCCCAGCCAAGCCAGCGCCCCCAGGGCTTGCGCTCTTCCTGCCAATCCAGTTGCAAGGGTTCACGGTCGAAGTCGAGCAGGTGATCGTTGCGCAGCCCGGGTTCGCTGCGCCTGCTCATCTGGACCGGTTCGACCTCGTCGTCCGGCGTTGTGTCGGCGCTGTCGAAGGTCGGTTCGGTGCGTTCGGTTTCGGCCTCTATGGCCTCTATTTCATCGTCGTCTTCACGGCTGGCGGCGAGCGGCGGGGTGTAGCGAATGGTCCCGGCCTCTTCTTCCTGTTCGGCCTTGCGGTTCTCTTCGCGCAGCAGGGTTTCGGCCCAGGCTTCATCATGGGCGGGCCCATTGTCGTCATCGTCGCGCAGCTTGGCGATGGCGGACGGACTGCTCGCCTCGATAGCGAGAAAGTCCCTGGAAAGCTGCATTTCCTGCTCTTCCAGCTTGGCCAGCTCTTCGTCGAGGTCGAGATTGTCGAGATCGAGGTCGTCGTGAATCCAGACCGTGTCGACCGACTGTTTCGTCGCTGCCTGTTTGGCCGCCGGTTCTATCACCGGCATTGCCTGCTGTCCGACCGGATGCGCCGGGTAGGCCGGCTGCGGGATCGGCGGCTCTGTTCTTGGCGGTTCCGGGGCCGGGGCTGGTTTTTGTGCGCGGTTCTGGTCGACCAGCATTTGCTGGGCGGCGTTGAACACTTTCATGCAGGCGCCACAGCGCACCGCACCATGCGCGGCTCCCAGCTGGGCTCGCGTGATGCGAAAGCTGGTCTGGCAATGAGGGCACTGGGTGACGAAACTGTCAGTCATGCGGGGGTCCGGAAAACGCGAGGCGCTAGTTTACCCAAGGCTCGGGGGGAAAGCACAGGCGGGCGATTCAATGTGCCGATGAAGGTGCTGGGCTGTCAGACTGTGCGAAAACTACTGCGCTCGGCCATGCAGCGTTAAAAAACAGCTCAAAATGCTCATTTACAGCTCGTAAACTGCGCTTTTTCGCCGTTTTGCGGGGGCGCCTAGCCCTTGCTTGACCTTCGCTCGCTACGTTTTCACACGGTCTGCCGTGTGGGCGTTTTGAGGCCGTTGCGGCGTTCGACGTTTGCGCCCACCGACCTTCCGCTCGTGCCTCAAAGCGGCCTCGAGGCCCGTGATCCTCAGCGTCGTACGCCACTGATACGCACCCAGCCGTCCTTGGTCGCGGTCGGGTCGAGAAGGAAATCCTGCTCATAGGCCGCCCGGACTTCTTCCGCCTGTTCGGCGAGGATGCCAGACAGGGCCAGGCGTCCGCCTGGCTTCACCAGGCGGGTGATCTGCGCGGCCAGCGACACCAGCGGACCGGCGAGGATGTTGGCGACCACCACGTCAGCAGGCTGCTGTGGCAGGTCGGTCGGCAGGTAGACCGGGAAGCGCGCCGGATCGATGCCATTGCGCGAGGCATTGTCGTGCGAGGCCTCCAGGGCTTGCGGGTCGATGTCGGTACCCACGGCGCGCGGCGCGCCGAGGAGCAGGGCGGCAATCGCCAGGATGCCCGAGCCACAACCGAAATCGAGCACGTCGCAACCGTCCAGCGCCTGGCCATCCAGCCATTCCAGGCACAGCGCGGTAGTCGGGTGGGTGCCGGTGCCGAAGGCCAGGCCTGGGTCGAGCAGCAGGTTCACCGCATCCGGTTCCGGCGCTTCGTGCCAGCTCGGCACGATCCACAGGCGCTGGCCGAAACGCATCGGGTGGAAGTTCTCCATCCAGCTGCGTTCCCAGTCCTGGTCCTCGATGTGCTCGATCTGGTGCTCGGGCAGCGGCGCGCCGGTCAGCAATTGCAGGTGCGCGACCAGATCGTTCGCATCGGTATCGGCCTCGAACAGGGCCAGCAGGTGGGTGTGCGACCACAGTGGCGTGGTGCCCAGGTCCGGCTCGAAGATCGGCTGGTCTTCGGCGTCCATGAAGGTGACAGAAACCGCGCCTACGCCGAGCAGGGCGTCTTCGTAGGTTTCAGCCTGCTCCGGGGTGATGGCGAGACGGACTTGTAGCCAGGGCATGGCGGGCTCCCGTTGGTGGATGTCTCAGGCGGAGTGCCTTAGGTCGTGAGAAAAAACAAGGGAGCGGCCTTGGCCGCTCCCTGTCGAGGTGCGCATGATACTGCTTGCGAGCAAGTAGATCAGTGCTTGTCCATCCCCAGCTTCTTCTCCAGGTAGTGAATGTTCACACCACCCTTGTTGAAGCCTTTGTCGCGGGTCAGGTCGCGATGCAGCGGGATGTTGGTCTTGATGCCGTCGACCACGATTTCGTCCAGGGCATTGCGCATGCGCGCCATGGCTTCCTCGCGGGTACGCCCGTAGCTGATCAGCTTGCCGATCAGCGAGTCGTAGTTCGGCGGCACCGAGTAGCCGCTGTACAGGTGCGAATCGACACGGATGCCGTTGCCGCCCGGCGCGTGGAAATGCTTCACCTTGCCAGGGCAGGGCATGAAGTTGTCCGGGTCTTCGGCGTTGATCCGGCACTCCAGGGAGTGGCCGAGGATCTTCACGTCTTCCTGCTTGATCGACAGCTTGTTGCCCGCGGCGATGCTGAGCATCTCCTTGACGATGTCGACGCCAGTGACCATTTCGGTGACCGGGTGCTCGACCTGTACGCGGGTGTTCATCTCGATGAAGTAGAAACGGCCGTCTTCATAGAGGAACTCGAAGGTGCCGGCGCCACGGTAGCCGATCTCGATGCAGGCATCGACGCAGCGCTGCAGCACTTCGGCGCGGGCCTTCTCGTCGAGCAGCGGCGCCGGGGCTTCTTCCAGGACCTTCTGGTGACGGCGCTGCAGCGAGCAGTCGCGGTCGAACAGATGGATGGCGTTGCCCTGGCCGTCGGACAGCACCTGGACTTCGACGTGACGCGGGTTGCCGAGGAATTTCTCCAGATAGACCATCGGGTTGCCGAACGCGGCACCGGCTTCGGTGCGGGTCAGCTTGGCCGACTTGATCAGGTCTTCTTCCTTCCACACCACACGCATGCCGCGACCGCCGCCGCCGCCAGCGGCCTTGATGATCACCGGGTAGCCGACTTCACGGGCGATGCGGATGGCTTCGTCCTCGTCTTCCGGCAGCGGGCCGGCGGAGCCGGGAACCACGGGCACGCCGGACTTGATCATGGCGTCCTTGGCCGAGACCTTGTCGCCCATCAGGCGAATGGTGTCGGCTTTCGGGCCGATGAAGGCGAAGCCGGATTTTTCCACCTGCTCGGCGAAGTCGGCGTTCTCGGCCAGGAAGCCGTAGCCCGGGTGGATCGCGGTGGCGCCGGTGACTTCGGCGGCGCTGATGATCGCCGGGATGTTCAGGTACGACTGGTTGCCAGGCGCCGGGCCGATGCAGACGGATTCGTCGGCCAGGCCCAGGTGCATCAACTCACGGTCGGCGGTGGAGTGCACGGCCACCGTCTTGATGCCCAGCTCCTTGCAGGCGCGCAGGATACGCAGGGCGATTTCGCCACGGTTGGCGATCAGGACTTTTTCCAGCTTCTGCATTACGGGTTCCCCGTGCATCAGACGATGGTGAACAGCGGTTGATCGTATTCCACCGGCTGGCCGTTCTCGCCCAGGATGGATTCGATCGTGCCGCTGGCTTCGGCCTCGATGTGGTTCATCATCTTCATGGCTTCGACGATGCACAGGATGTCGCCTTTCTTCACGGTCTGGCCGACTTCGACGAAGTTGCCCGAGGTTGGCGAGGCGGCGCGGTAGAAGGTGCCGACCATCGGCGAGCGAACCACGTGGCCGTTCAGCTTGGCGGCGGCCGGAGCGGCGTCAGCGGTAGCCACGGCGGCAGCGACCGGGGCTGCGGCGACAGGCGCGGCGACCGGAGCCGGAGCGGCGGCATAGACCGGCGCGGCGACTTGCTTGCCATGGCGGCTGATGCGTACGGACTCTTCGCCTTCCTTGATTTCCAGTTCGTCGATGCCGGACTCTTCCAGCAGCTCGATCAGTTTCTTGACTTTACGGATATCCATAGGTGTTCAACTCCCAGTCTGGTCAGGGTCGTTCATGTGTACGGATGAACCGCCGCTTGAACAGATTGTGTGAAAGCTACTGCACTCGGTCATGCTGCGTTAAAAACCGGCTCAAAATGCTCATTTACAATTTGTAAACTGCGCTTTTTCGCCGTTTTTCGCCTTGCCTGACCTTCGCTCGCTACGCTTTCACACGATCTGTAATGGCGTCGGTATCAGGTATTTTTGCTCGCCAGTTTTTCCAGCGCAGACTCCAGTGCCAGGCGATAGCCGGTGGCGCCGAGGCCGCAGATCACCCCGACTGCCACATCGGAAAAGTAGGAGTGGTGACGGAACGGTTCGCGCTTGTGCACGTTGGACAGGTGCACTTCGATGAATGGGATGCTCACCGCCAGCAACGCGTCACGTAGGGCGACGCTGGTGTGGGTAAAAGCCGCCGGATTGATCACGATGAAGTCGACGCCTTCGCCCTTGGCGGCGTGGATGCGGTCGATCAGTTCGTACTCGGCGTTGCTCTGCAAGTACATCAGGTGATGGCCGGCATCGCGGGCACGCTGCTCCAGATCCTGGTTGATCTGCGCCAGGGTGGTCGAGCCGTAGGTACCGGGCTCGCGGGTACCGAGCATGTTCAGGTTGGGACCGTGCAGCACCAGCAGAGTGGCCATCGGGCGATTCCTTGTCAGAGGGGCAGTTCGAGCAAAGGCGAGACTTTGCCGAAAGATGCCGGGACTGTCCAGTCACCGGCACGATGGGCGATTTTGGTGGAAGATGACCGAAAGGTCACGTTTATTCGTCGCGTACCTGGCTCAGCTTGGCGGAAAAGCCCTTGGCGTCTATTTCGCCGATCACGCGGGCATCCTGATTTTCTTTTCCGCGCGCGTCGAAGAACAGGATCGCGGGTGGGCCGAACAGTTTGTAGCGATCCAGCAGGGCGCGCTGCTCGACGGTACTGTCGGTGATATCGAAGCGGATCAGGCGCAGGCCGTCGAGTTGGCGAACCACCTCGGGGGCGGTGAACACTTCGCGCTCGATCACCTTGCAGCTGATGCACCAGTCGGCGTACCAGTCGAGCAGCAGTGGCTGCCCGGCTTTCGCCGCGGCGGCCAGGGCTGCGTCGAGTTCGCGCGGATCGCTGATGGTCTGCCATTGGCCGGTTTCCAGTTTTCCCGCCCAGGGGCGCAGCGGATCGCTACCGCCACGGCTGGCACCGATCGCGCCAGTCAAGGCATAGGCCAGCAGCAGCGCGCCGCCGAGTAGAGCCAGGACGCGCGCAGTGCCGCCATGTCGCAGGCCGAGACGGATCAGCGCGATACCGATGCCGACGGCCAGCAGCGCCCACAGGGCCAGGCCGAGGGGGCCGGGAAGCACCCGTTCCAGCAGCCAGACGGCGACGCCGAGCAGCAATACGCCGAACAGATTGCGCACGGCGATCATCCAGCCGCCGCTGCGTGGCAGCAGGGCGCCGCCGCCGGTGGCGATGACAATCAGGGGCGCGCCCATGCCCAGGCCCAGGGCAAACAGTTTGAAACCGCCGCCGAGGGCGTCGCCACTGCTGCTTATATAAAGCAGCGCGCCAGCCAGGGGCGCGGACACGCAGGGCGAGACCAGCAGGCTGGAGAGCACGCCAAGCACGGCGGCGCCCCAGATCGAACCGCCACGGGCATTGCCGGCGAGCCGGTCCAGCGGTTCGCTGATGAAGCGCGGCAGGCGCAGTTCGTAGACGCCGAACATGGCCAGGGCGAAGGCTACGAAGAACGCGGCGAACGGTACCAGTACCCAGGCCGATTGCAGGCGCGCCTGCAGGTTCAGTTGGGCGCCGAACAGGCCCATCAGTGCGCCGAGCACGGCAAAGGAGGCGGCCATCGGCAGCACATAGGCGAGTGACAGGCTCAGGCCGCGAAGACCGCCGCTCTGGCCTCGCAGGACCACGCCCGAGAGAATCGGCAACATCGGCAATACGCAAGGCGTAAGCGCCAGGCCGATACCGGCAAGGAAGAACAACAACAGTTCCTTCAGGGACAGCGCGTCGATCCTTTGTGTCGCAGATGGACCGGTTGCCTGGTCACCGGCATTGCCGCCGACTTCGATGCGCTGGGTCTGCGGTGGGTAGCACAGGCCCTTGTCCGCACAGCCCTGGTAGGTGACGTGGATGGTCAGGGGCAGGTTGTACGGGTTGTTCAGCGGAATCTGCGGTTCCAGCACACCGTGGTACACCTCGACATCGCCGAAGAACTCGTCGTGCTTGGCCTCGCCGTTCGGCAGCACGGTTTCGCCAGCAGCCAGATCGCTGGGCTCGACGCGGAACTGGAAGCGATGGCGGTACAGGTAGTAGCCGTCGGCGATGATGAACTGCAGTCTGGCCGAGGTCGGCGAACTGTCGGCCAGGCTCAGGCGAAATGCTTCCTGTACAGGCAGGAAGTCGAGGTTGCCGCTGGCCGTGCTGCCCAGTGGCGAGGCCGGCGCAGCGGCGCGCTTGTCGAGCGGATTGGCGCTGATGGGCAGGGCCAGGACCAGGAGCAGCAGGATGAACAGACGGCGCATGTCAGGCTCGCATGGCGGATCAGGTGGGCATCATACCTGAAAGCCTCGGGGCGGATGGCCGCCCCCACGAGCCTCAAACGCGAGCGTCCTGAGCCGCTTTTGCCCCGGCGCTTGCGGCCCATGGCCGTTTTGCTACCAAAGTACCGTGCGTCTAGTTGCCACAGACGATAGGCAGTTGCCACATTTTGAGGCAGTCTCCCGATTCGGATATTTCCCATCCGCCAAGGAGAATTTTCGATGATCCGCAAACTCGTGATCGCATCCGCTCTTGGCCTGGCCAGTGCCCAGGCTTTCGCCGCCGACTGTGCGGTCGAAGTACATTCCACCGACCAGATGACCTTCGAGACCAAGTCGATCGATGTCAGCAAGAGCTGCAAGAGCTTCACCGTGACGCTCAAGCACGTCGGCACCATGCCCAAGCAGGTGATGGGTCACAACTGGGTACTGGCCAAGACCGCCGATGCGCCGGGCGTGGCGAGCGACGGCATGGCCGCGGGCCTGGACAAGGACTACCTGAAGCCGGACGACGCGCGCATCATCGCGCACACCAAGGTCATCGGTGGCGGCGAAACCGCAACCGTCAGCTTCGATGTGGCGAAACTGGAAGCGGGCACGCCCTACGAGTTCTTCTGCTCCTTCCCTGGCCACGTGGCGCTGATGAAAGGCGAGCTGAAACTGGTCGACTGATTGCGTCCGCCAGACAGCAAAACGCCCCGCATCGACGGGGCGTTTTGCTTTGCAGGTTCTTACGCCCGCAGGATCAAACCGTAGGTGGCGAGTTGCTCGACGCTGCCGTGGTGCTGGATCAGGCGTGGGTCGTCCAGCGGCAGGTCCTTGCCGGTCTCGCGCAGGATGATGGCTTTCAGCTTGGCGCTGTCGACCTTGCCATCTTCGCCGATGGCGTCTTGCAGTTTCTCGGGCGCCACCGAGTACTTGTTGTCGTTCGGCAGGTAGATGGCGCCGGTGGCGAAGTCGATGCCGAAGGCGATCAGGCCGGGAATCACATAGAACAGGATGCCGACCGCATCCAGGCCGACCACCAAGGGGTCGACCTTGCCATCGATCTGCCCACGGCGATCCGGGAAAAACAGCGTACCGCAGGCGGACAACTGGGTCAGCAGCGTGACGGCGAGGACACCGCCAAGGACGCGGGACGATTTGCGCATGGACACCTCCGGGAAAATGGTGCGGCACTATAACAAGGCCGATGTTGCACGGTAATGATTTAGGGCCTATTCCCGGCCGCGGCGAGACGGGAACCCTAGCTGCCTCAGACCTTGGCCATCGTTAAACGGTTCTGCGCAGGGCGCTTTATAATCGGCGCCCTGTTTCTGGAGCCGCCATGACCCCGTTACCCATCGATGCCGTATTGCCGGCCTTGCGCCAGGCCCTCTCCGAGCGCCACGAAGTCGTGCTCGAAGCACCGCCCGGCGCGGGCAAGACCACCCGTGTGCCATTGGCCCTGCTCGATGCGCCGTGGCTGGCCGGACAGACCATCGTCATGCTCGAGCCTCGCCGTCTTGCCGCTAGGGCCGCCGCCGAGCGCCTGGCGGCCGAGTTGGGGGAGAAGGTCGGTGAAACCGTGGGCTATCGCATCCGCCTGGAGTCGAAGGTCAGCGCCAGGACGCGGATCGAAGTGGTCACCGAAGGCATCCTCGCCCGCCGCCTGCAGGACGACCCGGCGCTGGACGGCGTGGGGCTGGTGGTTTTCGACGAATACCATGAACGCTCGCTGGACGCGGACCTGGCGCTGGCCCTCACGCTCAATGGCCGCGAGCTGCTGCGCGACGAGCCGCTCAAGGTGCTGCTGATGTCCGCCACCCTGGAGGGCGAGCGGCTGTCCCGGCTGCTGGGCGAGGCGCCGGTGGTGAGCAGCGCAGGGCGCATGCATCCGGTGGATATTCGCTGGGGCAGCCCCTGGCAGGCCGGTGAACGTATCGAGCCACGGGTGTTGCAGACGATCCAGCAGGCGCTGGTGGACGAGCCTGGCAGCCTGTTGGTGTTCCTGCCGGGCCAGGCTGAGATTCGCCGCGTCGATGAACAACTGCGCGACATGCTACGCGGGCGCGAGGACATCCTGGTGTGCCCGCTGCACGGCGAACTCGACCTGCAGGCACAGCGCGCCGCCATCGACAAGGCTCCGGCCGGCAAGCGCAAGGTGGTGCTGGCGACCAATATCGCCGAGACCAGCCTGACCATCGACGGTGTGCGGGTGGTGGTCGATGCCGGCCTGGCCAGGGTGCCACGCTTCGATCCGGCCAGCGGCATGACCCGCCTGGACACCCAGCGCATTTCCCGCGCCAGTGCCACGCAGCGGGCTGGTCGTGCAGGCCGCCTGGAGCCGGGGGTGTGTTACCGGTTGTGGTCGCAAAGCCAGCACGAGCAGCTCGCCGCCCATGCCGAGGCCGAAATCCTGCAGGCCGACCTGGCTGGCCTGTGCCTGCAGATCGCCCGTTGGGGCGCGGCGGCGGAGGATCTGGCCTGGCTCGATGCGCCGCCCGCAGCCGCTTTGGCCCAGGCCGGCGACCTGCTGCGCCGCCTGGGCGCGCAGGATGAACGGGGGGCGCTGACGCCACATGGCCAGGCGATGGCTGAATTGCCGACCCACCCACGCATCGCACACCTGTTGTTGCGTGGCCAGTCGCTCGGGCTCGCCGGACTGGCATGCGATCTCGCCGCGTTGCTCGGCGAGCGTGACATCCTGCGTGGCGACGGGGCCGACCTGCACCGCCGCCTGGCGCTCCTGGCCGGCGAGGCGGGGGGCGGCCAAACGTCCCGGGGCGGCGTGCAGCGTGCCCGGCAGTTGGCCCGGCAGTTCCGCTCGTTATTGCCCAAGGGCAAGGTGACGCCTGTCGAACAGCCCGAGGATGGGCGCTGGCTCGGTTGCCTGCTGGCGTTCGCCTATCCGGACCGGATTGCCCGCCAGCGGAGTGCCGGGGCTGGCAACTATCGCCTGGCCAATGGCCGTGCCGCGCAATTCGCCGAGCCCGATGCGCTGATGAAGCATGAGTGGCTGGTGATCGCCGACCTGGGCAGCCGCCAGGGCCAGCGTGAAGAACGTATCTACCTGGCGACGGAACTGGACCCGGCGCTGTTCGCTGGCGCCTTGGCCGAGCAGGTCAGCGTGCGCGAGACGCTGGAGTGGGACGAGCGCGAAGGCGTGTTGCGTGCCGAACGGCAGCGGCGGGTCGGCGAACTGGTCATCGAGCGTGAGCCCCTGGCCGGCCTGGACGAATCGGCGCGTACTCGGGCGTTGGTCGAGCTGGTACGGCGCAAGGGCCTGGAGCTTCTACCCTGGACACCGGAACTGCGCCAGTGGCAGGCGCGTATCGCCTTGCTGCGCCGCCTGGATGGCGCAAGCAGTGCCTGGCCGGATGTCAGTGATGCGGCTTTGCTGGCGAGCCTGGAGAATTGGCTCCAGCCCTGGCTGGGCAAGGTCAGCCGGCTCAGCCATTTCGCCAGTCTCGATCTGCCCGGCATCCTCGCCACGCTATTGCCCTGGCCTTTGCCGCAGCGCCTCGACGAGCAGGCGCCGCGCAGCCTGCTGGTGCCCTCGGGATCGCGCATTGGCGTCGATTACGGCGAGGGCGATCCGGTATTGGCCGTGCGTCTGCAGGAGCTGTTCGGTCTGGCCGATACCCCGCGCATCGCAAGCGGACGCCAGCCGGTCAGGTTGCATCTGTTGTCGCCAGCCAGGCGTCCCGTGCAAGTGACCCAGGACCTGGCCAGCTTCTGGGCCAACACCTACCTGGAGGTGAAAAAGGACCTCAAGGGCCGTTATCCAAAGCATTACTGGCCCGACGACCCGCTGATCGCCGAGCCGACCGCGCGGGCCAAGCCACGCAAGCAGTGACGGTGCTTCTGCGCCGAGATGAGGCAGGAGAGGACGCCAGCTCTACCCTCAATCGTCATTCCCGCGAAGGCGGGAACCCAAATAAAAAAGGCGCTTCTGGGTTCCCGCCTTCGCGGGAATGACGGAGTAACAAACGTCCGCTCCTGCCTCCTTGCTGCCGCCGTCATTCCACCGGCAACAGCAGCCGCCCCACCAGGGGCAGGTGATCGGAAATCTCGCGGGTATCGCGGCGCCGCACGTAGCCGTCCAGCCGGCTCAGGGCCGGGCTGTAGAGCAGGTAGTCGACGGTGCGGTCCGGGCCGCGTACCGCTGGGTCGTTGGGAAAACGGGTGAACCAGCGGCTCTGGTCGGCCTCTTCGCTGGTCGGGATCACGGGGTAGACCAGCAGTGGGGCCAGCTCGCTGCGCGGCTGGAAACGCAGGCGCTGCGGTTCGGCCAGGCGATGGTACTGGCCAGGTGGCAACAGGTTGAGGTCGCCGCCGAGCAGCCAGGGCGTGTCCTGGTTTTCCAGTTGGTCGAGCAGGCCACGGGTCATGGCGACCTGGCGCAGCGCGGCATTCGACTGCGGCAGCGGGTCGGCGAAGCGGGTGTTGATCACCGCCAGCTCGCGGCCATTGCGCAGCGACAGGTAGCTGACCAGCAGCGAGTGACGCGGAGCGAACGGACGGGCCAGCCAGTTGTTGCTGGCGCGCGGCAATTGCAGGCGCTCGGCGCGTTCGATGCGAAAGCGGCTGAGGGTCGCCAGCTTGGTGCCGACGCTGCCCCAGATCTTCGGGTACGGCACGAACGATGCCCGCCAGTAGAAGGCTTCGCTGCTGCATGGATAAAGATCGCTCAGGCGCTGCTTGAGCAGTTGCAACTGGTTCTGGTAGTGACTGGCGTGGGCGCCGTCCTGCAGTTCCTGCAACAGGACGATGTCGGGCTGCTCATCACGAATGACCCGCGCCACCTCGTCGAGGTTGTAGGCCAGGTCTGCGCTAGTCGGCCGTAGGTCCGGGCCATTGCCGTCGGCCAGGTCGTACCAGAACACGTAGCGTTTGCCGGCCAGGTACTGCACGTTCCAGGTCATCACCTTGAGCGCCTGGCCGGGTTGCGGCTGGGGGGCGTCGGCCTCGCAGGAAACCAGGGCATGCTCACGCGTGGCGGGGTGCCAGGTCATGCTGTAGATCATCGCCGCGGCGATGATCAGGACAATCGCCAATGCCAGCAGCAGCGTGCGAATGAGCTTGGGCAGGGTCATGGGCCTGTCGGAGCGGAAAGGGTCCACAGCATAGCGCTTATTGATGCCCAGGTTCCTCTGCCGGTGCCGGTGTGCAGAGCATGAAGCAGCGGAACAGGACCACGGTGGCGAAGAGTTGCAGCATGCCTCTGATGCAGTCGACCAGCAGGCTGTCGATCAATGGCGGTCGGGCGCCAAGCATATCGCCTGACCAGGCATTGAATGGCAGCAACGGTGCCAGGGCCAGCAGGCCACAGCCCAGCAGTGACCAGAAGTGCCCGGTGGTCAGCATGAAGCTCTCGCGCATGGCCTGCAGCGGCGGCAGGCCGCGCAGCACTAGCAGATATTCCGAGAAGGCCAGCTTGACCATCAGCCAGATGGCCGGCAGCAGAAACACCGAGGCGGCCATGATCGTCAGCAGCGTGTTCGCCGCATACAGCACCGCGTAGGCGGGCCAGAGCGGCAGGCTGGCGAGCAGCAGGTTGAGCAGTGACGGGCGTTGTCGCTGGCTGCGGGCATCGAGCAGGAGAATCAGGCTGGCGTTGTACAGCGGGTAGAAGGCCAGGCCCACGAGCAATTCGCAGGCTGCGGAATGGCCGCTTTCGAACAGCCGTGAGAGCAGGCTGCTGGCGAGGCTCTCGAGCGCGATGAGCGGCAGGCAGAGCAGGGCTATCCGACCCAGATGGCGGCTGAAGAAGAAAAAGGCATCGTTGAGGACTGTGAGTGGATTCATGGACTGCTTTCGAGGCAAAACGGATAGCTGTAACTCTAGCCGATGAGCATGGATAAGGTGCAGCCTTGAGCCTGCGGATGAATGGCGCCGAGTTCACGCTTCAAGCTTTTGCCCTGCCCGAGCATAATGGCCGGCCATACATGCCAAGGCTGAGCCGTGAAGAAGATCGCCCTGTTCGCCGATGTGCAGAATCTGTACTACACCGTACGCCAGGCCCATGGCTGCCATTTCGACTACACCGCGCTGTGGCGATCGGTCGCGGCCGAGGGCGAGATCGTCGAGGCCCATGCCTATGCCATCGAGCGCGGTGACCCACGCCAGCAGCAGTTCCAGCAGATCCTGCGCAACCTCGGTTTCGCGGTGCAGCTCAAACCGTTCATCCAGCGCAGCGACGGCTCGGCCAAGGGCGACTGGGACGTGGGCATCACCATCGATGTGCTGGATGCCGCGAGCCGGGTGGATGAAGTGGTGCTCGCCTCTGGCGATGGCGACTTCGACCTGTTGCTCGAGCGCCTGCGTGCCCTGGGTGTGAGCAGTTGCGTGTATGGTGTGCCCGGCCTGACGGCGCAATCGCTGATTCGTGCCGCCGACCGTTACGTGCCCGTCGAGGGCAAGCTGCTGTTGAAACACTGAGGACTCCATGCTCGACCGTATCGCCGTCATCGACTTCGAAACCACCGGCATGTCGCCGGCGCAGAACGCCCGGCCGACGGAAATCGGCGTGGCGATCATCGAGGGCGACCGGATCGTCGCGCGCTACCAGAGCCTGATGAACGCCGGGGTCTGGGTGCCGCCGTTCATCGAGCAACTGACCGGTATCACCAATCGCATGGTGCGTGCGGCGCCGCCGGTGGCGCAGGTCATGGCCGAGGTCGCCGACTTCGTTGGCGCTACGCCGCTACTGGCGCATAACGCGGCCTTCGATTCGAAGTTCTGGGATGCCGAGCTGGCATTACTGCGCCGTCGGCGCCTGCAGCATTTCGCCTGCTCGTTGCTGTTGTCGCGCCGCTTGTTGCCCGAGGCGCCTAGCCACAAACTGGGCTCGCTCAACCGTTGGGCCGGATTGCCCGACACCGGCCAGGCGCACCGGGCGCTGGCCGATGCGGAGATGGCCGCCAACCTGACGTTGCTGCTCGCCCGGCGCTTGCGCGAGGAGCACGCCGTGGCACAGGTCGACCACGCCTACCTGCACCGTTTGCAACAGCTTTCCGCGGCGAAGGTCAGGGCATTGCTGCGACAGAGCGTCTGATGCGACAGCGGCCAAGCAGGTAAACTGCGCGCCTGTTCATTTTTCCGGTTAATCCGTCATGACCTTCGCCGAACTCGGCCTGATCGATCCGCTGCTACGCACGCTCGAAAGTCTCGAATACCGCACGCCGACGCCCGTACAAAAAGAGGCAATCCCGGCCGTGCTCAAGGGGCGCGATGTGCTCGCCGCCGCGCAGACCGGCACGGGCAAGACCGCCGGCTTCGCCCTGCCGCTGCTGCATCGGTTGACGATGGAAGGTGCCCAGGTGGCGAGCAATTCGGTGCGCGCCCTGGTGCTGGTGCCGACTCGCGAGCTGGCCGAACAGGTTCACCAGAGCATCCAGCAGTACGCCCAGAACCTGCCGCTGCGCAGCTATGCGGTATACGGCGGGGTGAGCATCAATCCGCAGATGATGAAACTGCGCAAGGGAATCGACCTGCTGGTGGCCACGCCTGGCCGGCTGCTCGACCTGTATCGGCAGAACGCGGTGAAGTTCGGCCAGTTGCAAGCGCTGGTGCTGGACGAGGCTGACCGGATGCTCGACCTCGGTTTCGCCCAGGAGCTGGACGAGTTGTTCTGCGCACTGCCCAAGCGCCGCCAGACCCTGCTGTTCTCGGCGACCTTCTCCGATGCGGTCCGGCAGATGGCCAGGGAGCTGCTGCGCGACCCGCTGAGTATCGAGGTCAGCCCGCGCAACGCCGCAGCCAAGAGCGTCAAGCAGTGGCTGGTCACCGTGGACAAGAAGCGCAAGAGCGAGCTGTTCCTGCACCTGTACCGCGATCGTCGCTGGGACCAGGTGCTGGTGTTCGGCAAGACCCGCAAGGGCGTCGACGAGCTGGAGCAGACGCTGCTCGCCGAAGGCATCGCCGCCGACTCGATCCATGGCGACAAGCCGCAGCCGTCGCGCCTGCGCGCGCTGCAACGCTTCAAGGCTGGCGAGGTGCGGGTGCTGGTGGCCACCGACGTGGCGGCGCGCGGCCTGGATATCGACGACCTGCCGCTGGTGGTCAACCTCGATCTGCCCATCGTCGCCGAGGACTATGTACATCGCATCGGTCGCACTGGTCGTGCTGGCGCCACGGGGGAGGCGGTGTCGTTGGTGTGCGCCGATGAGGTGCAATTGCTGTCGGCCATCGAGGTGCTGATCCGCCAGACCCTGCGCCGTGAAGAGGAACCAGGTTTCGAGCCGGACCACCGGGTGCCGCAGACCGATGCCAGTGGGCAGATCCTGAAGAAACCGAAAAAACCGAAGAAGCCCAAGGTGGTCGGCGGCAAGGCCGGCATGGGCAAATGGCTGGAAGCCGACGAACCGGCCGAACCGCCGATCAAGGCCGTGCGCAAAGTACCGAGCTTCGGTGGTAAGGGACGGCGCAGCAAGCCTTAGAACAGGCTCTCAGGCAATCGGATATCGAGTGTTTCCGTAGGGTGGATGACGCTCTTTTCATCCACCAAGACGGCGCTATGGTGGACGGATGAAGCGGCGTCCACCCTACGAAACCGAACGCTTGTGCTGGATCTTGTAGGAGCGCCGCTCGGCATTCTTATTAGGTCGCCGCCATCTGCTTGTGGATGGCCGCGTCGGTCATGTCGTAGAGCATCACGCAGACATGCTCGATCTTGCCCATCGATGCGGCCAACGGCAGGATGGTGATGTTCTGGTACATGTAGTCGGCCTGGCCGGTGATCGGCTGGTAGCTCTTGAAGTGCAGCAGATACGGCCGCTGTTCCCACAGGCTGAAGGCGCGGGTGCCGAGCTTCACCGTGGTTTCCACCTTGCGCCGGAACCAGGGCTCGTCGACCTCGGGGTAGAGTTCGAACAGGCTGCGCCCCTGGACCTCATCCGAGCCCAGGCCGGAGTGGTTTTCCATGAAACTGTTCCACACCTCGATGCGATAGTCGCGGTCCAGCACCATCACGCCGACGTCCAGGCATTGCACGATGTCGAGCAGCCAGTGCACCTCTTTGATATCGATTTGCGCGGGCATCGGCCTACTCCTGCTGCATGAGGTAGTGGATCTTGCGGGTCAGGCGCACCAGCGAGTCCTCGGTGAACAACAGCAGCAGGTCGAAATGCACGGCGTGCGCTTCCAGGCTGTAGCTGATCTCGATGGCCAGGGTCTTCTTCCAGCGCTGGCGGTTGAGCTGGATCAGTTGCTCGATGGACGAGTGCTGGCCGAGCAGTTGCGGATGGCCCTGGGAGAAACGCACGTCGATCTGCTCGGCGATGCCTTGTAGGCAGGCACCGGTGATGATGCTGGCCAGTTCCAGGAGCATTTCCGAGGACTCGATGCTGTCGTGCGGCTGCCAGCCGAGCAACTGGGCAACGTCGTTCATTTCCGAGTCGTGGAACAGCAGCAGCGCTTCGCCGGCGATGGCGTCGCCGATGAAGCCCTGGCACACCGCACTCAGGCGCTCGCCGCGCTGGGCATCCAGCAGGGCCATGTGCAGTTCGCTGACTTCGAAGATATTGACCTGGGGGATCGGCAGGCGCACGAACACCCCGAGCACCTGGGCCAGCAGGGCGGCGGCACGCCCCATGGCGACGTTGCTGACCTCGCGCAGGGCATCGCGGAAATTGACCTTCAGGGCCAGTTCGGCGCGTGGCTGGGTTGCTGCCTGCAGTGTGTCGGCGCCCAGCAAGCCCAGGCGCTCCAGGGTACTTCGAACGCTATCCGCCGGTGCCGGCTTGCGGATGAAGTCCAGGGCGCCCAGTTCCTTGACCCGGCGCAGGGCTTCTTCCTGCACGTCGCCGGAGACCACGATCACCTTGCACGACAGGCCTTCGGCCTTGATCCGCGCCAGGGTTTCGTAGCCGTCCATGACCGGCATGGTCAGGTCGAGAAATACCACTTGGCCCAGGCCTTGGCGAATCGCAGCCAGGGCCTCTTCGCCCTGGGTGGCCTGGGTGATGCTCACCGACCATTCGGGTGGCAGGGCGCGGATGAGCTGCTTGCGCGCCATCGCGGAGTCGTCGCAGACCAGGAGCGGTATCGCCACGGAAGTACCTGAGGGAAAAAGGTTGTGCGACAAGCATAGTGCCCGCTGGCGCGGACGCACAGGGGGGCTGGCTTCAGCCTGGGTTGGACTCGACCCATTTGGGCGCGGCGACGGGCTGCCAGGCATCGAGGCTATCCAGCAACTGGGCGGCATTTTCACTGCGTTGGAGCATGGCGCGGTGCTGTGGACGAACGAAACCTTCGCCGACCAGATGATCGAGGAAATTGCCGAGCGAGGCGTAGAAAGAGTTGGCGTCGAGCAGGCCCAGCGGTTTGGCGTGGTAGCCAAGCTGGCCCCAGGTCCAGACTTCGAACAGTTCTTCCAGGGTGCCGAGGCCACCGGGCAGGGCGATGAACGCGTCGGACAGCTCGGCCATGCGTGCCTTGCGCGCGTGCATGCCGTCGACGACTTCCAGGCGGGTCAGGCCAGCGTGGCCGATCTCGGCGCGCTTGAGGCTTTCCGGGATGATGCCGACCACTTCGCCGCCAGCGGCCAGCGCCGCATCGGCGACGATGCCCATCAGGCCGACCGCGCCGCCGCCATAGACCAGGCGCAGGCCGCGCTCGGCCAGGGTGCGGCCAAGGGTAACCGCCGCTTCACGGTAGACGGGATTGGTGCCGGTGCTGGCACCGCAGAAGACGCAGACGGATTTCAGTTTCATGGCGCGACCCTATGTAGGAGGTCGCACAGGGTAGTCCGCTGGCCGGCCGGATTCAAACCTCGTCGGGGCAACGGCCACTGGAGCCGGCGGCATAGTCGGCGAGCAGGTTGAGCAGATTGGCGAGGGACATGATGGCGACCTCCCGGATGAGTACGGCCCATCTTAGGCGCGGATCATTCGCCTGGCTCGTAGATTGTCTCGATGATCGCGATAGCTGTCGCGCACGACTACTCAGCTGTCGTTGCGACCCACTCCGCGCCAATGCTTGGCGCCGATGAAGATGAAGCGCAATTGCTCGGTCATCTCCATCTCCGGGTCCAGTTCGCCATGGGAGGCGATGGTCGGCGGATCGATCAGCTTGGGCAGGGTGGCGAATACGGTTTTCACCACCATGTCCGACACCAGGCCCAGGGCGATGTCGTCCAGGTGCGGCAGGCGATTGAGCAGGCGCAGGTCGACGGCCAGGTCGTCGGTGATGCGCTGGCGCAGGATGGCGATGGCCTGGCGCACGGCTTGCGAGCCACCGTACTGCTCGCGGGCGAGGAACAGGAACTGGCCCCGGTTGGCCTTCACCGTGTCGAGGAATATCTGGGTACTGGCGTCGATGATGCCGCCTTGCTCGAACTCGCTGCGGCGCACGTCGCGCAGGGTATTGCGGAAGGTGGCGCCGACTTCGTTGACCAGGGCCAGGCCCAATTGGTCCATGTCCTGGAAGTGCCGGTAGAAGCCCGTCGGCACGATGCCGGCGCTACGGGTGATCTCGCGCAGGCTCAGGCTGCAGAAGCCACGACCACTCTCCATCTGGCCGAGCGCTGCGTCCATCAGGGCCTGGCGGGTCTGCTGCTTCTGTTCGGCGCGTGGCGACATGGTCTTTCTGGCAAGCGAACTGGAGTCGGGCACTCTAACAACCGAAAACGCTGGACTCAACGACGGAAGGCGCAGGTCAGGTAGCGATTGCTGAAGCCATAGCGCAGCATCGATGCCAGGCGGGCGAACAGGTACAGCGGATGTTTGCGGTAATACGCCAGTACGGCATTGCCGACGCCTTCCGAGCGATGTTGCTTGGCCTGGTCTGGGCGCTTGGAGAACAGCCCTTTGAATTGCCACCACTGGATCTGCTCGAAGTGCTCGCGCGGCGCCAGGCCGTGGCGGCGAAACAGGCCGAAGAACGAGCGGCGGCTGAAATCATGCAGATGGTGGGGGTTGCCATCCAGGGTTGGCGTGATCGGCACTGACGCGATCACCTGGCCGTCAGCCGCCAGCAGGCGCGCGTAGTTGTCGGTCAGGCTGTACGGGTCGGGCAGGTGCTCGATGGTTTCCAGGCTGACGATACTGTCGAATGGCTGCTCGCTACCGAAGCGCTGGGCATCGGCGCAGACATAGGTCAGGTTCGGCAAGCGATAGTGCTGTTGGGCATAGGCGATGGCGTCAGGATCGATATCGACGCCGGTGACCTGTTTGTCCGGGTGCCGCTCGGCGAGCAGGGCGGTGCCATAGCCACAACCGCAGGCCATGTCGAGGATACGCAGGCCATGCAGATGCCGGCTGGCGAACTCATAGCGCTCCATGTGGATGCGCAGGGTGTTCTGGTCATCCAGGTTCTGCGGGTCGAGGTCCTTGGGGTAGATCCGCTCTATGGTATGCATGCTGGGCGTCGCGGCGAAAAAGAGGCGGCAACTATACGGCACGGGGCCAGTAGCGCCCAATCGGGCTGTTGTACTAAGCCCTGGCAACCGGCAGGCCCTTGGAGGCGCTGCCGTTTGTCATGGCGTGTTTCATGCCATGTGGCCTCGATGAGTATTGCCTGATGAGACACCGGAAGTCTTGCCTTGTGGCGTCTGGAAGGTACCGCTGTCGGCGAATGCCTTGCCCATGCGGGTCTGGAAATAGCCGCTGTCGGCCAGGGGTTGTGTCTGAGTCGCTTTGCTGTCGCGGGCTTCGCCGAGAATCGGTTGGGGCGCGCTTGCCGGTATCGCATGGGCGTTGACGGCGAGCAGGCTGGTGGCGAGCAGGGTGCCGAGAAGAGTGGTTTTCATGCTGAGCCTCGTGCTTTAGGGAAGTGACGAGGCCTATGGTCGGGGAGGCGGGTTCCTGACGGAACTCACCCCTGTCCATAGTAAAAATCAGTCTCGCCGATGAGGCCGGCGGCCATCATCGACTGTCAGCCAGTCCTGCGCTTGCGCCACTGCCCCCATTCGAAGCCCATCACCACCAGCAGCGACAGGGCGAATGGCAGCAGCAGGTAGAAGACGCGGAACACGATCAGTGCCGCCAGCACGTCGACCTTGGGTAGCTCCGGCATGGCCGTCAGGAACGTCACCTCGAGCACGCCCAGGCCACCAGGCGCATGGGACAACAGGGCCAGGGAGAAGGAGGCGATGAACACGCCGAGCACCACGAAGTAGCCAGGGTTGCCTTCCGTGGGCAAGGCGAAATAGATGATCGCCGCGGCACAGGCCAGTTCCATGGGACCGGCCAGCAACTGTCGGCCGACGATAGCCAGGCGCGGGTATTCGATGTGGAATTTACGCCAGGTCCACGGCTTGAACTTGCGCCACGAGCCGAACACGTAGAGGGCCACGAAGGCGAGCAGCAGCGAGCCGATGCCCATCGACAGCCAAGGCCCCACGTTGGCCAGGCGCTCGATCACCTGGGGCAGGCAGACCAGCACCAGGCCGCCCCAGAGCAATGCGCCAAGGGCGAAGGTGAAGGAGCAGAAGAAGATCAGCAGGCCGATTTCCTGGGGCGTCAGCCCCTTGCTGGAATAGGCGCGGTAACGCACCACGGCACCGGAGAACACCGAGGCGCCGATGTTATGGGCCAAGGCGTAGGTGGTGAACGAACACAGGGTGATGAACCACCATGAAATCTTCTTGCCCAGGTGGGCAGCGGCGATACGGTCGTACCAGGCCAGGGCAACGTAGGCACCCAGCGTCGCGCAGCCAGCCATCAGCCAGTTGTGGGGGCGTATGGCGGCAATACTGTCGGAAAGCTCGTCGAGCGAGATGTTGCGGATTTCTTTGTACAACAGGTAGCAGGAGAGCACGACGGCGACCAACCCGACCAGGGTCCAGATCCAGTCGCTCCTTTTCATCATCGGCGGTGGCTCCTCGAACCTGTATGTTGGTGTGGCATTGATTATTAGGACGCCAGCCAAACGCAGGCGTTGCACGCGTCGTCGGTGCGAATTAGCGCAGCAGTATCAGGGAGAGGCGCGGATCGCTCAAGCGATTCGCATGCGGGCGCGTAACGATCTGTTTCGTTATTGAAACAGATCGCACTCTACGCAAGGTTGCCGTGGATCAGGCAATACGCTGATTCGCGGCGGCGGGGCTGAGGCGGATGGCGATGAATTTCGACGTCGGCGTGTGGCTGCCGGCGCCATAGCTGTCCAACGGCACCAGCGGGTTGGTTTCCGGGTAATAGGCGGCGGCCTGGCCTTGCGGAATGTCGAAGGCGAGCAGGGTGAAGCCCCTGACGGTGCGCTCGATACCGTCGCTCCACAGCGAGGTGACGTCGACCTTCTGCCCCGGCTCGTAGCCCAGGCGACGGATATCGGCCTCGTTGGCGAACACTACGTCGCGATAGCCCCACACTCCCCGGTAGCGGTCGTCCAGGCCATAGATGGTGGTGTTGTACTGGTCGTGGGAGCGCAGGGTTTGCAGGATCAGGTCCGGTTTTTCTCCGGTGGCGCGGATCTTCTCGTGGCCGAGGGCTTCCGGCAGCGCGTGATTCTTGAACATGGCCTTGCCGGCGGCGGTGTTCCAGCGGCGCGAACCGGCGGAGCTGCCCAGGTAGAAGCCGCCCGGATGCTTGACCCGCTCGTTGAAGTCCTGGAAACCGGGAATGGTGTCGGCGATCAGGTCGCGGATCAGGCTGTAGTCGCCGCTCAGGGCGTTCCAGTCGACCGGATGGTTGCCGAGTACGGCCCTGGCCATCTGGGTGATGATCCACGGCTCGGAGCGCATGTCCCTGGACAGCGGCTCCAGTTGGCCATAGGACGCATGGACCATGCTGAACGAGTCTTCCACGGTCACGGCCTGCGGGCCGGTGGCCTGGATGTCCTTGTCGGTGCGGCCGAGGCACGGCAGGATCAGCGCGTCGGTGCCGTGGGTCAGGTGGCTGCGGTTGAGCTTGGTGCTGATCTGCACGGTCAGGTCGCAGTTGCGCAGCGCCTGGTGGGTGCGCGGGCTGTCCGGCGTGGCCTGGGCGAAATTGCCACCCAGGCCGATGAAGACCTTGGCGCGACCGTCGAGCATGGCGTTGATCGCCTCGACGACGTTGTGGCCGTTTTCTCGCGGCACGGCGAACTGGAAGCGTTTTTCCAGGTTGTTCAGCAGCAGGGCCGGAGGGCGCTCGTTGATGCCCATGGTGCGGTCGCCCTGCACGTTGCTGTGGCCACGAACCGGGCACAGGCCCGCGCCTTCGCGTCCGATATTGCCGCGCAGCAACTGCAGGTTGACGATTTCCTGGATGGTCGGCACCGAGTGGAAGTGCTGGGTGATGCCCATGGCCCAGCAGATGATCACGTTCTCGGCGCGACGGTACATCAGCGCGGTCTGGTGAATTTCGTCCTGGCTCAGGCCCGACTGCTCGACGATCTTTTCCCACGGCGTGGCGTCGACCACGGCCAGGTAATCGTCGAGGCCGCTGGTGTGTTCGGCGATGAAGGCGTGGTCGAATATCGGCTCCTCACCTTGCTCCTGGGCCTCGCGCTCCCATTGCAGCAGGTACTTGGCGATCCCGCGCACGATGGCCATGTCGCCGCCCAGGGCTGGGCGGAAGAACGCGGTGTTCAGCGGTGCCGAGCCGTTGGTGAGCATTTCCAGGGCATGCTGTGGATGCTGGAAGCGTTCCAGGCCACGCTCCTTGAGCGGATTGAAGGCCACGACCTGGGCGCCGCGTTTCACCGCTTCGCGCAGTGGTTCGAGCATGCGTGGGTGGTTGGTGCCGGGATTCTGGCCGAACACGAAAATGGCGTCGGCGTGTTCGAAGTCATGGAAGGTCACCGTGCCCTTGCCGATGCCGACGCTGTTGATCAGCGCCACGCCACTGGCCTCGTGGCACATGTTCGAGCAGTCGGGGAAGTTGTTGGTGCCCAGGGCGCGAACGAACAACTGGTAGGCATAGGCCGCCTCGTTGCTGGCGCGGCCGGAGGTGTAGAACTCGGCCTGGTTGGGGCTGTCCAAGCCCTTGAGGTGCCTGGCGATCAGGGCGAAGGCGTCGTCCCAGCTCACCGGCACGTAGTGATCGCTGGCGGCGTCATAACGCATCGGCTCGGTCAGGCGGCCCTGGTATTCGAGCCAGTAGTCGCTTTGCTCGAACAACTGGCTGACCGTGTATTTGGCGAAGAACCTGGCATCCACGCGGCGTTTGGTGGCTTCCCAGTTGACCGCCTTGGCGCCGTTCTCGCAGAACTTGATGCGCCCGTCCTCGGGCGAGTCGCCCCAGGCGCAACCGGGGCAGTCGAAGCCGCCGTTCTGGTTGGTCTTGAGCAGCGCGCGCAGGTTCTTGAACGGCTGCTTGCTGTCCAGCCAGAAGTTGGTGACGGCGATCAGCGCGCCCCATCCGGCGGCCGCGCCCTTGTAAGGCTTGAAGCGAGGTTTGACGGGTTGCAGGCTCATGGTCGTTTTTCTTCTATTCGGGCGCCGGGCTGTAGACCCGTGGCGCGCTGTGATGAGGGACGTGGATCAGGTTCAGGTTGTGCTTGCGTGCCCATTGCACGGTCAGGGCGGTGGGCGCGGAGAGACTGACCAGGGTGGACAGGCCGGCACGCACGGCCTTGTGGATAAGTTCCAGGCTGCAACGGCTGGTGACCACGGCGAAACCGGCGCGTGCATCCAGGCCGTCGCGCAGGAGCGCGCCGATCAGCTTGTCGAGGGCGTTGTGGCGACCGATATCTTCCCGGCAACGGAGGATTTCGCCCTGTCCGTCGACGAACAGCGCCGCGTGCACCGCACCGCTGCGACGGGCCAGTCTCTGCTGCTCGTCGATGCGTTGGCGCAGGCCGTGCAAATGCCTGGCGGGTGGTAGAGGCGAGGCGGGCAGCACGCGTAGCGCCGGCAACGCCTGCTCAAGCGCTTCCACGCCACACAGGCCACAGCCGGTAGTACCCGCCAACTGGCGACGCTGGTCCTTGAGGGACCAGAAGGCGCGGCTGCTGATCTGCACGCTGGCTTGGCGGGCATCGCCGCAGCCGCTGATCTCGATGTCATAGACATCGTCGATGCTGTCGACGATACCGGCGCTGAGGCTGAAGCCGGCGACGAAGTCTTCCAGGTCACCTGGCGTGGTCATCATGACCGCATGGCTGATGCCGTTGTAGGCGATCGCCAGGGCGCACTCGTCTGCCAGCAGCGCATCGCCGGTCTGCAGGGCACTGCCCAGCTCCGCATAGGCGTAGCCTGCTTGCGCGGTCGGCAAGGCGATGCTGCTGGCTTGTTCTGCTACGGGTGCGATGGTGCGGGGCATGGACGGCTTCCCCTGCGGCGGAATGACACAGAAAGATTAGGCCGCAGGCCGGTCGCCGTCTAATAACTGCTACTGATTCATTGATCGAAAGCGTCTATCGATTTGCGAATGGGTTCGCTGAGCAGGCGCTGCGCTTCCTCGAAGCAGGCTTCAGCCAGCGCCGATCTTGGTGTCTGCCGGCGGATGATGAGACCGAGGGGAGCCAGGGTATGGGCATCGTCGATGGGCGTCAGGGCCAGGTGTTCGGCAGATTCCGCCAGGCCGCCATCGAGCGGAACTATCGCGCAGCAGAGCCCGGCGCTGACAGCCTGAAGCAACTGATGAACGGCATCGGTTTCCAGCAGGGGGCGGACGACGAGGCCGAGGCTGCGAAAACCATGATCGATCGATTGGCGAAAGTGCATGCCGGTCGATAGCAGGCCCAGGGGCAGCGCGCCAAGCGCCTCCCAGCCCAGGCTCGGCTGGTCGAAATGAAAGTGGCGGCGGTCATGCAGCAGTCCCATGCGTGTCTCGGCCAATTCGAGAGTGGTGAAGTGTTCGGGCTTGAGGCGTTCCAGATAGGAAAGGCCGAGGTCGATCTGGTTGCGCGCCAGGTTCTCCAGAATCTGTTCGCTGCTCAGGGCGAACAGTTGGAAGCGCAGGCCAGGGTGTTGGGCGGAGAAGGCCCGGACCAGGCGCATCGGATCGAAGCTCGCCAGGGGCACCAGCCCCAGGCGCAGGCTGCCGACCAGTTGGCCGCGACAGGCTGCGGCTTCCGCCTGCAGGCCATCCTCGGCGGCGAGCAGGCTGCGGGCCCAGGCCAGGATGCGCTGGCCGGGCTCGGTGAAGCCTTCGAAGCGCTGCCCGCGCTGGACCAGTTCCAGGCCCAGTTCCTCCTCCAGGTTGCGCAGGCGCATGGACAAGGTCGGCTGGGTCACGTGGCAACGTGCGGCGGCCTGGCCGAAGTGGCGGGTCTCGTCGAGGGCGACGAGGAACTTGAGTTGTTTGATATCCATGCTGGAGTCCGCACTAGGGGCTGTTGACGATACGGACCTGCGTCCGTTCTGTCAGCCAGGTCGAGCGGAGTGGCCGGCTCGCCTGTACTTTCCATGCATCGAGAAAGCCTCTGAACAGGCATTTTTGTTCAGCATTCAGGACGTTCTGTCGAAGATAAAAAACAACCAGGCGGCAGATGTAAAAACGCGGCAATTTTTGGTTGATATACGGGGTTCATGGCCCTAAAGTTCGCGCCCGAACGTCCATGCTGGAAACGATCCATCCGGCTCAAGTACTGACGACGAGACAGCGAGGTCTGCCAACAAACGGTAGGCCTTTTTGCTTTCGGCGACATGCCTTGGGAAGTAGGCGAACCAAAGTGGGGAAACTGTCAGACGTTCCGGGTCCGCTCCTGGCGAGTGGTCCCTCCGGCCAGCGCTGGCGCCGGCCGCCCCCGACACCCGGTTGAACCTGTAAACGGTTCGGCTGCCCGATTCATTGAGTGTTCATGGTTTAGCCATTTGGAGCCCCCGCATGTCGATCAAGATCGAAGATTACTACCCGCGCGAGACCTTCAATAAAATGAAGGCTTTCGCTGACCAGCAGGAAACCCCGTTCGTGGTGATCGATACCGCGATCATCAGCCAGGCCTATGACGACCTGCACGCCGGTTTCGAATTCGCCAAGATCTACTATGCGGTCAAGGCCAACCCGGCGATCGAGATCATCGAACTGCTGCGCGACAAAGGCTCGAACTTCGACATCGCCTCTATCTACGAACTGGACAAGGTGCTGTCGGCCGGTATCGGCGCGGAGCGCATCAGCTACGGCAATACCATCAAGAAGGCCCGCGACGTTCGTTACTTCTACGACAAAGGCGTGCGCCTGTTCGCCACCGACTCCGAAGCCGACCTGCGCAACATCGCCAAGGCCGCGCCGGGCTCGAAGATCTATGTGCGCATCCTCACCGAGGGCTCGACCTCGGCGGACTGGCCGCTGAGCCGCAAGTTCGGTTGCCAGCCGGACATGGCCCTTGACCTGCTGATCCTGGCCAAGCAACTGGGCCTGGTGCCGTACGGCATTTCCTTCCACGTCGGTTCGCAGCAGCGTGACATCGACGTCTGGGACGCGGCCATCGCCAAGGTCAAGGTGATCTTCGAGCGCCTGAAGGAAGAAGACGGCATCGAGCTGAAGATGATCAACATGGGCGGCGGCTTCCCGGCCAACTACATCACCCGGACCAACAGCCTGGAAACCTATGCCGAGGAAATCATCCGCTTCCTCAAGGAAGACTTCGGTGACGACCTGCCGGAAATCATCCTCGAGCCAGGCCGTTCGCTGATCGCCAACGCCGGTGTGCTGGTCAGCGAAGTGGTGCTGGTGGCGCGCAAGTCGCGCACGGCGGTCGAGCGCTGGGTGTATACCGACGTGGGCAAGTTTGGCGGCCTGATCGAAACCATGGACGAGTCCATCAAGTTCCCGATCTGGACCGAGAAGAAAGGCGAGATGGAAGAAGTGGTGATCGCCGGCCCGACCTGCGACAGCGCCGACATCATGTACGAGCACTACAAGTACGGCCTGCCCTTGAACCTGGCCAGCGGTGATCGCATGTACTGGTTCTCCACCGGCGCCTATACCACCAGCTACAGCGCGGTGGAGTTCAACGGATTCCCACCGCTGAAGGCGTTCTACCTGTAAGCCGTCGAACGCCCTGCCTCGTGCGGGGCGTCTTGTTTTCAGGGGGTCATACGCCGAGCAATTCGAAGCGGTTCATCCGGTAGGCCTCGAGCTTTCCGCGGATCAGCCAGGGCGTCCAGCGCATCAGTACGCGCCAGGAGAGGGGCAAGCGTTCGAGCAGTTCCCTGGGGGCATCGAGGAAGGTGCGGCTGTCGATCAGCTTCAAGCCCCAACCAGCGAGCTGTGCCGGGTCGTCGCAGGCCCAGCGGAACCAGCTGTCCACCCCCAGGGTGCTCATGGTGTCGTGGGCGGCCTGGCCCTCGACCATGCGCCTGGCCGTCGTGTCGGTAAGCAGCCAGGCACCGGGAAAGCGCTGGTTCAGGCGCTTGACCCAGTTTTTCACCTGGTCTTCTTCCAGGTAGATCACCACGGCTTCGGAAACGAAGCACCAGGGCCCGCCAGTGTTGGCGACATCATCCATCCAGTCGTTGTCCTGCAGGTCGCAGGCGAGCATGTGGCGGCGCGGTTGTTCGTGGAAGAAGCGCTGGCGCAGCGCCATGCTGTCCGGCAGGTCGAGTTCGAACCAGGTGGCCAGGCCATTGTCCAGGCGTTCGAAGCGGGTATTGAGGCCACAGCCGATCTCTACCACGGTGCCGGCAGGGTGCTGGGCCAGGAAGTCCTGAACGTGTTCATCGAACATGCGTGTACGCAGGCAGGCACCGGCCAGGCTCGGCGTGTTGCGCCATTTGTCGAAGTCATAATCGAGCGCGGCGACGATTTCCACCGCCTTGGGATCTTGCAGCATTCCGTTGCGGCGGCTGGTTTCTTGCGCGCGTCCGAACAGAGGGATAAGCAACGTTTCCTGAACCGGTCCCAGGTTCACGCGGCGGTCTTGCGCGGGGGCATTCATCGCGGTGGCTCCTTCTAATGGCTGACGAAGACGTCCGCCAGCATAGCACTATCGATAATGATTCTCATTACATTGCCTATTCGAATCAATTTGGATACAAAGATGTAAATGAAAGGTAAAAGCGATAGGAAACCGATCCCGTCGAGATGGCTTCTCAAATAGAATTACCTGCCATTTGAGGGGCGGGTCGTTTCGTTCAAGGTAATCAGCCGTGTTCAAAAAAATAATGTTTCAGCTGCATTGGTTCTTCGGCATCAGTGCGGGCCTGGTATTGGCCCTGATGGGTGTGACGGGCGCGCTGTATGCGTTCCAGGAAGAAATCATGATCGCCATCAACCCGCAGATGCGCGTCGAGCAGCGCGACACCGGGGTGTTGCCGCCCGCGCAACTGGTGGCCAAGCTGCAAGCTGAGGGCAAGGGCGTTTCGGCCTTGTTCGTCGACATGAGCGGCAGCCAGCCGGCGCGTATCTTCCTCACGCCGCCGCCGGGCGAACGGCGTGGCGCCTTGAGCTTCGTCGATCCCTACACTGGCGAGGCGATGGGCGAGCCGCGCGGCGAAGATTTCTTCATGCTCATGCTGCAACTGCACCGTTTCCTGGCAATGGGCGATACCGGCCGCCAGTTCACGGGTTTCAGCACCCTCATGCTGGTGTTCTTCTGCTTGTCCGGCCTGTACCTGCGCTGGCCGCGCAAGGCCTTGAGCTGGCGCACCTGGCTGACTTTCGACTGGTCGAAGAAGGGCCGCGCCTTCAACTGGGACTTGCATGCGATTGCCGGTACCTGGTGCCTGGTGTTCTATCTCTGCGCCGCCCTGACCGGCCTCTACTGGTCCTACGACTGGTACCGCAGCGGCCTGACCGCGCTGCTCAGTGACGAGCCGGGCAAGCAGGAACGCCGTGGTCGACCGGAGCGCGCCGGGGCTGACGAGGAGCAGGCGACCATCGACCTCGACGCCATGTGGCGTGGCATCCAGCAGACCTCCGGCGACAACATCGCCATCTACAGCACGCGTTTGCCTTTCCGTGCCGGCGAGAAGGCCGACGTGTTCATCCTGCCCAAGGATGCCGAGCACGTGCGGGCCTTCGACCAGATTAAAGTCGACCCGGCGACCGGCGAGGTGTCGCAGGTTTCCCGTTTCCGCGACAAGAGTTTCAAGGCGCAACTGCTGGCCAGCGTCTATGCCTTGCACGTCGGCGAGTATTTCGGCCTGACCGGGCGCATCCTGATGGCGGTCGCCAGCCTGGCGATGCCACTGTTCTTCATCACCGGCTGGCTGCTCTACCTCGACCGCCGGCGCAAGAAGCGCGCGGTGCGTGCCGCCCGTGGCGAGGTCTCGGGCAGCGCCGGTGGCGAAAGCTGGCTGATCGGTTTCGCCAGCCAGAGCGGCTTCGCCGAGCAACTGGCCTGGCAGACTGCCGGTCAATTGCAGGCGGCCGGGCATCCGGTGCAGGTGCAGCCCCTGGGCAAACTCAGCGAGGACGAATTGAAACGCGCCAGAAAGGCACTGTTCGTCATCAGTACCTTTGGTGACGGCGAGGCGCCGGACAACGCCCGTGGTTTCGAGCGCAAGGTGATCGGCGGCGCGGTTGGCCTGGAAAACCTCAGCTACGCGATGCTGGCCCTGGGCGATCGGCAGTATGCGCACTTCTGCGGTTTCGCCCGGCGCATGCGCGACTGGCTCGACCAGCAGGGCGCGCAACGCCTGTTCGACCCGGTGGAAGTCGATGGTAGCGACACCCATGCCCTGGACCTCTGGCAACGGCAACTGGGCGACCTTACCGGGATCAAGCCCCAGGTCGTGCAGGAAGCCCCGTTCGGCAACTGGACCTTGAGCAGGCGCGAGCGCATCAATCCGGGCAGCCAGGGCGAAGCGACGTTCCTGGTTGGCTTGACGCCCGCTGGCGATACTCAGTGGCAGGCCGGCGACATTCTCGAAATCCTGCCGCGCAACGCCAAGGCGCGCGTGCGCCGGTGGCTCGACGGCCATGGCCTGGACCCGTCCGAGTGGGTCAATGTCGGCCCGGTCGCCCAGCCACTGCATGAGGCATTGACCAGCCGCCAGTTGCCGGACAGTTTCGCCCATCTGGTCGGTTTGCACGCCCAGGCGCTATTCGAGGCGCTGGTGCCGTTGAGCGGTCGGGAATACTCGATTGCCTCGTTGCCGAGCGACGGCAGCCTGGAACTGCTCGTGCGCCAGCAGCGTCACCCCGACGGCAGCCTGGGCCTCGGCTCCGGTTGGCTGACCGAGTTCGCCGGCCTGGGCGCAAGCGTCCTGGCTCGCCTGCGGCGCAACAGCGGTTTTCATGCGCCGGAGGACGACCGCCCGGTGATTCTGATTGGCAACGGCACCGGCCTGGCCGGTCTGCGCAGCCTGATCAAGGCGCGCATCGCCGACGGGCATTGGCGTAACTGGCTGTTGTTCGGTGAACGCAACGAGGCATATGACTTCTATTGCCGCAGCGAGCTGCAGGGCTGGCTGGCCAGCGGGCAACTGGCGCGACTGGACCTGGCATTCTCGCGCGATCAAGCTGAGAAGCTATACGTCCAGGATCGCCTGCGCGAAGCGGCGGAGGCGTTGCGCAGGTGGGTGGAAGAGGGCGCCTCGATCTACGTCTGCGGCAGCCTGGAAGGCATGGCCAGCGGCGTCGACCGGGTCATGCGCGAGGTGCTGGGCGATGCCCGGGTCGAGCAACTGGTCGAGGACGGCCGTTATCGGCGCGACGTGTATTGACGCGCCAGGTCAGGCCTCTGGCCGCGCCAACCTCGGTGTCGCGGCCAACAGCGTCTGCGTGTAGGGATGTTGCGGATGCTCGCAAACCTGCGTCGCATCACCCTGTTCGACCACCACGCCACGATGCAGCACCAGCACTTCGTCCGCCACCTGGCGCACCACCGCCAGGTTGTGGGTGATGAACACGTAGGCGGTGCCGTACTCGGCCTGCAGGTCATGGAACAGTTCCAGTACCTGGGCCTGCACCGAGACGTCGAGGGCCGAGGTCGGCTCGTCGGCGATGAGGATTTTCGGGCGTAGCATCATCGCCCGGGCAATGGCGATGCGCTGGCGCTGGCCGCCGGAGAACATGTGTGGATAACGGTTGGCGTGTTCCGCCGCGAGGCCGACTCGTTGCAGCATTGCGCTGATCCGGCTCCGACGTTCGCTGGCGTCCAGGCCGGTATTCAGGCGCAGGGGTTCTTCCAGCTGAGTGCCGATGGTCTGCCGTGGATTGAGCGAGGCGAAGGGGTTCTGGAACACCATCTGCACATCGCGACGTACTTGCCGGCGGGCGCTTGCGTCCAGCTCGGAGAAGGACTGGCCGGCGATGCGCAGGCTGCCGGCGCTGGCGTCGTCGATCAGGGTGAGGATGCGGGCCAGGGTCGACTTGCCGCTGCCCGACTCGCCGATCACCGCCAGGGTGCGGCCGGCGCGCAGTTCGAACGACACGTCGTTCAGGGCACGGAACAGCCCTGGCCTGCGCAACCAGCCGCGTGACTGTGGATAATCGCGGGACAGGCCGCTGGCTTGCAGCAGGGCCGGCGCATCATGGGCAATGACCGGCACGTGGGAGGGCTGATTCTCCGGCAAGGCGGCCAGCAACTGACGGGTGTAGTCGTGCCGTGGCTCATACAGCACCTGTTCCACCGGCCCTTCTTCGACCAGGCAGCCCTGGCGCATCACGCATACGCGGTTGGCGGTCTGCGCCACCAGGGCCAGGTCGTGGCTGATCAGGATCATCGCCATACCGCGCTCGCGTTGCAGGTCGAGCAGCAGTTGCATGATCTGCTGCTGGGTGGTGACGTCCAGCGCCGTGGTCGGTTCGTCGGCGATCAGCAGGCGCGGTTCGGCCGCCAGTGCGATGGCGATGGCCACGCGCTGGGCCATGCCGCCGGAGAGTTGGTGCGGGTAGGCGCGCAGGCGTTTCTGCGGTTCCGGGATGCGTACCCGTTCAAGCAACTCGATGGCCCGCCGACGTGCCGCCGCGCCACGCAGGCCAAGGTGGTGGCGCAGCACTTCATGCAATTGATAGCCGATGCGCAGCGAAGGGTTCAGCGCGTTGAGCGGGTCCTGGAAGACCAGGCCGATATCGCGGCCGAGCAGTTTCCGGTGCTGGCGCGGGCCGGCCTTGAGCAGGTCGGTGGCGGCGAAGTCCAGGGTCTCGGCCTCGACCTTGCCGGGGGCATCGACCAGGCCGAGCACGGCGAGCATGCTCATGGACTTGCCCGAGCCGGATTCGCCGACCAGGCCGAGGATTTCGCCCTCTGCCACATCGAGGTCGAGGCCTTGGACGACGGCGCGTTCGCCGAAGCGGATGGTCAGGTTGCGCAGGCTCAGCAGGTTCATGCGTCGCTCACCCCGCCGGTTTCAGTTTGGGATCGAGGGCGTCGCGCAGGCCGTCGCCGATCAGGTTCAGCGACAGCACGGTGAGCAGGATCGCCAGGCCAGGCAGGGCGACGATCCACCAGGCGTGGACCATCTGGTCGCGGCCCATGGCGAGCATGGTGCCCCACTCGGGCGCCGGCGGTTGCACGCCGAGGCCGAGAAAACCGAGGGCGGCGGCATCGAGGATGGCCGAGGAGAAACTCAGGCTGGCCTGCACGATCAGCGGCGCAAGGCAGTTCGGCAGCACGGTGATGAACATCAGTCGGGGCGTACGCGCCCCGGCCAGGCGCGCGGCGGTGACGTAGTCGCGCTCACGCTCGCCGAGCACGGCGGCGCGGGTCAGGCGCACGTAGGCAGGCAGCGAGACGATGGCGATGGCGACCACGGTATTGACCAGGCCGGGGCCGAGGATCGCCACCACGGCGACCGCCAGCAGCAGCGCGGGCAGGGCCAGCATGATGTCCATCAGGCGCATGATCAGAGGCCCGAGCAGGCGCGGGTAGAAGCCGGCGAGCAGGCCCAGCAGCACGCCTGGGACCAGCGCCAGGGCGACCGAGGCCAGGCCGATCAGCAGCGACAGGCGCGCCCCATGCAGCAGGCGCGAGAGCAGGTCGCGGCCGGCTTCGTCGGTGCCGAGCAGATAAGGCAGGTGGCCGTTGGCGAGCCAGGCCGGTGGCAGCAGCTCGGCGCCGGCCTGTTGATGATCCGGCGCGAACGGCGCGATCCAGGGCGCGAGCAGGGCGCCGGCACTGATCAACAGAATGAAGATCAATCCGGCCAGCGCGCCACGGTTACGGCGCAGCGATTGCCAGAACACCTGTAGCGAATGAGGTGGCTGGGCGATTGCAATGGCCTGGTTCATGCCTTGCCTCCCAGGCGCGGATTGACCAGCCCGTAGAGCAGGTCGACCACGAAGTTGCTGAGGATCACCAGGCAGGCGATCAGCAGGATACCGCTCTGTACCACCGGATAGTCACGGGCACCGATGGCTTCGATCAGCCATTTGCCGATGCCGGGCCAGGAGAACAGGGTTTCGGTCAGCACTGCGCCGCCGAGCAGGGTGCCGACCTGCAAACCGAGCACGGTCAGCACCGGCACCAGCGCGTTGCGCAGGGCGTGCACCAGCACCACGCGAGCTGGCGACAGGCCACGGGCGCGGGCGCTGCGGATGTAGTCCTCGCGCAGCACGTCGAGCATCGCCGAGCGGGTCATGCGCGCGATCACCGCCAGCGGGATGGTGCCGAGTACGATGGCGGGTAGCAGCAGGTGATGCAGGGCGTCGACAAACGCCCCTGGCTGGCCGCTGAGCCAGGCGTCGATGAGCATGAAGCCGGTCACCGGCTCGATGTCGAAGGCAATGAAGTCGGTGCGCCCGGATACCGGCGTCCAGCCCAGGCCGGAGGAGAACAGCAGGATCAGCATCAGGCCCCACCAGAAGATCGGCATCGAATAGCCGGTCAGGGCGATGCCCATCATCGTGTGATCGGCGGCGCGGCCGCGACGCAGGGCGGCGATGATCCCGGCCGGCAGGCCGACCAGCAGGGCGAAGAGCAGGGCGGCGGCGCTCAGTTCCAGGGTCGCGGGGAACAGCACGAGGAATTCCTGCCAGACCCCCTCGCGGCTGCGCAGCGACTGGCCGAGGTCGCCCGTGAGCAAGTCGCCGAGATAATTCAGGTATTGCTGCGGCAGTGGCCGGTCCAGGCCCAGTTGCTGCAACGCGGCGGCGTGCTGTTCCGGACTCAGGCCGCGTTCGCCCATAATCACCTCCACCGGGTCGCCGGGGATCAGGCGGATCAGGGCGAAGCTCAGCAGTGTCACCCCGATCAGGGTGGGCAGCAGCAGGGCAAGGCGGCGCGCGATGAACGTCAGCAAGCGCGATGACTCCGGTCAGGTGGGTACCGGAGTGTATCGCCTACACCGCGCTTTGTGGCGATCAGGGTTGCTGGATTTCGATCACCCCATCCGCGCTCATGCTCACCCGGCTGGTACCGGCCTCGATCTCCTGGGTCGGCGCACTCTTGCTGAACGAAGCACGGTCCATGGCCAGCGCCCGCATCGGCATCACCGGCTGGAAGCCGCCACCGTTGAGGCTCAGGCTGACCAGCTTGTAGGTCTTGCCGCCAACCGCCTCGGTGGCCAGTTGGGCGCGGGCCTTGAAGTCCGCCACGGCTTCCTTGATCAGCGTGTCTTCAGCCTTGTTGCGGCTGTCTTCGGCGATGGAAAAACTCATCTCGCCCATCTTCAGCTCGCCGAGCAGGTCGGCGGTCAGTTGCGACAAGGAGGCGAAGTCGGCGCTCTCCAGGCGGATTTCCGCGCGCTCGCGCCAGGCGCTGATGCGCTTGCCATCGTCGTCGTAGACCGGCGAGCTGTTGCGGCTGCCCAGGCGCACGTCGATGCCTTTGCCGGCACGCGCTCGTTCCAGGGCCTTGTTCAGCGTGGTGGTGGTGTCCGCGGCGAGCTTGGCCGGGTCCTTGTTCTGCGCCTCGCTGTACAGGGTCACCCGCATGCGGTCGTGGGCCACCTCCTGGCTGACTTCGGCGCGCAGCGAAACCTGGTTGTAACGGGCCTCGTCGGCATTGGCCGGCAGGCTGGCGAGAGCGGCGAGACCAAGGGCGGCGACCAGGGCGAGGCGATTGAAAACGGGCATGGGAAACTCCTGTAGATGACGTTCCGACAAGGTAGACGCAGGTCTGAGACTGTTCGGGTCAAGGGCTGTTCGCTGAATATCGAAAAAAGTGCGGGGCGCCGTGCGGCGAGTTGCCGCACAGGACCGGCGAACGATGGTGGATGGTTATACTCGGCACAGTCTTCCGGAGCCACCATGCAAGCGCCCGTCCTCCTGTTCTCCGCCAGTCGCCAGAATCTCTGGCGCCTGACCCTGATCCGCATCCTGGTCCTGGCCGCCCAGGCCGGTTCGGTGGGTATCGCCTACCTGTCCGATATCCTGCCGCTGCCCTGGCTGCCGCTGTGCATCACCCTGGGCTTTTCCCTGGTGCTCTGCGTGCTCACCGCATTGCGCTGGCGCGCGCCATGGCCGGTGACCGACCTCGAATACGCGGTGCAACTCGGCTTCGACCTGATCGTGCACAGCGTGCTGCTGTATTTCTCCGGTGGCTCGACCAACCCCTTCGTGTCCTATTACCTGGTGCCGTTGAGCATCGCCGCGGCGACCTTGCCCTGGATCTACTCCATCGGCCTCAGCGCATTGGCGCTGACCGGCTATACCGCGTTGCTGATCTGGTACCACCCGCTGCAACTGCACAACGTCCATCACGAGGCGATGCTGATCAGCCTGCACCTGTTCGGCATGTGGCTGAGCTTCGCCCTGGCGGCGGCCTTCATCACCTACTTCGTGGCCAAGATGGCGGCGGCCTTGCGGCGCCAGGCCGAGTTGCAGTCGCAGCGCCGCGAGGAGGGCATGCGCGACCAGCAACTGCTGGCAGTCGCGACCCAGGCGGCTGGCGCGGCTCATGAGCTGGGCACGCCGCTGGCGACCATGAGCGTGTTGCTCAAGGAACTGCGCCAGGAGTATCGCGACAAGCCGGCCCTGCAGGACGACCTGGCACTGCTCCAGGAACAGGTCAAGCTGTGCAAGGAAACCCTGCAGCATCTGGTGCGCGCGGCCGAGGCCGACCGGCGTCAGGCGGTCCACGAGCAGAGCGCGGTGCAATGGCTGGAGGCGACGCTCAATCGCTGGCACCTGATGCGCCCCGAGGCGACCTATCGCTACCAGTGCCTGGGCCAGGGGCAGAACCCTTATCTGTCGCCACCCGCCGACCTGACCCAGGCCCTGCTCAACCTGCTGAACAACGCCGCCGATGCCTGCCCGGACAGGCTGGATATCCGCCTGGACTGGGATGAACAGTGGATCATCCTGAGCATTCGCGATCATGGCGACGGCGTGCCGCTGGCCATCGCCGAACAGATTGGCAAACCTTTCTTCACCACCAAGGGCAAGGGCTTCGGCCTGGGCCTGTTCCTCAGCCAGGCGAGCGTGACCCGCGCCGGCGGTTCGGTGAAACTGTACAACATCCAGGACGGAACCCTGACCGAGTTGCGCCTGCCCAGAATCTCCACGGGAGAGTGACCATGAGTGACGAGCACCTGAACGAAGAACATCCCCACCTGCTGCTGGTGGATGACGACGCGACCTTCACCCGTGTCATGGCCCGTGCCATGGATCGTCGCGGCCTGCGCGTGACCGTCGCCAACTCGGCGGACGAAGGCCTGGCGGCGGCCAAGGCCGACCTGCCGGACTACGCCGTGGTCGACCTGAAGATGGAAGGCGACTCCGGCCTGGTGCTGCTGCCCAAGCTGCTGGAGCTGGACCCGGAGATGCGCGTGGTGATCCTCACCGGCTATTCGAGCATCGCCACCGCCGTGGAGGCGATCAAGCGCGGCGCCACCAACTACCTGTGCAAGCCGGCGGACGCCGACGACGTGCTCACCGCGCTGCTGTCCCAGCACGCCGACCTCGACACCCTGGTGCCGGAAAACCCGATGTCGGTGGATCGCCTGCAGTGGGAGCACATCCAGCGCGTGCTGGCCGAGCACGAAGGCAACATCTCCGCCACCGCGCGGGCGCTGGGCATGCACCGGCGCACCTTGCAGCGCAAGTTGCAGAAAAGGCCGGTAAGGCGATAAGCCACAAGCTTCAAGCCGTACGGTGGACAAGCTGCGCGTTGACTGCGCGTCCCGGTCCACCGTACCCGCTGCGTTGTTCACAGGCGGATTTGAGGCAGGAGCGGACGTTCGTTATTCCTCCGTCATTCCCGCCTTCGCGGGAATGACGATTGAGGGGGGCCGGGCGTCCGTAGAATATCCGCCCCTTGAGGCCGCCATTTACGTTTGAAACGTCAAGCGTTCCTACAGCCCCTCGATGCACCCTGGAGCCTACCGCTGCTTTTAGGTCTATCATTAGCGCCCTAACTGTTTGCCCGGGCGCAGTATGCTCTCCATCTTCCTGCAAACCCTGACCATCACCCTGCCGGTATTCGCCATGCTGTTTCTTGGCGTATTCCTCAAGCGTGTAGGGATGATCGACCCCAACTTCATCCATACCGCGACCAACCTGGTGTTCAACGTCAGCATGCCGGTCATGCTGTTCCTCGCCATCCTGCATGCCGACCTGGACACCTCGTTGCAACCCGGCGTGCTCGGCTACTTCGTGATGGCGACCCTGGCGGGCTTCCTGCTGGCATGGGGCTGGGCGATCTGGCATTGCCCCAGGGCGGATCGTGGCGTGTACGTGCAAGGCGCCTTTCGTGGCAACAACGGCATCATCGGCCTGGCCCTGGCGACCAGCCTGTACGGCCACTACGGGTTGTCCCTCGGCGGCGTGCTCGGCGGCCTGGTGATCCTCTGCTACAACAGCCTGTCGACCGTGGTGCTGGAGGTCTACAACCCCAACAGCCGCACCAATGCCTGGCACATCACCCTGAGCATCCTGCGCAACCCGCTGATCCTGTCCGTGCTGCTGGCCATGCCGTTCTCCTATTGGAAGATCGAGCTACCGGCCTGGCTGCTGACCTCCGGCGACTACCTGGCCTCGCTGTCCCTGCCGCTGGCGTTGATCTGCATCGGCGGCACCCTGTCCCTGGCCTCCCTGCGTGCCAGCGGCATGACGGCGGTAAGCGCCAGCCTGATGAAGATGGTCTGGCTACCGCTGCTCGGCACCCTTG
Source organism: Pseudomonas sp. LRF_L74 (assembly GCF_965644255.1). Classification (NCBI taxonomy): domain Bacteria; kingdom Pseudomonadati; phylum Pseudomonadota; class Gammaproteobacteria; order Pseudomonadales; family Pseudomonadaceae; genus Pseudomonas; species Pseudomonas sp. LRF_L74. The sequence goes on along the minus strand of NZ_CBFFRH010000004.1, from coordinate 140,612 downwards.
GCGCGTTCTTCTGCGGTTTCCGCAATGCCGAGCTGGGCATCCTCTTCCTCTACTTCGCCAGCCCCACGGCGGCCGCGAGCTTCGTCATGGCCCGTGCCGCCGGTGGCAACCACGAACTGGCCGGGGCGATCATCGTCATCACCACACTGATGGCGGTGGTGACCACCAACATCGGTCTGTTCATCCTGCAATGGGGTGGCTGGATCTGATCGGAGAGGTGAGTTGCAAGTGGTCACTTCAGCATGGCGCTTGCCACTGCCTCATGGCAAAAACTCCACCCGCAACACCCTGCTCGCACTGCGTCCCTGGTCATCGGTAACCCGCAGCCGATATGTCCCCGAGTGCGGCGGGCGCCATTGCAGGCCGCTGCGGGCTGCGCTTTCACCCAGCAAGGTCTGCTCGGCGAACCAGTAGAGGCGCTGTGCATCGCTGGCGACGTTGGCGCTGAGGGGGATACTTTCCTCAGGTTTGGACAGGCGCAGGCTGTAGGTGACCTGGGTCAGCGGCGAGGTGATGCGTGGCGCTTCGTCGCTGATCACTGTCTGGTTCTGGCAGGTTTCCCGTGGATCGGGTGGCGTGCGGCGTGGCAGGCCGGCCGCGGCGAACAGGCGTTGCAGATCGGACGGCCAGAATTCGAATACCTGCAGCTCGGTGGTCCCCGGATCGAAGGGCGGGCAAGCCGCCTTGCCGGTGGCGCGCTCGACCATCACCGGGCGATGCAGGTTGGACACGCGAATCGGCGATACGCCCGGCCAGTACCAGGTCTTGCGTGTCTGCGGGCACCAGCGGTTGGGCAACTCGCCGGAGGCGGCGCAGACCTCGACGCGCATCAGGCCCACGGGCGCCTTATCCACAGGCGCCTGCTCATTGGGCAAGGCCAGCGGCAGGGCATCGGCGATGCGGAAGAACAGCGGCGCGGCGGTCTTCAGGCCGATGAACGCCGGGTTCGGCTGGCCATCGAAATTGCCGACCCAGACCACCAGTACATACGGCCCGACGATGCCGGCGCTCCAGGCATCGTGGAACCCCCACGAGGTGCCGGTCTTCCACGCTACCGGCCAGTTACGCCCACGGCGGTCCGGCGGCAGGCCGTCGGGGCGCGGGTTGTGGCGCAGCATGTCGCGGACCATGAACGCCGCTTGCGGGGAGAGCAGGGCAGGGCCGATCTTTTCCGGCTGATCGAGGGTGTAGCGCAGTTCGCGCAGGCGACCGTCATTGGCCAGCATCACATACAGGCGTGCCAGTTCGGCTGGGGTCAGCTCACCGCCGCCCAGGGCCAGGGCCAGGCCGTAGAAACCTTCGTCGCGCAGACCGGCGATACCGGCGCGTTGCAGCAGGCCGTGCAGCGAGGGCTTTTGCACCTGGCTGGCCAGCCACACGGCGGGCACGTTGCGGCTGCGGATCAGCGCGTCCTGGGCGGTCAATGGGCCGACGAACTTGCCGTCGAAGTTCTCCGGCTGGAAGGCGCCGAACGCACTGGGCGCATCCTTGATGATGCTCATCGGCTGGATCACGCCCTGGTCCAGGGCCAGTCCATACAGGAACGGCTTGAGCGTGGAACCGGGCGAGCGACGCGACTGCACGCCGTTGACCTGGCCATGCAGGCCGGCATCGAAATAATCCGCCGAGCCAACCAGCGCCTTGACCCGTTGATCGCGACTGTCGACCAGGATCGCCGTGGCGTTGTGCACGCCCTGGCTGGCGCGCTCGCTGACGAACTGGCGAATCAGGCGTTCGAGCTGGTGTTGCAGGCGCAGGTCGAGGGTGCTGGTCAGTTCCTGCCCGTCGCGGCTGGCCAGCAATTGCTCGCTCAGGTGCGGTGCGCGGAACGGCAACTGGGCACGGCTGCGGGCTTCGAGGGGCAGGTCGAGCAGACCGGCGTTGCGCGGATCATCCGGGTGTTCGGCGAGCCAGATGGTCTGTAGCTGCAAGCGCGCTTTTTGCAGCGAGGGGCCGAAGTGACCACGGCGTCCCGGTTGCTGCGGGATCACCGCCAGCGCTAACGATTCGCTGAGAGAAAGCTGCGCGGCCGACTTGCTGAAATAGATGCGGCTGGCCGCCTCGACGCCTTCGATGTTGCCGCCCATGGGCGCGAGGTTGAGGTAGGCCTCGAGGATGTCGTGCTTGCTGTAGCGCGCCTCGATCCACAGCGCCAGGACGATCTGTTGCAGCTTGCCCGGCACGTGGCGCGACTCGATGCCGTAGAGCCGTCGTGCCAGTTGCATGCTCAAGGTCGAACCACCCTGGCGCGGACCACCGCCATAGGTGGCCATGGCGGCACGCAGCAGCGCGCCGGGATCGACGCCGGGGTGGCGATAGAAGTAGCGGTCTTCCTTGAGCAGCAGGGCGTCGACCATCGATGGGGCGATGCGCTCCAGCGGCAGCCACAAGCGGTATTGGCCATCGCTGGCCAAGGTCAGACGCAGCAACTCACCGTCTTGTGCCAGCACCAGGCGTGAGGTCGGTGCCGCCTCGCGCAGCGGAGCGTGTGGCCACAGGCGCAAGAGCAAAAGCCCCAGCGCCAGGACTGCAAGCACCGTCAGGGGGCGTTTCAGGCGCGGCATGTTGCGTCAGGAAAGCCGTAGGATGGGTCAAGGCGCAAAGTCAGCCGTAGGGTGGACGACGCTTCATCCGTCCACCACAACGTCGCGATGGTGGATGAAAAGAGCGTCATCCACCCTACGCTTGTGTCCTTCACGGCTTGACGATCTCCAGCCGGCCGGCCTTGCCGCGTGCCTGCTGAGTGGTGTCGTACATGCCTTCGGCGTAGGCCGGCGGGGTGCCGAAGCTGCCGGCGTTGGTCGCCCGCACGCGGTAGACGAAGGTCGCGGCATCGCGCAGCACGGTGCCGTAAAGCACTACGCGATCATCGCGCACGTCGGCGAACTGCGGCCTCCAGGTGCTCTTGTCGAACTCGCCGATGGGCGGCAGCCAGCGGGCTTCTTCTTCGCTTTCGCCGCTGTCTTCCTCGTCGCCGTCCTCGCTGCTGGTGACCGGTGCCGGTTGGTTGTACACCGGCTCGGTGCCGCCTGGCAGCAGGTCGACCACGGCTACCTGTTGCACTTGGTCGTAGTCCTTGGCGCGCAGGCGCAGGCGCACGAGGAATTCCTCGCCGACCTTCACCGAGTTCAACGGCTTGCCGTCCAGGTCGGTGTACTCGTGGGTCACTTCCAGGCCCTGGCTGATCACCGTGTCCGGCGCGCCACGGTCGTAGCCGCCCTCGCTGAGCATGTAGAAGGCCGGGGCGTCACCGTCCTTGCGTTGCAGCAGCAGGGTGGTGCCTTGCGGTACATCGGCGCGCGGCGGCTTGCCCGCCATCGGCAGCGCCTGTTCGCCGCCTTTCTCGCCGAGTCGAGCGGTGAGGCTGAGCTTGAGGTCGTTGCCGGCACGCTCGCCATAGGCATCCAGCGCACGTAGCAGCAGAGCGGCGGACAGCGAGTTGTAGCGCCGCTCGGTGAGCTGTTTGCCGAGGGCGTCGAGCAGCTTGACCGGCACGTCATCGATGCGCGACGGGAAGTGCCGGACCAGCAGGCGCAGATGCTCGGCATCGTGCACCAGCGGATCGTAGTACAGGCCGTAGCGGCTCCAGCCCTTGTCCGTGCTGCGCCACACCTGCTGGTCGAACAGGGCTTCGGCCTGCTTGTCCTGCTTCAGCAGCTTGTAGCTGGCGGCCAGGTAGGCGGCGCCGATGTCGCGCTGCCAGTCCTTGCCCTGGAAGGTTTCGTAGCGCTCGCGGATATCCGTCAGCGCGGCGGTCACCGGGGTGCCCTGGCGCGCCAGCAGGTAGGCCGCGTAGGCGCGGTTGCGCAACTCCTCCAGACCGTTGCTCGGGCCGTTGGCGATCTGCGCAACATAGGCGTTGCTGCTGTTGAGCAGGTCGCCCGGCACGGCGAAGCCGCGCTCCTTGGCTTCGATCAGGAAGTCGGCAGCGTACAGGCTGACATAGGGGGCGACCTGCGGATTGGCCGCCCACATGCCGAAGCCGCCTTCACCGTTCTGGCGCTGGCGCAGCATGCGTGCGGCAGCGTCGAAGGCCGGTTGCGCCGGTGCGGCGAGACCGTTGGCCGAGCTGCCCCAGACCAGCGCCGGCATCGCCTTGGACAGCAATTGCTCGGTGCAGCTGTAGCCGTAGCCGTCGAGGTAGCGTTCCAGGCCGCCGGCCCAGACCAGCGGCGAGGCGTCGAGACCGGTCTGTACCTCGCGCCACTCTTTATACAGATCGCGCTTGACCGGCAGCTCATGGTTGGAGCCGTCGAAGCGGCCCAGGCTAAGGGCGACACGGCGTTCCACCAGCGGTCGCACCGAGGTGGTTTCGCCGATAGTCACGCGCTTGCCATCGGGCAGGGTGGCGACGAAGGTCAGGTCGGCGGAGCCGAGCACCTCGGCGGCGTCGATATCCAGTTCGACCACGCCTTCCTTGCGTGGCGCCAGGTCGAGGGTGGCGGGCGTGGTGTTGGCCAACTTGAGGCCGGCGCTGGTTTCCACGCTGACCTTGACCTGCGCTGCTTGCTCCAGGTTGCTGAACACCCCGGCACTGACCTTGACGCGGTCGCCCGGTGCGACGAAGGCCGGCACGTTCGGCGTGATCACCAGCGGCCCACGGACTTCGCTGGCGCCTTCGGCGACACCGATGCGTGCGTCGTCGACGCTGACCGCGAACAGGTGCAGCTTGCCGTTGAAGTAGTCCGGCACGTCGTAGCGCAGGGTGGTTTCGCCGGCTGGCAGGTCGATCAAGCCGGACCAGTACGCCACCGGCGGCTTGCGTTTGCGCTTGAACGGGTTGAGGTGCGCGGCCAGCAGGTCTTCGCCATCACCGCCAGGCGCGGCTGCGGCAAGCAGGCGGCTGAACTCCGGCAGCAGCAGGTCGAGAATCTGGCTGCTCTGCACTTCCAGCGCACGTTTCTGGAAGAACTCGGCCAATGGGTCCGGCGCCTTGTAGCGCGCCACTTGCAGGATGCCTTCGTCCACCGCGTAGACCACCGCGCGGCCGGGGCGGTCGCTGTGTACGCGAATGTCCAGTGGCTGGCCCGGTTCGATGTGTTCGGCCGCTTCGATACGCAGTGGATTGCGTCGCGCATCGAGGTCGATCTTGAACGGTGCCACACCATAGGACAGCGGGCTCATGTACACCTCGGGCGAGCCGCTGTCGCGCACGAACTGCACGTTGACGTAGGCGTTGCCTTCCAGTTCGGCGGGCAGGCGGATGCGCTGCACACTGCTGGTGCTGTCGGCCTTGAACCACTGGTGGCTGTAGACCTTGTCGCGCTCGATGGTGATCAGCCCGGCACCGGTGTAGGGCGCGCGGATGCTGATCTCGATGTCGTCGCCGGGTGCATAGCTGTCCTTGTTCAGGCGCAGTTGCAGTTCGGCGTTGCGCTCCAGCGAGCGGCTGGCGTTGCCCTGGCCGGCGACGCTGTAGTCGACCTGGTTGAGCAGCTTGCCGTCGGCGTCCTTGAGCGCCAGGGTGAAGTCGCCGGGTTCGCCGGTCTCCAGCGTCTGGCTCGCACCTTCGGCAGGCAGGCTCAGTGGCTGGCTGCCACGTACCACGTTCTTCACCCGCGACTCGTACTTGTAGGTGCCGTTGGATTGCTTGACCAGCACCGACACGTAGCGGTGCTCGACCAGCTCGGTGCTCAGGCCGTCGACGGCGGTGGCCTGCAACGCCGGGTCGATGGCCAGCCAGCGCACGTCGCGCCTGGCGCCCTTGCTCACGTAGCTCAGCGAGTCGACGCTCTTCACCCCGACCAGCCAGGGCGCGGACGACACCATCAGGCTGCTCTGCGCTGCCACGTTGCGCCCGCCTTCCGCCTCGTAGACCTTGGCCAGCAGACTCAGGCGATAGGCGCCGGCGGTGAAACGGGCGAGGTCGAGATCGAGACTGGCTTCGCCGTTATCGTCGGTGGTGCCTTCCGCCAGTTCTTCGGTGGTCGATTCGGCCAGCGTGTCGCTGAGACGGAAGCGGTAGTCGGCGTAACCGTCGAAGGCGGCGTAGGCCGGCGACAGGGTCATGTCGGCGGTGATACGGCGTCCGGACGCTGGCGCGCCGAACAGATGCAGGGCCTTGACCTTGGCTTCTACCTGCTCGGGCGCGATCCAGCCCTTGACCGGCTGCGGTGCCAGGCTGGCGCTGACTTTCAGGCGATCCGGCTCGAAGTCGCGAACCTTGAAGTCGACACTGCCCAGCGGCAGGCGGCGCTGGTCCGGGTCGATGAACATCAGCGTCGCCGTGTAGGTGCCGGCAGGCGCGGCTTCGCTGGTGGCGAAGTCGAGGCTGTCGAAGCCGTTGGCAGTGAGTTTCAGGCCCTGGGTCAGCACGGTCTGGCCGCGTGGGTCGTAGATCTGCAGTTCCACCGGCACGCCACGCAGGGCGGTATTCCAGTCGCCGCTGCGAACGATGGAGGCGATGTGCGCCGTTTCGCCGGGCCGGTACAGGCCACGGTCAGTGAACAGGTAGGCGGCGATGGCACCGGGGTCGCCGTTCTCGTAGCGGCCGCCGATCTCGAAGCGCGACAGGTCGAGGCGCTGCCGGCTGTTATTCAACGGCAGGAAGGACTGGTCGGTACCGCGGCTGACCACATACATCAGTGGGGTCTTTTCCCGGCGCAATTCGTCGAGCTTGGCGAAGTGCGCCTGGCCGGCGGCGTCGGTCTCGCCGCTGGCGACAGGCAGGCCGTTGCGGCCGATCACGTCGACCTGGGCACCGGCCACCGGGCCGCCCTGGCTGATCGACTGGACGAATACATCCTGGCTACCGTCGCCGCTGCGCTTGGCGATGATGCCCAGGTCGGTGACCACGATGAAACGCAGGTCGCTCGGCTTGCTGTCGTTGTAGTAGCCGTCGAGGGTGTGTTTGGCCGGGTTGTCCTGGGCGCTGAGCTTGACCACGAAGATGCCGCGTCGACCGCCGTTGGCGTTCAGGTAACGGGACAGGTCGACATGGTCATAGTGGGTCTTGGCCGGGTCGCTGCCGACGATGGGCACGTCGAAGGCCTCGCGTTCCACCAGGCGGTCGAAGTCACCTTCGCTGAGCTTGGGCCGGGCGAAGGTGCCGTAGTTCTGGTCGACCAGGTGGTGTAATTGGTTCGGCAGCAGGCGGGCGATTTCCACATGGGCACCGGGTACACCACGGGCGAGGAAGCCGATCTGCTTCTCGCCGTTGAGGCTGAGCAAGGCGCCATCAGATAGGAACGCCAGCGCCTTGGGATAGGCCGGCATCTGCTTGAGGGTATAGGTCGGGTCCTTGGCCAGGTATCCGCCGACCGCTTCGACCTTGTTCGCTACCTTCACATACAGATAGCGGCCGGGTGGTGCCTTGAACTTGAAGGCATGCAGGCTGTTGAGCGGATCGGCACTGGGGACGTGGGTCAGTGTTACGCGCTCGGAGCTGGCGAGGATCTGTTCGCTGATCTCCGACTCGTTCCAGTATGGCTGGCCGCGCTCGTTACGCGCTGGCAGTAGCCAGGCCTGCACCTTGCCAGCGATGGCTTCGTCGGCCACGGCGCTGGAGCTGGTGAACATCAGCACCGGCTCGGGTTCGCCACGGTCGTTGTCGGCGAACTGGATATCGGCCTTGCTGAAGGTCAGGCGATAACGGCCGGGGACGGTAACCGCCGTCGCCAGCGCATCGGGGCTCAGATTGCCGCCGTTACGTGCGGCAATGCCTTTTTCCACCAGCAGGCGGATGAGGACGCTTTCCAGCGGCGTGGCCAGCGGTGCGGAATGTACATAGGCCTCGAGACCGTTCTTGCTGAAGCTGATTTCTGGCGTCGGCGCGATGTCCTTGTCGCGATATTCCAGGCCACGGTCGAGGTTGAGGCTGACGCGCTTGCGCAGCGATTCCTCGTCCACCGGGTGGGAAAAGGCGAGGGTGGTGACCATCTTCTTCAGTGCCGGCACGGCCGGGTCCTGGTACAGCTCGCTGCTCGCTGCGCGGGCTGTGAAGGGCGCGGTGGCCGCCCCAGCCTCGTAGCGTTGCAGCAGCACACCGTCGGCGAGCAGGGCCTTCTTGTCCAGCTCAATCGTGTAGGCCTGATTGATCGGCCAGTCGCCGCTCGGGGTGAACACCAGGCTGCGGTCGCTGGCCCAGTGCCAGGCGCCGGCGATTTCGGGGGACAGGCGAACGCCTTGGGGCACGTCCTTGCCGATGGCTTCCAGCGGTGCCACAGACTCGCGGAAGTCCACGCGCAGGGTGTCGATCTCCACCGGCTCCTTGTCGTAGCGGGTCAGGTTCGGCGCATGCACCGAATAGTCGACGGTATGCGGCACCGGCAGGTTCTTGTACCAGTGCCAGGTATAGGCACCAACACCGCCGATCAGCGCCAGCAGTAACAGGCCGATGGCGGTCTTCTTCGGTTGCGCGCGCATCGTTCGCCCGGCTGAGCACAGGCCATCGCCACTACGACTCAGCCAGGCCGGCGCCTGCCAGCGGCCGAGCAACAGGCGCAACAGGCCGCGCACGAGGTAGAACGCCAGCAGCACGAGCACGGCGAGGGTGTTGAAGACGCGAAAGAAGAAGGCGACGAGCGGGTTGTGCATGATGCATCCCTGCAGAAAAGGTGACGGGCTTTGCGCCCGCGGCGACCGGTGGAGAGTCCGGGGTGGATTATGCCAGTTGGCGAGCGGGAGCGATTCGGGGACGAGGGGAAATATTTGGTGGGGTGTGAAGGGCGGCACAGCTGCCGAGATACTTCGATAACGGGTTTGGCCTCGATAGCCTGAGCTGCCAATTGGTGGACAAGCTGTGCGTTGTCCACCCTACGCGCTGCGCGTCCCGGTCCACCCGGATTCGCCTGTCATAAACACCTTGTGGTGTCCCGCCAGCCCCCGGTCCGTACAGCCTTCAGCCTCAATCCTCCAGCCTGCTTGTCTCGCCTTTGTGCACCATTGCAAAAGATTTAAAGCTAGTGCCGTTGTGCGATTGTAAACGCCATGGCGAGTCGCTAGCCTTACGAACTTTCCCAACACTGCTGTCGCTCTAAAGGACTGATATGCGCAGGCTGTTGTCGTTCGTTGGCCTGGCCATGATGGTGCCAGTGGCCTTGGCAGAGCCTTCTGCCGAGCTGGAAGGGCCTACCGGCGGATGGCGTTTTTCCGGACTGATTGATCGGGATGATCAGCCTCGTGTCGCCTACCCCACGCCCCCCATCGACCGTGGCGCCCAACGTGGCCGCAGCATGATCGAGGGTACCCTCAAGAACCTGAAGGGCGCACGCCAGCCGCACCGCTTGGTGGTCAACGGCAACCCGCTGCCGCTTTATACCGATGACGACGGGCGCTTCGTGCGGCCCTACAACTTTGGTGCCGGCTCCAACAGCGTCGAGGTGGTCAGCGGTGACGGCAAGTCGATCAAGCGCATCCAGTTCTACGAAGCCAACCACCTGAAGACCCCGGCGCGTGTGCGCATCGTCCTTGGCTGGGACGACCCCAAGGCCGAGCTCGACCTGCACGTGGTCACCCCCGATGGCCAGCACGCCTACTGGGCGGCCCCGGTGATGAGCAACGGCGGCGGCCTGGATACCGACAGCGTCGACGGCCCCGGCCCGGAGATGTTCACCATGACCGCGCCGTTGCGCGGCACCTATCTGGTCTACGTGAACTACTGGGGCAACCTCAACGAGAACGGCTACAACTTCGAGGCTGGCAGCAATCAGAACGAGGTCATCACCTCGCAGGTCAGCCTGGTGTTCAACGAAAACACGCCGAACGAGAAGCGCGAGACCTTCGTGGTCCCGTTGCGTGGCATCGGCGACCTGCAATTCATCAAAGCCTTCAACTATTAACGGACCGCCGGATAATCACATGAGCGAAAACACCCCGACGCAAGGCCCGGCGCCTGTCGATGCCTCGTCCAAGCGCAGCCTGCGCGGACTGCTGATCGGCCTGGGCGTCGTCGTGCCGCTGAGCGCCGCTGGTTTCATCGGCTGGATGCTGCACACGCCCGCGCCTGTCCGCGAACTGGGCGAGGCCAGCGAGCTGCAACTGGACCTGAGCCGGCCCGACGCGCTGATCGAGAGCCAATCGCTCAGCCGCCTGCCCAAGGACCTGCTCAGCGTGCCGCTGCTGCGCGACACCCTGACTGAGGACTTCGTCTTCTATTACGAGGCCAACGCCGACCGTCTCGGCGTGACCGGCAGCCTGCGGCGGATCATCTACGAGCATGACCTCGAACTGAAAGACACGCTGATCGACGAACTGCTCGACCAGCCGGCCAGTGTCGCCCTGTGGCATGGCGCCGATGGCAAGCTCAAGTATTTCGCCCTGGTCATGGACCGTGGCGGCCTGGCCCGTGTGCTGGAGCCGCTGCTGCATGCGGCCACCGACGACACGCAACTGCGCCAGACCGGCGAGCTTCGCGTGGATGGCGACGTGGTGCCGCTTTATCGCCTGCGCTACAACGGCGAGCGAGCGTTGCTGCTGGCCAGCCACGGCGACAAGCTGCTGGTGCTGTCCAGCCCCGGCATGCTGTTCGATGGTGATTATGAAGGTGCGCAACAGGCTCGTGGTGCCACCGAAAGTGTCGAGGCGCTGCTCGAAGGCGACGACTTCCTGCCCAAGCGTTTCGGCCTGGATGCCCGCGGTAAGCAGGCCCACCGCATTGCCCTGAGCAGCGATTACCTGGCCTTCGGTTACCAGCGATTCGTCCCGGCGTTCGCCGGCCTGCGTTTCGAGATGGACGACAAAGGCTGGCACAGCTACCTGGCCTTGGCCGACGTGGATGGCGAGCCTGGTTTCGACTTCTCCCCGGTGTGGCGCGCCATGCCGATGGGTGCCAGTGCCTGCGTGGCGTTGCCGGTCAACCAGAGCCTGCCGCAGAAATTGCTGGGCAAGGTCGGCGCCGAGAGCTCGGTGGCCAAGGCCCTGACCGAACATTTCACCGGTGCGGCCGGCCTGTGCTGGTATCCCGAATCGCGCCTGCATTCGCCGTTGCTGGTCGCCCAGCTCGATGCCACGCCGAACGCTGAACTGGATGCCAGTATCGGCAAGCTGTTCGGTGGCGTGATCGGCGCCTGGGAAGCCAACGCGGTAGATGGTGCGTTCCCGGTCAGTTCCGAAAAACGTGGCAATGCCCAGGTCTGGCAACGGGTCAGCAGTTCCAATTTCGGTCAATACCCGGCCAGTGCGGCGGATGAGCCGGATACCCTGGCCGCCAATGGTTTCTTCCGTATCACTCTGGCGCGCCAGGAGGGCACCTTGCTGTTCTCCCTCGATGACCGTCTGGTGGATAAGGCGTTGAACACCCTGGACAAACGTTTCCCGCCGCTGGCCGACGTGCTGCCCAAGGATGCTCTGGTTCCGGCCTACCTAGCCCCGGATACGCTGTCGGCGCTGCTGCAACAGGAAACCCTCGACAGCCTGCCGGCGGACATGGAACCCGTGTTCCGCAACGCCGCCCAGACCCTGCTGCTGCCCAAGCTCAAGGCCTTGGCCGGTCATGGCAAGTACGCCCTGGCCTTGCCGGCGAACGCCAAGGCCGATGACGACTGGCAATGGCTGCCGCTGGAATGGAAGGCGCTGTGAGATGGCACCTGCCCCTGCTGGCGTTGCTGCTCGCGCTGGGCAGCGCCTCGCTGCGCGCCGAGGAAGCCGCGCCGCTGGATCCCGAGCAGTCCCAGGTGTTCCGCGCCTGGTTCGTGCGCATCGCCCAGGAGCAACTGCGCCAGGGGCCGAGCCCGCGCTGGCACCAGCAGGACTGCGCCGGCCTGGTGCGTTTCGCCGCCAACGAGGCGCTGAAGGTTCACGACGCCAAGTGGCTGCGCGCCAATGGCCTGTCCAACCGCTACCTGCCGCCGGAGCTGGAACTGAGCGATGGCCAGCGGCAATTGGCGCAGACCTGGCAGCAGGGCGGCGGCAAGGTCGGCCCGTACGTGAACGCGATCAAGCTGATTCAACACAACAGCCAGTTCGTCGGCCGCGACCTCAATCAGGCACGGCCCGGCGATTTGATGTTTTTCGACCAGGGTGACGATCAGCATTTGATGATCTGGATGGGCCGCGACATCGCCTATCACACCGGTACCACCACCCCAACAGACAACGGCATGCGCTCAGTGAGCCTGCAACAACTCATGGCATGGAAGGACACTCGATGGATACCCGACCCATCCAACCCCAACTTCATCGGTGTGTATCGTCTGCGGTTTCTCGCACGATGACCGCCGTGAGCGCCTGGCGCGGGTTGGCATTGTGCGCTGCGCTGCTGCTGCCGTTCACCAGCACGAACGCCGAGGACGCGGTGCCGTCGAGCGGCTACGCGCCGGTCAGCGGCGAATCGTTCTTCCTGCTCGCCGACAGCAGCTTCGCCACCGATGAAGTGGCCCAGGTCCGCCTGGAGGCCCCCGGTCGTGACTACCGCCGCTATCGCATGGAGCAGTACGGCGGCGTCGACATGCGCGTCTATCGCCTGGAACAGCCGCTGGAGTTCCTCAAGCGCCAGAAGAACCTGCACCGGGTCATGGCCGAGGGGCAGTTCAAGGGTGAGGGCCTGTCCAACACCCTGGCTTACCTGTGGGACAACTGGTACCGCAAGTCGCGGCGGGTGATGCAGCGTGCGTTCACCTACGAGTCGCGCAAGCAGGTCACCGAGGAGGCGCCCGAGCTGAAGATGGGCTCGGCCATCGCCGCGCCGACCCAATACGACGCGCAGCCGCAATTCGCACCGATGAAAGGCCTGCCGCTGGTGGCGCAGTTCCGTTACCCGCTGTGGGACGCCAAGCCCATCGAGCCGCCGAAGGGCGTCGATCTGTCCGGTTCGTCCAGCGATTTCATCAAGGTCAACCCGGGCAACGTCTATATCCCGCTGGGCAAGCTGAAGCCGGGCCTGTACCTGGTCGAGGCGCTGGTCGGCAAGTACCGTGCGACGACCGTGGTGTTCGTTTCCAACAGCGTGGCGGTGAGCAAGATCGCCGGCGACGAACTGCTGGTGTGGACGGCGCGCAAGCATGAAGGCAGCGCCGTGGCCAACGCCAAGGTGCTGTGGACCGACGGCCTCGGCGTGATGAGCAGCGGCAGCACCGACGAACAGGGCCTGCTGCGCCTCAAGCATGCCAGCCCCGAGCGTTCCTACGTGATCGGCGAGGATGCCGAAGGCGGCGTGTTCGTCTCGGAAAACTTCTACTACGACAGCGAAATCTACGACACCAAGCTCTATGCCTTCACCGACCGTCCGCTGTACCGGCCGGGCGACTGGGTCAACGTCAAGATCGTCGGCCGCGAGTTCAAGAACGCCCGCGACTCGGTGGCGCCGCAGGCCGCACCGGTCAAGCTCAGCGTGCTCGACGCCAGTGGTACCGAGCTGCAGAGCCTGGACCTGAATCTGGACGGCAAGTCCGGCACCCAGGGCCGCTTCCAACTGCCGGACAACGCTATCGCCGGCGGTTACGAACTGCGCTTCGCCTACCGTGACCAGCTCTACAGCAGTGCCTTCCGCGTTGCCGACTACATCAAGCCGCACTTCGAGATTTCCCTCGACCTGGTCAAGCCGGACTTCCGTACCGGCGAAGCGGTGACCGGCAACCTGGTGCTGCTCTACCCGGATGGCAAACCGGTGAAGAACGCGCGCCTGCAACTGAGCCTGCGTGCCCAGCAACTGTCGATGGTCGATAACGAACTGCAGTACCTCGGCCAGTTCCCGGTCGAGCTGACCAGCAGCGAACTGGAAACCGACGGCGAAGGTCGTGCGGCGTTGAACCTGCCAGCGGCGGACAAGCCGAGCCGTTACCTGCTCAGCGTGTTCGCCAGCGATGGTGCGGCGTACCGGGTCAAGACCAGCAAGGAAATCCTCATCGAGCGCGGCGCCTCGCGCTATGTGCTGTCCGCACCGCAACGCTTCAGTGCAGTCAACGAGGCGGTGCCGTTCAGCTTCCGCAGCGAGCAGAACAGCCAGCTCAAGCCGGCCACCTATGAGTGGGTGCGCCTGGAAGACCAGAGCAGCAAGCGCGCCGACGTCGAGGCGGGCAAGGATGGCTTCAGCCTGACCTTCGACCGTCCCGGCACTTACAGCATCACGCTCAAGGACAAGAACGGCCTGATCCTCGGCGCCACCGGCCATTCGGTCAGCGGCGACGGCGTCAAGGCAGTGGCCGGCACCGTGGAAATCGTCCTCGACAAGGCCGAATACCACGCGGGTGACGAAGCCTTGGCACTGATCACCTTCCCCGAGCCGGTCAGCGATGCACTGCTGACCCTGGAGCGCGACAACGTCGAGGCCACCGCGCTGCTGTCCAAGGGTGGCGACTGGCTGAAGCTGGAGAAGCTCAACGACACCCAGTACCGCGCGCGCATCCCGGTGAAGGACAACTTCTCGCCGAACCTGACCTTCTCCACCCTCTACACCAAGGGCGGCGACTACAGCTTCCAGAACGCCGGGATCAAGGTCGCCCAGCCGCAGATCGACATCGCGGTGAAGACCGACAAGGAGCAGTACCAGCCGGGTGACACCGTCACCGTCGAGATCGACACCCGTTATGCCGGCAAGCCGACCGCCGCACGCCTGACTGTCAGCGTGGTCGATGAAATGATCTACGCCCTGCAGCCGGAAATCGCCCCGGGCATCGACCAGTTCTTCTATCACCCGCGTCGTAACAACGTGCGCACCAGCGCCAGCCTGGCGTTCATCAGCTACGACGTGGCGTTGCCGGGTCAGCCGACCGCACCCGGTCGGGCCAACCGCAGCGAGCGTGGGGTCAAGGTGCTGGAGCGACCGCGTCGCGAAGACGTCGACACCGCCGCCTGGCAACCGGACCTGGTGACCGATGCCGACGGCAAGGCGCGCTTCACCTTCCGCATGCCCGACTCGCTGACCCGCTGGCGCATCACCGCGCGTGCGGTGAATGAAGACGGCCAGGTCGGTCAGAAGAAACAGTTCGTGCGTTCCGAAAAACCGCTGTACCTGAAGTGGAGCGGCCCCACCGCCTACCGTGCCGGCGACAAACCGGCCCAGGGCGTGTTCGTGTTCAATCAGGGCGACAGCCAAGCCAAGGCCGAGCTGGTCACCCAGTACGCTGGCCAGGAACAACGCATTCCGTTGACCTTGGACAAAGGCATCAACTACGTGGCGCTGCCGGAAATGGCCTTGTCCGCTGGCGAGTGGACCGCGCAACTGCAACAGGACGGCAAGACCGTCGACGGCCTTGGCGTCAGCCTCAAGGTCGCCGGCTCCGGTTGGCAGACCCTGCAGACCCGTGCCCTCGACGTTAATGCTGGCAGCAACGTACTCAGTCTGCCTGCCGACGCCAGCGATGTGCGTCTGCGTCTGGACGATAGCCCGCAAGCGCTGTTCAACAACAACCTGGATGCGCTGATCGCTTATCCGTATGGCTGTGTCGAGCAGACCTCCAGCCGCCTGCTGCCGCTGAGCCTGGCCTATCCGACCCTGGCCAAGGGCGAGCCGCGCGTGGGCGACCGCCTGCGTCTGATCATGCAGAACAGCCGTCTGCGCCTGGTGCAGATGGCCGGCCCGGAAGCGGCCTTCACTTGGTGGGGCGGTGACGGTGAGCCGGATGCCTTCCTCACGGCGTATGCCTACTATGCCGACTGGCACGCCAGCCGCGCCCTGGAAATCGACCTGCCGGCCGATCACTGGGCGCGTATTCTCGAGGTCTATGCCAAGCAGGCGCCGACCACGCCGCTGTTGCAGCGCGCACTGGTGCTGAGCTTCGCCCGTGACATGCAACTGCCGGTAGCGACCCTGTTGGAAGGCCTGCTGACTGACCTTGGCAATGCGGGTGCTGGTGACGAGGCAGTGCCGGGCGACGACGGCGAGACCAGCCTGGTGATGATGGCGCCGGACTCGAAACTCGGCCTGGCCATCGCCCGTGTGCTGGCCGACGACCTAGCCCGCGAAGCCAAGGTCAAGGAGCCGGAAGCTTTCACCGCGAAGCTTGAACTGGCGAAGCAGACAGTCGACGCCAGCCAGCATCCGTTCGCCGAGACGGTCAGGCTGAGCCTGGCTGCACTGGATCAGGCCAAGGCTAGCGAGCTTCTGCGTCGCCTGGCGCCGGAGCAATCAACCCTGGAACGCGCCCTGGCGCTGACCTGGCTGCAACGCGCCGTGGCTCAGGCGCCGCGTGGCGAAGCGCTGAATCCGGGCGCTGGCTGGAAACAGCAGCAAGGCGCCAGTGGTGAGGCGTATTGGCAATGGCAAGGCCAGGGCCTGCCGACAGCGCTGGAACTGCCGGCCGAGCTGGGCCGCCCGGTGAATGCGGCGGTGACCTTCAACAGCGCCGAGGCGCCGAAGGGCAACCTGCCGGTCAGCGTGGAGCGCCGCCTGCTGCGCCTGGTGCCGGGCGACAAGGCGTTCGAGTTCAGCGTCAAGGTGGTCAAACAAGGCGAGGCCCTGTCCAGCGATGCGCTGTATCTCGACGAAGTGACCCTGAGCACCCAGCAGGAAACCCCGCTGCGCTACGGTATCGTCGAAGTGCCGCTGCCGCCGGGGGCGGACGTGGAACGTATCACCTGGGGCATTCAGGTCTCCGGTCTGGATTCGGAAGAGGCCGCGCCGCTGGAGAAAGCCCGTCACGAACCGGGGCAATTGCTCTACGCCGTGCCGCTGGACAGCCTGCAAGGCAGCGTGACCGTACGCCACCTGGTGCGTTTCTCGCAGAAAGGCCAGTTCAACCTGCCGCCCGTGCGCTACCAGCGCATGTATGCACCGCAGGACCAGGCGCTGGAGCAAGAGCCAGCGCTGGGCACGCTCAAGGTCGAGTGATCGGTGCGTCGGGTCGGCTCGTTGTCATGCTCCCTGCCCAGTCGGGCGGGGCACACGGACTTGCCTGCTCTCGTAGGGTGGATGACGCTCTTTCCATCCACCAAGGCGGCGTCGTGGTGGACGGGTAAAGCGTCGTCCACCCTACGTTCTTCCAGGCACCGTGTAGGAGCGAGCTCTCCTACGGTTTGGGGCTGCGTTTGGGGTATCTTTTTTTCGATTGGGTCTTGGTCTGCCCAAGCCAGCGAAACCCCTCTGCGCCTGGCCATCGATTCCCCCAATGGCGCTGAACTGCTGCAACTCAACCGTCAGCAGGTGATCACCCGCGAGCCCTTGCCCAAGGATTTGCAAACCCCGCTGGGCAGCCTGTGGAAACTCTTCGTCTACGCCTATCTGGTCGACAACCATCGCCCGGAAACGCCCTACACCTGCCAAGGCCAGGACCGCGAAGAAGTCTATTGCTGCAAGACTGGTGAGAGCATCGAGCGTGACCGTGCCCTGGTGCAGTCCTGCGGCCTGTACTTCGATCCGGTGCGGCTGGGCTTTGCCGATGCCGAATGGAACGCTTATTGGCAGACCCGCCGCAGCCCGACCTGGGTATCCAATCTAGCCCGGCTCAAGCCGCAGACGCGGGTGCCGGTCAGCGAATTGCTCGACATCCTGCAGCGCTTGCCGGCCCAGGAGGAGACTCGTCAGACCCTGCTCGACGTGGTCCTCGATTCCCACGATGGCAAGGTGGTTGGCGCCCTGGGTGGACGTCTGCGGATAAAGACCTGGAGCTGGTTGGCCGATGGCGATGCCTCCGCGCGCCAAGGCGGCTTCGCCGGTTGGTTGGTCGATGGCACGCCGCTGTGGGCGGGCGGCGAGGGCACCAGCCAGATGGTCCTCGGCCAGTACGCCGATGCGCTGAGCAATGTACTGCCGACGACCTGGCCAGCCGATGCCGGCCGTTGCGTCGAAGTCAGCCTGTTCCAGCGTTATCCGCTGCGTGATGTCTATCAGGCTGGCAGCCAGACTGCGGCTGGCGCTGGCGTGCTGCGCGGTCACTACGAGGTGCTGTTCGCCAACGGCAATCGCTTGCCCATCGAAAGCACCGGCGAGCTTTACCTGTCCCGCGATGGCGCCGCGCCGCAACTGACTGCGCGCCTGGAGCGCGAGGAGTACGTGGCCCGCGTGCTGGAGCGCGAGGCGTCGGCACAACCGGCCGAGGCGGGCAAGGCCCTGGCGGTGGCGATCCGTACCTACCTGCTGCAAAACGCCGGGCGTCATGGCGACTGCCTGACCATTGCCGACAGCAGTTCCAATCAGCGGGTCGCACCGCGCCCGGCCGCAGCGGCTCCGCGTGAAATTGCCGCCTGGACGGCTGATCTGGTGCTGGCCGGCAGCCCGGTCACCTACCACTCCGATATCCCAGGCCCCGAGCGCCTGGCCTGGACCCAGGCCGTGGCGCAAGCCAAGCAAGGGCTGCGTTACGATGCCATCCTCGCCCATGCCTTCCCGCGCGCCAGCCTGACCCGCTGGGACAAACCGGTGGCCGCCTGCCAGGCACTGCCTGCCGCCGAGGCCTGGCTGCTGGTTCAACAGGGCAAATGGCGCGAGCGCCTGGATGCCGAGCCGGGCTACGGCGAGACGCGCCAGTTCGCCGTGTGCAAGCTGATGTCAGGGCGGCCTTATGTCGATAGAGAGCGTCGGCGTATCTTCGTACGCGGCCTGTATTCCTTGCAGGATCGCCTCGACCTGACCCACGAATACCTGCACCTGGCCTTCGAGGCCCACCCCAACGGCCAGGACGAAACCTATGTCGAAACCCTGGCCCGCCACCTTCTTCTGGAATGACCGCGATGAACCTGCGCCTGTCCGCACTCTTTCTGTCCCTGACCTGCAGCTTGCCGCTGGCCGTGCTCGCCGCCGACGCAATCAGGATCGATACGCCCGTCGGTGGCTGGCGCCAGGGCTCGGGGGAGGGCGCGTCCTTCTCGCAACAGGTCAACTACCCGGCCTCTTCGGTCAACGTCGATGCCGGCCAGTCCGACACCGCGCGCATCCGTGGCCAGATCAAGGCCCAGCCAAAGCCCGGCGGCGGCCCGGCGCGCCTGGTGGTCAACGGCATCGCCATGCCGCTCAAGGTGCAGGACGACGGCAGCTTCGACCGGCCCTTCGTCTTTCCTTCCGGCAGTAACAGCGTGGAAGTGCGCAGCGCCGACGGTCAGGCGCGCAAGCGCGTGCAGTTCTACGGTAACGGTGGCAATGGCCAGACCGCGGCCCGCCTGCGCGTGGTGCTGTCCTGGGACAGCGACAACACCGATCTCGACCTGCACCTGGTCACACCGGATGGCGGCCACGTCTGGTACGGCGACCGCGTACTGCCCAACGGCGCGGCCCAGGACGTCGACGTCACCACCGGCTATGGCCCGGAAATGATCGCTTCGCCGACTCCGCTCAAGGGCCAGTACCTGGTCTACGTCAACTATTACGGCGGCGGTTACGGCGAAGACGAAGAAGGCAACAGCGAAGCGGCCCAGGCCCTGACCACCGCCCAGGTGACCATCCTCACCGAGGAAGGCACGCCCAACGAGAAACAGGAAACCTTCCTCGTGCCGATGCGCGCGCCGGGCGAGCTGACGCTGGTGAAGCGCTTCAGTTATCCGTGAGCCTGTGGTTTGCCCTATGAATGCGCCGAAACAGCCTGTTTCCGTCACCCCCGCGAAGGCGGGGGACCAAGTACGTCGCAGCATCTGGGTTATTCCCCTTCGGGCCAGCGCAAGCGCTGTTCAGCGATGGTGCCGCTGTCCCGCCTTCGCGGGAATGACGGCTCTCCCAGATCCACCGGATGGCGTGCAAAGCCATTCTATCGCCGGCGCAATGGCCCTATTTGAATCGCTGATTTAGCCGTCCCCACTGTGAAGATTTTTCGCACTGAAAACGTGCAGGGTGGGAAGGATATGTTCAGTTTCTACCCACTCGCTTGCCATCCGGTTTTTCCATGACAGCACAAGCTGCTGATTCTATTGGTTTTGCCTGAGCTGGCGCGAAACCTGCTTTGCTTCCCATATCGAGCCTTTACCGCCTCGGGCAAGCCTGATCCCAACGATGCGATCCTGCCTTGCGGCTCACTCCACGTTCCCTGCCGACAGCGCCGTCGGTCTCGAAAGCGCCTCTTTTCCTCTGGTCGCTTTCCGCCAACACTCTCCCTTTCGCTTCGCCTGCGCGGTTGTTCAACTGCGCTCACGAGTGTCGTTGGCTTGCATGGAGAATCCCATGACCTTTCATTCCTCTGTCCCGGAGGCACGCTGATATGGCCGCTGGCGGATTCAAGGTCGGCCTGCTGTTTTCCAGCAGCAGCCTGAGCGCCGCGGTGGAGACCACCCAGGCCAACGCCACGCGCCTGGCCATCGATGAGGTCAATGCTGCCGGTGGCATCGACGGTGTGGAGCTGCAAGCCGTGGCCTGCGACACCGGCCCGACCCCCGACCACTATCGCCAGTCGGCACAACGCTTGTGCGACGAGGACCAGGTGCGGGTGCTGTTCGGCACGCACATGTCGAGCACGCGCAAGGCTGTGTTGCCAATCATCGAAAGCCGTCACCGCCTGCTGTTCTATCCGACCCTGTACGAGGGCTTCGAGTATTCGCCCAACTGCTTCTACACCGGCGCGGCACCGAACCAGAACTCGGTGCAACTGGCACGGCACGCGCTCAGCCATTTCGGCAAGCGGGTGTTCTTCATCGGCTGCCAGTACGTGTACCCGTACGAGTCCAACCGGATCATGCGCGACCTGTTCGAACAGGCCGGTGGCGAGGTGGTCGGCGAAATCTACCTGCCGTTCTTCTCCAGCCTGGACGACTTCCGCGCGGTGATGAACAAGGTGCGCGATGCGGCGCCCGATGCGATCTACTCGACTACAGTCGGCAGTGACATTCCCACGCTGTACCGGGCCTATCGCGAAGCGGGCTTCGACCCGGCGCGCATGCCCATTCTCAGCCAGTCGACCAACGAGGCGGAGATCGCCCTGATGCCTGCCGAGGTGGCCGAAGGGCACATCTGCGTGGCGCCCTGGTTCGATACCGTGGAAAATCCGGCCAGTCGCGAATTCGTGCGGCGCTATCGCGCTCGCCATGGCGCGGATGCGCCGATCACCTCGGGGGCCGAGGCGGCGTATTTCCAGGTGCACCTGTTCGCTCTGGCCGCGCGCCAGGTGCCGGGCGGTTCGCTGGAGGAGCTGCGCGAGGCGCTCGCCCAGGTTCGCTTCACCGCGCCACAGGGCGAGGTGTGGATCGACGCGCAGACCCAGCACACCTGGTTGTGGCCACGGGTGGCAAGGGTCGACCGCAATGGCCGTTTCGTGATCATCGAGGAGAGCCCGGCGGCGGTGCGGCCGAGTCCCTACATGATCGACCATCAGTTGCACGCCTGAGGAGCCGAGCGATGAGCACGACGCCCAGTCTGTTGCGCGAACTCAATGGCCTCAACGTGTTGGTGGTGCATCCGCAGGACAACGAACTGCGCGTGGTCAGCAGCCACCTGCAACGCATCGGTTGCGTGGTCCAGCACTGCTGGCCGGTGCCCGAAGCGTTGCCGGCCACCGACGTGGCGATCCTGGCGGTGGAGATGGAGCAGCGCGACGCCATTCTCGCCCTGTGCGCCGGGCTCGGCGAGGACGCCCCGCCGATCATCGCCATCGTCGGCTACGAGAACCCGTCGATGCTGCAACTGCTGCTGGAAACCCGCCCGGCGGCGGTGATCGAGCGCCCGCTGAAACCCTTCGGCCTGCTGACCCAGGTGCTGATGGCGCGGGTCGCCTGGAAGCGCAAGGTAGAGATGCTCGATCAGATCCGTCAGTTGCAGGTGAAGCATTCCTCCGTGTCGAAGATATCCATGGCCAAGACCCTGCTCATGCTGCGCCACGGTTATGGCGAGCGCGACGCGCACAAGCGCATCCAGCGTGATGCGATGAGCCAGCGCTGCAGCATGGAAGCAGTGGCTGAAACGATCATCGAGCAGCACTCACACCCTCCGTAAGAACCTGTTCAAAGTCTGCTGCGCGTCGGCACTGCTGCGTTAAAAACAGGCTCGGACTGCTCATTTACAGCTCGTAAACTCCGCGTCCTCGCCTGTTTTTGCCTTGCATTGCTCTAGCTCGCGAGCCTTTGAGCAGGTTCTAAACCCTACCTCGAAAAAAACATTTCACCGACGCCTCCGGGCTGTCGGCAGGGCAGACGCATGCCTGAAAAACGCGTCGCCCTTTTTCAACTGCCGTCCATACCCATCAGTTCCATCCGTAGAGGATCGCCCCATGAGCAAACTGAAAGCGTGGTTCCAGGGACCACAGGACATCACCGAGGCGGAGGCCGTCGAGGACTACGCGGTCGGTCGCGTACCCAGCCGTTACCGCTGGCCGATCCCGGCCATCATCCTGGTGCTGCTGGGCAACTCCACCGCCATGTTCTGGTTCAGCCTCGGTGCCGACATGAGTTACCAGGTCGGCTGGCCGACCCTGCTGCTGCCCATCGCCTACATGGTGATCCTGGCGACTATCATCGGCGCCTGCGTGATGAAGCTGGCGAGCAAGGAGGGCCTGTCGCTCAACCTGATGACCCGCGGCCTGGGCTTCGGCTACATGGGCTCGGCGTTCACCTCGCTGATCTACGCGGTGAACTTCATCTTCTATTTCCTCTTCGAAGGCACCATCGTTTCCCACGCCATCGCCCACTACGCGGGCATCGAAGTGTCGTCGCCGGCAGGCATCGCCATCTTCGCCGCCATCGGCCTGGTGGCGATCTGGTTCGTCTGGAAGGGCATGTCGTCGATGCAGTTCCTGCAGACCTGGGGCGTGCCGATCTTCATCGTGCTGTTCGGTTTCTGCTTGTACCAACTGACCCACAACTACGACGCCGTCGGACCCAGCGGCTGGCTGCCGCGTGGTGAGGTGAGTGCGACGTCGCTGTGGATCGTGATGAACATGGCCAACGGCCAGATCGTCTTCCAGGGCTTGCTGGCCACCGACTACGGCCGCTTCGCCAAACCCGGCATCAGCCACGGTGGCACGGCCACGATCATGCTCGGTATGCTGATTCCCATCGTTGCGGTGATGCTTTGCGGCGCCTTCCTCGCCTACACCCTGATGCCGCACATCGAAGGCGGCGACGTCTACGCCCAGGCCCTCGATCCGGGCTTCGTCTTTCCCTTCGTGATCGCCCTGACCGGGGTGATCTTCACCATCATCACGCAGATCCGCATCAACGTGATGAATCTGTATTCCGGCTCCATCGCCCTGTCCAACACCATGGACATGACCTTCAACTTCCGCCCCGGCCGGCAGTGGTGGATGCTCCTGGTGTGGTTGCTGGGCGTGGTGTTCTACGTGTTCAACGTGCTGCAGTACACCGCCACTTTCCTGGCCATTACCGGCATCCTCACCAACACCTGGGTGTTCATCATCCTCGCCGACTACTTCGTCTGCCGGAAAATGCTCAACCTGGCGCCGAGTGATTTCATCGAGTTCCGCCGTGAGTACCTGCGTTCGTGGAACCCGTGCGGCACCTTCGCCCTGGTGATCGCCGTGGCCATCGGCGCCGCCGGTATCCTCGGCGCCTACCCGTTCTACTACGCCTCGTTCATCGCCATGCTGGTCGGCCCGGTGCTGCACGTCACGTTCAGCCTCGCCACCCGCGGCCGCTACTACTTCAGCCAGTTCCCCAGGGACGTGCAGACCACCTGGCAGCCGTCCAGCGATCACCCTGGCCCACGCCCCGATTCCCTTTCGGCCACCGTCTGAGGAGACGCCCATGAGCACGTCCACCGTCAAGATCGCCGCCATCCAGTTCGAGCCCGTGATGGGCGACAAGGCGCGCAACATCGAACGTCTCTCCGCCCTGGTGGAGGAGGCGGCCAAGGCCAGCGCCGAGCTGATCGTCACGCCGGAAATGGCCACCACTGGCTACTGCTGGATGAGCCGCGAGGAAATCGCCGCGCAGGTCGAGACCGTGCCCGGTGCGACCAGCGCGCATTTCGCCGAGCTGGCGCGCCGCTACGACTGCCACATCGTCGTCGGCCTGCCCGAGGTCGATACCGGCAGCGGCCTGTACTACAACTCGGCGTTCCTGGTTGGCCCGCAAGGGCTGGTCGGCACCCACCGCAAGACCCACCCTTACATCGCCGAACCGAAGTGGGCAGCGCCAGGGAATCGCGGCCACCAGGTGTTCGACACGCCCATCGGGCGCATCGCCTTGCTGATCTGCATGGATATCCACTTCCTGGAGACCGCGCGGGTTGCCGGTCTCGCTGGTGCCGACGTGATCTGCCACCTGAGCAACTGGTTGGCCGAGCGCACGCCCGCACCGTACTGGATCAACCGCGCCTACGAGAACGGCTGCTACCTGATCGAAGGCAACCGCTGGGGCCTGGAGCGCGGCGTGCAGTTCAGTGGTGGCAGCTGCATCATCGAACCCGATGGCAGCATCCAGGCTTCGCGTGACAGCGGCGACGGTGTGGTGCTCGGCGAGATGGATGTGCAGCGCGCGCGTAGCGAGCAGGCGCGGCGCATGGCGTTGCGTCGCCCCGAGCATTATCACGAGGTGCTGACCAACACTTATGCCTGGAACCCGCTGGATTTCTTCGGCCTGTACGGTCTCGATCCGCTGCCCACGGGCAAGCGTTCGCGGATCGCGGTCGGTCAGTTCGCACCGGGCCAGGACAAGGCCGCCAACCTGCAACGCATCGCCGAACTGGCGGGCGAGGCCAAGGCTGATGGCGCCGAACTGGTGGTGTTCCCGGAGCTGGCGTTGACTGGTGCCTATCGCGGTGCGGACAGGGCCGAAAGCACGCAGGGGGCGAGCGTCAGCGCACTGCTGCGCCTGGCCCAGCGCCTGCGCCTGCACCTAGTGGCGGGTTTCGTCGAGCGTGACGGCGAGGCGCTGTACAACAGCGCCGTGCTGGTCGGCCCCGAGGGCGTGATCGGTTGTTACCGCAAGATCCACCTGGGCGAAAAGGAGCGCAGTTGGGCCACGGCGGGTGAGCGTTGGTGCCATTACGACCTGCCGTTCGGCCGGCTCGGCCTGCTGATCGGCGAGGACTGCCTGGTGCCGGAAGCCGGTCGTGTATTGGCGCTGCGTGGCTGCGACCTGCTGGCCTGCAGCACGGCTTTGGCCGAACCTGTGCCGGGAGCGCATGCGGGCAGCGGTATTCGCCAGAACTACCCGATTCCCATGGGTGCCGATCCGTATCACTGGCACCTGGGCCGCGTGCGTGCCGGGGAAAACAATGTCTACCTGGCCTTCGCCAACAGCCTCGATGCCGACAGCGGGGCCTGCGGCGGCAGCGGTGTATTCGGCGCCGATACCTTCGCCTTCCCACGTCATGAGGCGATCGTCGGCGACCACAGCGGTGTGGCGGTGGCGACCGTCGACACCTCCAACCTCGACGCGCGCTACCCGACCAATGTGGTGCGCCGCAAGGACCTGGTGCTGATGCGCCAGCCGTTGCAGTACGGGGTGTTGCTGGAGGGTTGATGGGGGCTGGAGCGAGGCAATTGCGGACGTTCGGCGAACACCCGCTCCACCTTCAATCGTCATTCCCGCGAAGGCGGGAACCCAAATAAAAGGCGCTTCTGGATTCCCGCCTTCGCGGGAATGACGGTTAAATACACCGCGCAATAACGGTTATCGCACGAATGTCCGCAATTGCCTCGAAGCAGCCACCGATGGAAGCCAGCTTCGGTCGGGATCAAGTGGCTCGGTACCCCGCCTCCCGCGAGATGATCGCGGCGCACTGAGCCAGGGCCTGGCGCATCTGTTCGCGGCCGGCTTCGTCGTCCATCACTGCGTCCGGGCCGGACAGGTTGATGGCGGCGACGATGCGCCCGGTGTGGTCGCGAATGCTCGTGGCGATGGAGGTGGAGTAGTCCGAGCGGTGCAGGACGAAGCCGCTCTGGCGATCTTCTTCGGCCATGCGCAGCAGTTCCGGCAGGGTTTTCGGTGCCGGTGACGGATAGCCGTCCAGGCGTTCGTGCTGGTAGAGGCCGGACAGTGTCCCGTCGTCGAGATCGCTCAGCAGGATTCGTCCGAGTGCGGTGATGTGGCACGGCAGACGGGTGCCGATGGGTACATTGACGGCCAGGCGCTGGGCGGCGAAGGCGCGGTAGATGTAGACCACGTCGGTACGGTCGCGGGTGCCCAGGTGACAGGAGGTGGAGGTGCGGTCGCGCAGGGCGTTGAGGTGCGGCATGGCGATGTCCACCAGGTCGCGGCTGGCCAGGTAGGTGAAGCCACGGCTGATGACCTGCGAGCCGAGGCTGTAGCTGTTCTTGCCGACCTTCTGCAGGTAGCCCATGTCGGTCAGGGTGACGACGATCCGGTAGATCGACGACACCGTGCCGCCCAGGCGCTCGGCGATGTCCTGCATGCTCAGCGTGCGTTCGTCGGCGCTGAACATCTCCAGGACTTGCAGGCCGCGTTGCAGGGCGGGGACGCGGTAGTCGGTTTCGTCTTTGACGGTAGTCATTGCGGCACTCTGATGCTTGTGGCGTGGGCGTCGCCCTCCCTGGAAGGGAGAGGGGGCTTTTAAACGCTTCAAGAACCTGCTCACGATCTCTGGTCGGTTTATCGGGCAGCGTTGAGGTAATTGCGGACATTCGTTATTTCGTCATTCCCGCGAAGGCGGGAACCCAGAAGCGCTTTTTTATTTGGGCTCCCGCCTTCGCGGGAGTGACGGTAAATAATATCGATGTCCGCTTTTGCCTCGAAGCCGCTACTCGAACGAGCTCGAAAAGATCGTGAACACGCGCTACACCAACCCCCCGATCCCCACTGCTTTGCCACCGAACTCATCCATGGCATCGAGCAGCGCGCCCCACAGGTAATGCGCCGAGGCGCGGTCGCACAGCAGGTGGAACACCGGCAGCTTTGCCGTACCGGCATTGACCACGATGGCATTCAAACGCGCCACCGAAGTCTGTACCACGGCACCTACCGGGAACGCCTCGGCACGCAGGTCGACACCGCAGATCTTGGCGAACAGTTCCGGCAGGTGAGCGCCGGTCAGGGCCAGCCAGGTGTGGCTGTCCTGGCGCGGCAGCAGGTAGCAGGCCAGGTTTTCGTCGTAGTGCCAGCCCGCTTCGTCGGCGGCGATACGCGCACCGCCATCGGCCAGGCTGCCGAGCAGGAAATACTCGGTCTGCGACAGGCGCAGCACGTTTTCGCCGCTGGCTTGCACGAGCGCCTGATTGGGCGCCTGCGGCAACTGGTAGCCCTTGCCTTGCAGATGGGCCGCGCTGTCGCTGCCACGGAAACCGACCCGTGGCAGGTTGCTCAGGTCGATCAGTGCGCAGCGTTGCAGTTGCTCGCTGTCGCTCTTGGCGCCCGCGACGAACAACCGTTCGCCCAACAGGGTCAGCGGTGCGTTGCCGTACAGGTCATGGATGGGGCTGCGTTCGGCGTGGTCGCGAATGGTCAGGCTCATGGTCACAGCTCCTGGCGTTTGGTTTCGGGGTCGAAGAAGGGCAGTTGCACCACGGTGGCCTGGACCATCTCGCCGCCTTCCACGCGAATCGGAATCTGCATGCCCGGCGTGGCCTGGTCGGCAGCGGCGTAGGCCATGCCGATGATCGCGCCGACGGTCTCGGAGTATTCGCACGAGGTGACGTTGCCGCTGATGTCCGGGCCTTTCAGCACCAGGTGGCCTTCCAGTGGTTTGGCACTGCCCTTGGGCAGGGTGAAGCCGACCAGCTTGCGTTTCAGTGGTTGCGACTCGAGGATCTCGATGGTGCGCTTGCCGACGAAGAACGGCTTCTTGCGGCCGATGGCCCAGCCCATGTCCAGCTCGGCCGGATGGCTCATGCCGTCGGTGTCCTGGCTGATGATCACGTGGCCTTTTTCCAGGCGCAGCAGGCGCTGGGTTTCCACGCCGAACGGGCGGATGCCCTCGGCCTTACCGGACTCCATCAGCGCATCCCACAGGTGCTCGCCGAAGCGTGCCGGCACGTGGATTTCATAACCCAGCTCGCCGACGAAACCGACTCGCAGCAGCCGTGCCGGCACACCGGCGACCGTGCCTTCACGCACACCGAGATAGGGGAAGCCTTCGGGTGACAGATCGACATCGGTGCAGACCTTTTCCAGTACCTTGCGCGACAGCGGGCCGGCCAGGTTGACCGCGGCGAAGGCGGCGCTGACGTTGGCGATGTCGACGTTCAGGCGCCACTGGGCGTTCCACTTGAGCATGCTGCGGTAGACGCGATCCACACCGCTGGTGGTGGCTGACACGTAGAAGTGCTGCTCGCCGAGGCGGCAGGCCACGCCGTCGTCGATCACCACGCCGTCTTCGGCGGTCATCAGCGCGTAGCGGGTGCGGCCGATGGCGAGTTTCTTGAAGCCGAAGGTGTACAGGCGTTCCAGCAGTTCGGCGGCATCCGGGCCGCGCACGTCGAGGCCGCCGAGGGTGGACACGTCGATCAGGCCGACCTTCTCGCGCACATGCCGTGCCTCCGCCTGCATGCAGGCCTCGCGGTCCTCGGCCTTGCCGTAGAACGCCGGACGCTGCCACACGCCAGCGGGCATCAGCTTGGCGCCGAGCTCGACGTGGCGGCGGTGCATGGCGGTCTGCCGATAGGGGTCGAAAGCACGACCGGCGACGTGAGCCAGCTTCTCTGCAGTGAACGGTGGGCGCGCGGTGGTCACCCCGGTTTCACTGACGCTGCGGCCCGTAGCAGCAGCCACCAGGCGTGCGGTTGGCAGCGCCGAGTGACGGCCCTGGGACGGCCCCATGCCGACGGTGGAGAAACGCTTGACCAGTTGCACGTCGCGGTAGCCGTGACGGGTGGCGTTGACGATGTCCTTGATCTGCAGGTCTTCGTCGAAATCGACGAATTCCTTGCCCTGCGGATGGGCGAAGATCGGCCAGGGGAAGTTGACCTTGCTGTCGTCCTTGTCCGAGCCTTGCACGGCTGCACCGTGCAGGCCGAGATCGGCCAGGGCTTCGGCGGCGGCACGCTGGCCATCGGCGAGCACCCGTTGCAGGTCGTGGCGGCCGTTCACCGAGCCGGCAACGCGCAGGATCTTCGGCAGGTTCTGAATCGAAAACGCCGCGTGCTCGTCGGCATAGCGCAGGCTGCCGCCGGCCTGGCACAGCAACTGGTAGACCGGCATGTAACCCGCGGACATGCACAGCAGGTCGCAGTCGATGCGCGTACTGGCCTCGGCCACTTTGCCTTGGCCGGTGATGCGGCGCACGTCGACCCCGGCGAGGTGGCGACCGGTCTTGCCGGCGATGGCTTCATAGACGGTATGCCCGGCGTGGCACGGAATGCCCTTGGCCTGTACGGCGGTGGCCAGGCCGGCGGTTTCGACGCGCTCGCGCATGTCGACCACGGCGGCGACTTCCACGCCTGCATCAAACAGGTCGAGGGCGGCGAGGTAGCCGTCGTCGTTGCCGGTCAGCACCACGGCACGCTGGCCGGGCTTGACCGCGTACAGGCGCATCAGGCGCTGGGCGGCGCTGGTCAGCATCACGCCGGGCAGGTCGTTGTTGCGGAAGATCACCGGCTGGTCGAACGAGCCGCTGGCGATGATGCACTGTTTGGCGCGCACCTTGTACAGGCGGTTGCCCTGGATCACCGGCAGGTAGTTGTCGGCGAACCAGGCGTTGCAGGTCGCCGAATCGAGCACGCGGATATTGGCGTGGTTCTGCACCGCGCCGACCAGTTCTTCACGCAGGCCCATCGCCGCATTGGCATCGAGGCCGAAGCGCGCGTAGGTCAGCGAGCCGCCGAGCACCGGGTTCTGTTCGATCAGCAGCACCTTGGCGCCAGTGTTGGCGGCATGCAGCGCGGCAGACAGGCCTGCGGGACCGGAGCCGATCACCGCCAGGTCGCAGAACAGGTAGGCCTTGTCGTGATAGGTGGGCTCGAACTTCAGGTCGAGCACGCCGAGGCCGGCCTTCTTGCGGATCAGCGGCTCCCAGCGTTTCCACATGCCCTTGGGCTTGTAGAAGGCGCGGTAGTAGAAGCCCACCGGCATGAATCTGGAGAATTTGCCGAGGTAGGCGTCGCGGTCCTTTTCCAGGCTGCCGTTGACGTTCTGCGGGGTGACGTCGAGGCCGGCCTTGAGCGGGACTTCGTCGGCCAGCACGTTGGCTTCGTCCGGCAGTTGCACCAGGGTATTGGCGTCCTGCCCGGCCATGGTCAGCGGGCCGCGCGGGCGGTGGTACTTGAACGAACGCGACAGCAACCAGCGGTTGTCGGCAGCCAGGGCGCTGGCGACGGTGTCACCGGCGAAGCCCTGGCAGGCAGTGCCGTCGAAGCTGAAAGTCAGCGGTTTGTTGCGGTCGATCAACAGCCCCATGGGGGCGGGCAGGCGGTTCATTGGTCGGCCTCCGGTGCGGCGAAATCGACACGCTGGTTGAACAGTTCTTTAGGGTCGAAAGTGCGCAGGATCTCGTCGCTGCCGGTGTGGCGTTCGGCCAGGAACCAATAGCTCGACGGCGTGTGCATCCACCATTCGGTGACCACGCCCAACGCGTTCTCGCTGTTGAACACGTAGTCGGCCCATTCGGCGACGCTGCAGGTGTTGGCGTCGGGCATCTGTTTCAACTCGCCGCCGTAGGTGAATTCGCTGATGTTGCGTGGCCCGTTGAGCGGGCAAGTCATGATCTTCATCGTCTGTGACCCGTCAGTGGCTGGCCGCCGTAGCGCCCATTTCGTTGACCTGCTGGAAGCGGCTGAAGCGATCCAGGCCGAACGGCGCGATCAGCTCCGGCACCTTGCCGCCGCTGGCGACCAGTTCGGCCATGGTCTTGCCGCAGATCGGCGTGGCCTTGAAGCCCCAGGTACCCCAGCCGGCGTCGAGGTAGTAACCGTCGATGGGCGACAGGCCCATGATCGGGCTGTAGTCCGGGGTCATGTCGGTGATCCCCGCCCACTGGCGCATCAGCTTGGCGTTGGCCATGAACGGGAACATCTCGATGGCGTGGGCCAGCAGGCTTTCCTTGAGGTCCAGGGTCGAGCGGGTGTTGTAAAGCGGGTAGGGATCGGAGCCGCCGCCGAACACCAGTTCGCCGCGGCTGGTCTGCTGCACGTAGCAGTGCAGGGCGCTGGAGCTCACCAGTGGGTCGAGGAACGGCTTGAACGGCTGGGTGACCATCGCCTGCAATGGGTAGGTGTGGATCGGTGCCTTGATCTTCAGCTTGTTCAGCAGCAGCGAACTGGTGCCGGCCACGGCCTGGACCACGCAACCGCACTGGATGGTGCCGCGATTGGTCTTCACCGCGCGGATTCGGTTGTTCTCGACGACGAAGTCCTGCACTTCGGTCAATTGGTGGATTTCCACGCCACGCTTGGCGGCTTGCTTGGCATAACCCCAGGCCACCGCATCGTGGCGCGCGGTGGCGCCGTCGATGTGCCAGAGGCCGGCGAGCACCGGGATATGGCCGGGGTCGAGGTTGAGCGTCGGCACCAGTTCGCGGATCTGCTGGCGATCGATCATCTCGGTGCGCCCGCCGAAGTGCTTGTTCACTTCCGCACGCTGGCGGAAGGCACGCACGGTGGCGTCGGTGTGGGCCAGGGTCAGCTGGCCACGGTGCGAGTACATGATGTTGAAGTCGAACTCGTTGGACAGGTTCTCGAACAGGCGCACCGATTCGATGTAGAACTTCACGCCCTCGCTGGTCAGGTAGTTGGAGCGGATCACCGCGGTGTTGCGCGCGGTGTTGCCGCCGCCCAGGTAAGCCTTTTCCAACACGGCGATGTTGCTGATGCCGTGATACTTGGACAGGTAGTAGGCGGTGGCCAGGCCGTGGCCGCCGGCACCGATGATGACCACGTCATAGGAGGACTTCAGCTCCTTCGGCGCAGGCAGGTCGACCTCGACGGGGTACTCCGAGGACAAACCATATTTCAACAGACTGAAGGGCATGATCGGCTCCAGATCAATGAGCGGCGGCCAGCTAGGCCGCCAGTGGATTCTGCAAACGGGTGGCGAGCACGGTGTTGCGCATCAGGAAGGCGATGGTCATCGGCCCGACGCCGCCAGGCACTGGCGTGATCGCCGAGACCTGCGGCAGCACGGCGTCGTAGTCGACGTCGCCGACCAGGCGCGCACGGCCGTTTTCCTCGATACGGTTGATGCCAACGTCGATCACCACCGCGCCGGGCTTGATCCAATCGGCACCGACCATGCGCGGGCGGCCGACCGCCGCGACCACGATGTCGGCCTGGCGGCAGAGGGCGGCGGCATCCTTGCTGCGCGAATGCACCAGGGTCACCGAGCAGTGCGCCTGCAGCAGCAGGGAGGCCATTGGCTTACCGACGATGTTGGAGCGGCCGATGACCACCGCGTGCTTGCCGCTGAGGTCGCCCAGCGCCTGTTCCAGCAGGTACAGGCAGCCGGTCGGCGTGCAGGGGGTGAGGACGTTCTGGCCGAGTACCAGGCCACCGACGTTTTCCTTGTGGAAACCGTCGACGTCCTTGTCCGGGCGGATCGCCTGGATCACGCTGGCTTCGTCGATCTGCGGCGGCAGCGGCATCTGCACCAGAATGCCGTTTATCGCTGGGTCGGCGTTCATGCGTTCGATCAGGGCGAGCAGGGTGACCTGCTCGGTATCGGCTGGCAGGCGATGCTCGATGGAGCGGATGCCGACTTCCTCGGCACGCTGCACCTTGTTGCGCACGTAGACGTGGCTGGCCGGGTCGTCGCCGACCAGCACCACGGCCAGGCAGGGCGCCAGGCCCTCGGCCTTGAGTTCGGCGACGTCGTGGCGGACTTTTTCCAGGACGCGGGCGGCGGCCAGCTTGCCGTCGATTTTCTTGGCCTCGCTCATTTGAAGATCACCGTGCGGTCGTCGTTGAGGAACACGCGGTGCTCGATGTGGTACTTCACCGCCTTGGACAGGGCCACGGTCTCGGTATCGCGGCCGATGGCGACCAGGTCGTCGGGCTTGTAGGCGTGGTCGACGCGCTGCACTTCCTGCTCGATGATCGGGCCTTCGTCGAGGTCCGAGGTGACGTAGTGGGCGGTGGCGCCGATCAGCTTCACGCCGCGCTCGAACGCCTGGTGGTAGGGCTTGGCGCCCTTGAAGCCGGGCAGGAACGAGTGGTGGATGTTGATCGCCCGGCCGGACAGTTGCTTGCACAGGTTGTTGGAGAGGATCTGCATGTAGCGGGCGAGCACCACCAGCTCGGTGCCGGTCTCGTCGACGATCTTCATCAGTTCGTCTTCCTGCTGGGTCTTGGTGTCCTTGGTCACCGGCAGGTAGATGAAGCGGATGCCTTCGCGCTCGGCCATCGGGCGCAGGTCGAGGTGGTTGGAGACGATGGCGGTGATCTCCATGTTCAGTTCGCCTTTCTGGTGGCGATAGAGCAGGTCGGACAGGCAGTGGTCGAACTTGCTGACCATCAGCAGGACCTTGGTCGGGCGGGCGGCGCTGAGCAGTTTCCAGGTCATGTCGAAGTCGGCCGCGACGGCGGCGAAGCCCTCGCGCAGCGCTTCGACGTCACTGTCCGCGCCCTGGTTGAAGCGGAACACCGCGCGCATGAAGAAACGGTCGGTGAACTCGTCGTCGAACTGCGCCAGTTCGCTGATGTAGCAACCACTGCCGGCCAGGTAGGTGGTGACGGCGGCGACGATGCCCGAGGTGGCCGGGCAGCTCACGGTGAGGATCAGGGATTGCTGTTCAGTCGACATGGCGAAGGTTCCGAATTATTCACAGGTGGAGGAAATATTTATTCCCGAATAAAAATTCTCTGCAGGAATATTAAATTCGTGTGCTGGCTTTTATAGGGGAACAGGATGTTCACGTCTAGAGGTTGTGAATATTTATTTACTGGTGGTGAATAAATTGTTCTCGGGTAAATTTATTTTTCTTTGGTGAAAATTTTGCTTTGGCTGAAGCGCTTTTGTGCGCATGTCGGGGTATGTCTGGCCAGATGCTTGCCGCCATCTCGCTGTGCCCTGTAGGGTGAGCGGCCTCCGTTTTCGAGACCGATTTGTCCATGCGCCGTATCGCTTTGTTCTGTGTGTTGTCGCTCGGTGCGTTGCCTGCCCTGGCCAAGGTGGAGGTCGAGGCGGTGCAGCACGACAGCCTCGGGCCGGTGCTGGCGGTGCGCATCTCGGAGGAGATCGCGATTGGCGATTCCGAGTCGCTGCTGGTCGGGGCCCGGGCCAATCCGGGGCGTTTCGCCAGGAAGGTCGCGCTGCTCGACAGCATCGGCGGCAGCGTCAGCGAGGCCATGCGCCTTGGCCGCCTGCTGCGCGAACTGGGCTTCGATACCCTGGTGCCCACGGGCGGCTTGTGCCAGGGCACCTGTGTCTACCTGCTCGCGGCCGGGCACAAGAAGAGTGTGAAGGGGCACGTTGGCCTGCACCGGCCTTATTTCCCGGGCGGCGATTCGGCCAATTCGGCGCGCGCCAGTGCCCGGCAGGATTCCGCCGCCTACTTTCGCGAGATGAACATCCCGCGCCGCCTGCTCGACGACATGAGCCGCATCGAGCCGAACCGCATGCAGGTACTCACCCCGACGGAACTGAAGCGCTATGGCCTGGACGACTGAGCAACGCATCGAAGGGGTGATCTTCGACTGCGACGGCACCCTGGTGGACAGCGAGCGCCTGGCCGTGCGCCTGCTCGCCGAACTGATCGGCGAACAGCGGGTGAGCATGATCCCGGATGAGGTGATGGCCCGTTTTCGCGGCAATCGCTTCGCCGACTTTCTCGCCGGGCTGGGTGAAAGCTATCCACAGCTCGATATCGAACTGATCGACGCCGGTTTTCGCCAGCGCAGCCTGCCGTTGTTCCGTGAGCACCTGGTGGAAATGCCCGGCGCGGTCGCCTTCGTGCGCAGCCTGGAACTGGCCAAATGCGTGGCTTCGAACGGCCCGCGGATCAAGATCGAGACCAGCCTGGCCACGGTCGGCCTGCTCGACGATTTCCGTGGGCGCATCGTCAGCGCCTACGAGGTCAACGCCTGGAAACCCTCGCCGCTGCTGATCGAGCACGCGGCGCGGGTGATCGACCTGCCGGCGAGCCGTTGCCTGCTGGTGGAAGACAGCCTGCCGGGGGTGATGGCCGGCTTGGCGGCCGGCTCGCCCGTTGCCGGGTTTGGCGAGGCTGACTTCTCTACGGTGGCCGATCATCCTGGCTTTCATCGTGTGCATGACTATGACCACGTGCAGCGCCTGGTCGAACGATTGAGTTAAGCCTCCACAGCGCATCGCGCGCAACCAGTAGGGTGGACAACGCGAAGCTTGTCCACCAACGCGGGTCATCATGCAGCTCAGAGCTGGAGCGCTCACCAGAAGCATCGGCGAAATGGTGGACAAGCTTCGTGTTGGCAACGCGCCCCGGTCCACCCTACGAACTACAGAGCGTCGCAAGCGGTATTCCCACCCAGAGCGAGGAACGACCAGATGTCTTTCGCCTGGGGACAACCGCATCGCGCGGCTTTTCGCAAGCTGATCAAAAAACCAGTATTTTCAAGGTGTTGGGCCCTTCCTTTGCCCACAGATGCTGTGTGCCAAGCTGTGGATAAGATGTGGGGTGGCAGCGCCAGCCTACGTCAGCCAAGGGCTGGAGCCTGCTGGTCGTTTGCTGATCAGTCGCTGATGGAGAAGGCCTCGTTCCGGTCGCTGCTTGGGGAGACCGCGAAACGGCTGCGGTAGCAGCGAGAGAAATAAGAGGCCGATTCGAAGCCACAGGCCAGGCTGACCTCCAGCACACTGAGGTCCGAATGGCGCAGCAACTGGCGTGCCTTGTCCAGACGCAGGCCGAGGTAGAAGGTCGACGGCGTTTCATGCAGATGCAGGCGGAACAGCCGTTCCAGCTGGCGCACGGTGATCGCCACGCCATCGGCCAGTTCATGGGGGCTCAACAAGGTTTCCGTATGGCGCTCCATGCGCTCGATGACTTGCACCAGCTTCTTGTTGTGGATGCCGAAGCGCCTACCGATCTGCAGGCGCTGGTGATCCTGGCGGCTGCGGATGCGACCATGCACGAACTGCTCGGACACCTCGATGGCCAGGTCATTGCTGTGCTCGCGGCCGATCAGGTCGAGCATCATGTCGATCGATGCCGTGCCGCCCGCGCAGGTGATACGGCGACGGTCGATCTCGAACAGTTCCTGCGTCACCGTCAGTGACGGGTAACGTTCCTGGAACGCGCCGATCGCTTCCCAGTGCAGGGTCAGGCGATGGCCTTCCAGCAGGCCGGCTTCTGCCAACACATAGCTGCCGGTATCGATGCCGCCGAGGACCGCCAGCTCGCCCGCGCGGCGCAGCCAGGCGCCCAGCCTGGCATCGTAGACGGCCAGCGGATCGAACCCCGCGACCACGAATAGCAGGTCGTTGGCGCCGGGCATCCGCAAGGCGCCGTCGACGTTCAGCGACATGCCGTTGCTGGCCTGCACCGCCTCGCCATCCAGGCTCATCACGTGCCAACGGTAGTGGCTGTGGAAACGGTTGGCCGCGCGTAACGGCTCCACGGCCGAGAGAAAGCCGAGCATGGAAAAGCGCGGCAGCAACAGGAACCAGATATCGCGGCACATATCGACTTCCCAAATGATGGTCTCGGCGAGATACAGCAGGAGCCATGCCAACTGGTCGTCTCTGTTCAACAGACGGTCGCCACAGTGCGCAAGCGGCGTTCGGCCGATGCGTACTGTTCACCTCGCAAGCACGTCGCATCGCATAACACCGAAAACCAAGATCGCCGAATTGCCTCGAGGGAGAATCGCATGAATCGCATGTCTATCTGGGCCGCCAGTGCCCTGTTCGCGATGGTCAGTTACAACGCAGCCGCTGCTGAGCCGGCGCAGTGTCAGAAGCAGAGTATGGGGATCGTCGGCTGGACCGACGTGGTGGCGATTTCAGGCATGGCCGCCGCCCTGCTCGAAGAGCTCGGTTATGAGGTCAGCGAGTCCACCGCCTCGCAGCAGATCGTGTTCGCCGGCATCGAGCGCGGCCAGATCGACTTCTTCCTCGGTTACTGGAGCCCGGCGATGGATAACAACATCAAGCCGTTCCTCGACCGTGGCGTGGTCAAGGTCGCCGATCGACCGAACCTGCCGGATGCGGTATCGACCCTCGCAGTGCCGAGCTACGCGGCCGAGCAGGGCCTGAAGACCTTCGCCGACATCGCCCGCTTCAAGGACCAGCTGGACGGCAAGATCTATGGCATCGAGGTCGGTTCCGGGGCCAACGCGGCGATCCAGAAGATGATCGACAGCAACCAGTTCGGCCTGGGCGGCTTCAAGCTGATCGAGTCCAGCGAAGCGGCGATGCTGGCCGCGGTCAGCCGGGCCCAGCGGCAGAAGAAACCCATCGTGTTCTTCGGCTGGAAACCGCACCCGATGAACCTGCAGATCCAGATGACCTACCTCACCGGCAGTGAGAACGTGTTCGGCCCCAATGAAGGCTCGGCCACCGTCTCCAACGTCACCGACCCCAAACTCGCCCAGCGCTGCCCCAACGTGGCGCGCCTGCTGGAAAACCTGAGCTTTACCACCGAGCAGGAAGGGCAATGGATGCAGCCGATCATGGACCGCGAGAAGCCCAGGGATGTGGCCAGGAAGTGGCTCAAGCAGAACCCGCAGGCCTTGGACGCCTGGCTGGCCGGCGTCACCAACTTCGATGGCCAGGACGGCGCCACGATGGTCAAGGCGCGTCTGAAATAACCCCGTTTTCCATCCCCAGCAACAGGATTCAATCGTGAACTACGACGTCATCGTGACCTGCGCCGTGACCGGCGCGGGCGATACCGTGGGGCGCAGCCCGCACGTGCCCGTTACCCCGCAACAGATCGCCGACGCCGCCATCGAGGCGGCCAGGGCTGGCGCCACCGTCGCCCACTGCCATGTGCGCGACCCGCAGACCGGCAAGCCGAGCCGCGACGTGGCGCTATACCGCGAAGTGGTCGAGCGCATCCGCGCCAGCGACACCGACGTGATCATCAACCTCACCGCCGGCATGGGCGGCGACCTGGAGATCGGCAAGGGCGAGCAGCCACTGGAGTTCGGCCCGGGTACCGATCTGGTCGGCCCGCTGGAAAGGCTCAAGCACATCGAGGAACTGCGCCCGGAAATCTGCACCCTGGATTGCGGCACGCTCAACTTCGGCGACGGCGACTACATCTACGTCTCCACCCCGGCGCAACTGCGTGCGGGCGCCAAGCGCATCACCGAGCTTGGCGTGAAGGCCGAGCTGGAGATCTTCGACACCGGCAATCTGTGGTTCGCCAAGCAGATGCTCAAGGAAGGCCTGCTCGACGACCCGTTGTTCCAGATTTGCCTGGGTATCCCATGGGGCGCGCCGGCGGACACCACGACCATGAAAGCGATGGCCGACAACCTGCCGGTAGGCGCGACCTGGGCCGGCTTCGGCATCGGCCGCATGCAGATGCCGATGCTCGCCCAGGCGGTGCTGCTGGGTGGTCATGTACGGGTCGGCCTGGAAGACAACCTGTGGCTGGACAAGGGCGTGCCGGCGACCAATGGCACGCTGGTGCAGCGCGCCGTGGAAATCATCCAGCGCCTCGGTGGGCGTGTCCTCACCCCGGCCGAGGGGCGCGAAAAGATGAAGCTGACGCGCCGCTGAACGTGACGAACGTACCGGTCTCTTTGCACCAACGCTAAAGCCTGTTGACGCTTCGTCGTGAAAGGCTGGTTTGAGGCAGGAGCGGACGTTCGGAATTGTTTTCCGTCACTCCCGCGAAGGCGGGAGCCCAAATAAAAGGTGCTTCTGGGTTCCCGCCTTCGCGGGAATGACGGCTAAACACACCGCGTAAGAACGGTCATCGCACGAACGTCCGCAGTTGCCTCAAAGAGCCCCGTCAACAGACCCCAATTACTGCCACCCGGAGTCATCAATGTCCTTCATCACCACAATCAAAACCTTCGCCGCCCTCGGCACCGGCGTGATCGGCGCCGGCTGGATCGCCCGCGGCCTGGCCCACGGCCTCGACGTTGTCGCCTGGGACCCGGCGCCCGGCGCCGAAGCCGCGTTGCGCGCGCGCATCGCCAATGCCTGGCCCGCGCTGGAAAAGCAGGGTCTCGCACCTGGCGCTTCGCCCGAGCGCCTACGCTTTTCCGCGACCGTCGAGGACTGCGTGGCCAATGCCGACTTCATCCAGGAGAGCGCGCCCGAGCGGCTCGACCTCAAGCTCGACCTGCATGCCAGGATCAGCGCGGCGGCGCGGCCCGATGTAATCATCGGCTCCAGCACCTCCGGCCTGTTGCCTAGCGAGTTCTACGCCGAGGCGCAGCACCCCGAGCGGTGCCTGGTCGGCCATCCGTTCAACCCGGTGTACCTGTTGCCGCTGGTGGAAGTGGTCGGTGGCGAGAAGACCTCGGTCGAGGCGGTGCAAGCCGCCATCGCCATCTACAGCGCACTGGGCATGCGCCCGTTGCATGTGCGCAAGGAAGTCCCCGGCTTCATCGCCGATCGCCTGCTCGAGGCGCTCTGGCGCGAGGCGCTGCACCTGGTCAACGACGGCGTGGCGACGACGGGCGAGATCGACGATGCGATCCGCTTCGGCGCCGGCCTGCGTTGGTCGTTCATGGGCACCTTCCTCACCTACACCCTGGCCGGTGGCAACGCGGGCATGCGCCACTTCATGGCCCAGTTCGGCCCGGCGTTGAAGCTGCCCTGGACCTACCTGCAAGCGCCGGAACTGACCGAGCGCCTGATCGATGAGGTGGTTGCCGGCACTTCGGTACAGCAGGGCGAGCGCAGCCTCGCCGAGCTGGAGCGCTACCGCGATGACTGCCTGCTGGCGGTGCTCGGCGCGATCCGCCAGACCAAGGCCGCCCACGGCTTCGCCTTCGAGGACTGAGCATGCACAGCTTCTACCGCACGCCGGTGTTGAACGAGTGGACCGATTACAACGGTCACCTGCGCGATGCCCATTACCTGCTGATCTTCAGTTACGCCACCGACGCGTTGATGGACCATATCGGCCTCGACGAGGCGGGGCGTGCGCGCACCGGGCACACGCTGTACACCCTGGAGGTGCACCTGAACTATCTGTCCGAGGTGAAGCGCGGCGAGCACGTCGAGGTGCGTACGCAACTGCTCGCCCATGATGGCAAGCGCCTGCATATCCACCATGGCTTGTATCGCGAAGGGAGTGAGCAGTTGCTGGCCGCCAGCGAGCAGATGCTGATGAACATCGACCATGCCAGCGGCCGTTCGGCGATCTGGCATGCCGATGTACTGGCCACTATCGAGCGACTCGCGGCAAGCGATGCCGAGCTGCCCCGTCCTGTTCACTGCGGGCGGGTGATCGGCTTGCCGCGCTGAGTTACCCACGTAGGCCGTGGACCAACCTGTGGATAACCTGTAGGAACGCTGCTGTGTCCCAGGCAGGGCAAGGGATCGCCGGAACCGTTCGAAAAACGATCAGGTTCAATGGGTTACCGACCTCCTGCAACACCACATTACCGTCATTCCCGCGAAGGCGGGAACCCCAAAAACGCTGGTCTTCTGGGTTCCCGCCTTCGCGGGAATGACGGTGTTTATGGTTAAGCCATCGCTATGGGACGGCGCAAAGGCTTTTGGTCAGAGACTTTCTCGATCTGTGCCTTGTAGATGGGGTTTGCCTGCCGTGCTGAGTTACCCACGCAGGCCGTGGATCAACCTGTGGATAACCTGTAGGAACGCTGCTGAGCCCCAGGCAGTGCAAGGGATCACGGGGGCTGTTCGAAAAACGATCAGGTTCAATGGGTTAGGGACCGTTAACCGTCATTCCCGCGAAGGCGGGAACCCCAAAAACGCTGGTCTTCTGGGTTCCCGCCTTCGCGGGAATGACGGTGCTCATGGTTAAGCCATCAATCAATGCGGGACGGCGCAAAGACTATCGGCGAGCAGGCGGGCCTGTGGGGATAGATCGGCAAAGCGCAGGGTGCACAGATGCAGCGCCCGAACGCTCCAGGGATCGTCGATGCGCAGTGCTTGCAACTGCCGACGTTGGGTAAAACGCTTCACGGCCGCTTCCGGAATCACGGCGATACCCACGTCACGGGCGACCAGTTTGCACACCGTGTCGAAACCGGCGACCCGAATGCGTACAGGCAGTGCTGCACCAAGCTTCAGCGCCTTGCCTTCGATGTGCTGCTGCAACGGATTGTCTTCGGCGAGGGTGACGAAGGGCTGAGTCAGCAGTTCTTCGAAGCACACGCTGGTTCGACCGAAAAACTCACTCCGGGCCTTTGCCGCGATCAGCACCAGGCGGTCGCTGCGAAACGGGCGCGATTGCAGGCCGTCGAGACCGGCGCTGTCGGCGAGGATGCCGAGTTCGGCCTGGCGCTTGGCCAGGGCCTCGACGATCAGGTGGCTGGGGCGCTCGGCGATATCCAGGTCGATCTGCGGGTGAGCCAGGAGGAAATCGCCGAGCAGGTCCGGCAAGTGCTCGGCGAGGGCGGCGGTATTGCTCAGCAGACGCACCCGGGCACGCAGGCCGGCGGCGTACTGGCCGAGTTCGCCAGCCATCAGCTCGACCCGCTGCATCAGCGCCTGGGCATGGTGCGCCAAGGCCCGTCCGGCCGCTGTAGGCCGCACGCCACGGCGCTGGCGTTCGAGCAGGGGCGTGCCGAGGCTGTCTTCCATCGCCTTGATGCGGACGCTGGCCGAAGCCAGGGCCAGATGGCTGCGCTGCGCGCCTCGGGTCAGGCTTTGCGCTTCGATCACGTTGAGGAAGAGGCGCAGGTCGATCAGGTCGAATTTCATGGTCGGTGGTGCCAGTCGCGAGATGGGCAGGATTCAGCAGGGACCGGGTTTCGCCTGCTCGCAGCTTTATCGTTCATCGCGCCTGTTCAAGGCAACGATTTCCGGGACGCGGGCACATCCTTCGCCGCCTCAGCATCAGTCAATCTGGCGCTCTCTATCAGCATTCCTGATACAGGAATCCCGCCTGCTGATTTCATGAATATGTAGCCATAGACTCATTTTCGTGCCCGGCCTCTGCGCCGGTTCCAACAACTAGAAAAATAAGTGGAGACACGAATGAGCAAGCAGGTTTCGTTCGAAGACCTCCCGCTGAGCCGCTTTCATATCCGAACGGTATTCAGTGGTACGGGAGGACAGTTCAGTGATGGATTCGTCCTGGGCATCATCGGTATCGCCGTCAGCATGGCCGCCGGGCCGCTGCAACTCACGGCATTGTGGATGGGGTTGCTGGGAGCGGCTTCGCTGGCCGGGCTGTTCCTCGGCAGCCTGGTAGCCGGTCCGTTGGCGGATAAATACGGGCGTAGGACGATCTTCGCCTGGGACATGCTGTTGTTCGCCGTCATCTCCGCGTCGCAGTTCTTCGTCACCTCGCCCGAGCAGTTGCTGGTACTGCGCCTGTTGCTGGGGTTGGTGCTGGGTTTCGATTACGTGGTCAGTAAATCGCTGGTCACCGAGTTCGCCCCGCGCCGTTATCGCGGGCGGCTGTTGAGCATTCTCGCGGCCGCCTGGGCGGGCGGTTACGTGGCAGCCTATCTGGTCGGTTTCGCCGTGCGTGATATCGGCCCGGATGCCTGGCGCCTCATGCTGGCGCTCAGTGGCGTTCCCGCACTGCTGATCCTACCGTTGCGCATGGGCGTGCCCGAGTCGCCGATCTGGCTGATGGCGCGGGGACGCACCCGCGAAGCCCTGGCGATCGTGCGCAGCAAGTTCGGCCCGAACGTCAGCCTGCCGGAGCCGCTGGCCACGCAGCCCACGCAAGGCGGCAAATGGGCGGAGCTGCTGAGCAAGCGCTGGCGCAAGAACACCCTGGTCGGCTGCGTGTTCTACACCTGCCAGGTGATTCCGTTCTTCGCCCTCGGCACCTTCTCGCCGAAGGTGCTGGAAGCGCTCAATGTCGCAGACAAGTTCGTTGGCGGCCTGGTCTACAACGTGTTGCTGATGGCCGGTGCGCTATTGGGCCTGAT
This sequence comes from Pseudomonas sp. LRF_L74, assembly GCF_965644255.1. NCBI lineage: Bacteria > Pseudomonadati > Pseudomonadota > Gammaproteobacteria > Pseudomonadales > Pseudomonadaceae > Pseudomonas > Pseudomonas sp. LRF_L74. The sequence continues at coordinate 98,025 of NZ_CBFFRH010000004.1, read as the reverse complement.
GATCATCGACCGTATCTCGCGCCGCGCTTTCCTGATCGGCACCTTCTACCTCAGCGCCTTGGGCCTGGCGGTATTGGCCTATGCGGGCTTCGGGCCGATTGGCACCATCCTCGCCTTCGGTTTCTTCGCCTGCGTACTGGCGGCCGCGGTCAACCTGGAGTTCGTCTATCCGCCCGAACTGTTTCCCACTCATCTGCGGGCCTCCGGTATCGGCATGGCAGTGGCATCGAGCCGCTTCGGCTCGGCCTTCGCCACCTTCCTGCTGCCCATCGCGGTGCAGAACCTCGGTATCCAGACCGCCCTCGGCGTGTGCGTCGGCGTGCTGATCTTCGGCGGCGTGTTCTGCCACCTGTTCGCCCCGGAAACCAGCAAGGAAGACCTGTCGGGTGTCGCGCCGGATAACGCAGCGCAAGGTCGTCTGACGCCGGCCGAGGCGAAATGATGCGAATGGTCGACAATCAAGTCTTTCCGACCTGATAGCGAGCGCAGAGCCGATGCCAGCCAACAGATTGATCGACATGTACGCGGTCCAGGTGTTCATCGCCGTGGCCGAGGAGGGCAGCATGTCCGGTGCGGCCACGCGCATGGGCATCTCCCAGTCCGGCGTGTCGCAGATGGTCAGGCAGCTCGAGGAAGAGTTGGGCGTGGTCCTCGTCGACCGCTCCACGCGGCCCATGGCGTTGACCCCGTTTGGTGTGGCCCTGCGCAATCGCGGCTCGGTGCTGAGCGAAGAGCTGTCGCACCTCAAGGCTCAGGTGGTGGATGCCGGGCGCGGGGTCAAGCCTGACCTGCGTATCGGCCTGGTCGATTCGTTCGCGGCGACCTGTGGCTCGGTGTTCACCAAGCGATTGCTGGACAAGGTCGCGCAGCTGTCGATTCGCACCGGCCTGAGTCCGCAGCAGGGCGAGTCACTGTTGCGGCGCGATCTGGACCTGATCGTCACGAGCGACCCGTTGATGGATGCCAACGACGTGATCCGTTATCGGCTGTTCTCGGAGAGGTACTTCGTCATCACGCCGAAGGATTCGCGCAGCGAAATCGCCAGCATCGACGACGTTCGGGCGCTGGCTAACGTGCTGCCGGTGGTGCGTTTCAATCGCGGCTCTCAGGTCGGCCTGCAGATCGAGCGTCACCTGCGCAGCCTGAACATCCGCGTGCCCAACCGGCTGGAGCTGGACAACGCCGACGCCCTGACCTCGATGGTCGCCGAGGGCATTGGCTGGGCCGTCACCAGCCCGATGTGTTTGCTCCAGGCCTCGACCTGGGCCGACCAGGTCAACGTGCACCTGACCCCGGAGCTGGGCCTGGAACGCTCGCTGTACCTGGTGGCCCGTCGGGACGAATACAGCGCCTTTTTCGCGGATGCCTGCGAAACGGCGCGTGAGGTTGTCATCCATGCCTTTCTGCCGAGGCTGCAGGCCTTGGGCCAGGGCGTGGAGACATTGATAAATACAGATGAAGGACGTTCCCTTGAATACTTTTGAGCGCAAAGAAACCCGGCAGGAACACGATTATGTCGGTGATGTGCTGATTCCTGCCGACAAGCTCTATGGCGTCAACTCGGTACGCGGCTTCGACAACCTCAGCGTGTCGCCGCTGACCGTCGCCCACTACGCCGAATTCCGCGATGCCTTTGCCCAATGCAAGCAGGCGGCGGCACTCGCCAACCTCGACAGTGGCGTGCTCGATGCCGAACGCTGCGCGGCCATCGTGCAGGCCTGCAAGGATGTCATCGACGGGCAATGCGACGACTCGCTGATCGTCGATCTGCTGGAGGGCTCCGGCGGCACCTCGACCAACATGAACTTCAACGAGGTCATCGCCAACCGTGCGCAACAGGTGCTCGGTCATGCGGCTGGCAGCTACGACGTGGTGCATCCCAACGACCATGTGAACGGCTCGCAGTCGACCAACGATGTCTACCCGGCCGCGCTGAAGATCGCTACCCACGCCATGCTGGCGCCGTTGATCGACGAAGTGCAGAAGCTGGCGGCGCAATTCGACCAGAAGGCCGAGCAGTTCGCCGATGTCTTGCACCTGGGCCGCACCTGTCTGCAAGACGCGCAACCGATGCGCCTTGGCCAGCTGTTTTCCGGCTATGCCTCGCTGACCCATCGCTTGGCCGAGGAACTGGGTGCGGTGCGCGGCAAGCTGCACACACTGCCGCTCGGTGGCACCGCCATCGGCACCGGTTTCGGCGCGCCGGCGGCTTATCGCGATGCGGTGTACCGGCACCTGGGCGAGATCACCGGCGTGGCTTACCAGGCGCCGTCGAATCCTTTCGATGCGATGCAGAACATGGACGTGTTCTCACGCGTCTCGGGCGAGCTGCGCACCTGCTCGGCATCCCTGGCGAAGATTGCCTCTGACCTGACCGTACTATCCTCCGGTCCGGTCGGAGGCATCGGCGAATTGAAGCTGCCAGAGGCCCAGGCCGGCTCGTCGATCATGCCCGGCAAGGTCAACCCGGTGCTGCCGATGGCGATGATCCAGTTGAGCTTCGCGGTGATCGGTAACGACGTGGCGGTGGCCCAGGCCGTGCAGTACGGCGAGCTGGAGATCAACCACTTCGAGCCGGTGGTGGCGTCGCGGATTTTCGACAGCATCGCGCTGCTGACCAATGGCATCCGCCGTTTCCGCGAGAAGTGCATCGCCGGCATCAGCGCCGACGTCGCCCGCAACGAAGCGCACCTGGTCAACTCCATGGCTGTCGCCACGGCGCTGGTGCCGACTCTGGGTTATGCGAGCGTGAGCAAGCTGGCGCGTCAGTCGGTGAACGAGGGCCGTTCATTGCTGGCGATCATGGAAGAGTCGGGCATTCTCTCGCAGACCGAGGCCATGGCTGCTATCGAGAAGGCTTCGCGGCCGGTTTTCGAAAGCTGAAATCCTGTGATCCGTGTGGCTGGGCTGCGAGCCCGGCCGCTTCGGTCGCTGTCAGAAGGGGAACGTTCCGATGATCAACAGTGCAGGTCTGCTCGATGAGTTGCTATCGCTCGGCATCGAGCACGAGGTCGAGCACCACCAGCCGATCTTCACCATGGCGGATTCCGATGCCTTGGAACTGTCCCTCGATGGCATGCGTTGCAAGAACCTCCTGCTGCGCGATCGCAAGGGCAAGCACTACCTGCTGATGACCACCGCCGAAAAGTCCGTGGACCTTTCCCGGTTGAGTCAGGCATTGGGCAGTGGTCGCCTTTCGCTCGCGTCGCCGGAGCGGCTGTTCGTGTTGCTCGGTGTGCGACCCGGAGCATTGAGCCCACTGGCCCTGGTCAACGACACGGAACGCCAGGTCGAACTGATCCTCGATGAGGATCTCGGCACGGCGTCCCACTATGTGTTGCATCCGCTGGATAACGGGATTTCCGTGCAGCTTTCCAGCGCTGCATTGCAGCGGTTTTTGATTGGAATTCAGCACCACGCTCGCTGGGTCGCCATCGCAGCACGTTCTTAAAGCAATAAAAACCAACGCCCGTTCCTGTCGGCTGACAGGGGCGCGGGCCGCCCTTTGCCTGCTACTCATGTTTGGAGTGGAACAATGAACATCTTCAAGTCCGGAGTTTTTGCTATCGCGCTCACTGTCACGGCGGTATCCAATGCCATGGCCCAATCGTCGCTTCCCCAGGTCGCCGTACTGGCTACCGGCGGCACCATCGCCGGGACCGCTGCCCAGGACACGCAGACCACCGGCTACAAACCCGGCGTGCTGACGGCCGATGCGCTGCTCAAGTCCGTGCCTTCACTCGACAAGGTGGCCAAGGTGTCTGCCGAACAGGTGGCCAATGTCGGCAGCGACAACATGGACAACGAAATCCTGTTGAAGCTGGCCAAGCGCGTCAACGAACTGCTGGCCCGTGACGACATTTCCGGTGTGGTCATCACCCATGGCACGGACACGCTGGAAGAAACCGCTTATTTCCTCAACCTGGTGGTGAAGAGCGACAAGCCCGTGGTCATCACCGGCTCGATGCGGCCAGCCACCGCGATCAGTGCCGATGGCCCGAGCAACATTCTCCAGGCCGTGACCGTCGCCGCCGACAAGGACGCGCGTGGGCGTGGGGTGATGATCGTGCTCAACGATCGTATCGGCTCCGCACGTGACACGACCAAGACAGACGCCAACTCGGTGGACACTTTCAAATCGTTGGGTAGCGGTTATCTGGGTACTCTGGTCAATCAGGTGCCGCACTTCGAAACCCGCATCGACAAAAAGCACACCGTTGATACGCCGTTCGATGTGGCCACGCTCAGCGCGCTGCCGAAAGTGGACATCCTCTACGGCTACCAGAACGACAGCGGTTATCTGTATGACGCCGCTGTGGCCAACCAGGCCAAGGGTATCGTGGTAGCTGGCGTGGGCGCTGGCAGCGAGTCGCGTTTCGTCCTGCCGGCGATCAAGGCGGCGATGGACAAGGGCGTAGTGGTGGTGCGCTCGTCGCGTACCGGCAGCGGTCATGTGCCCGAGGACGAGGCCTATCTGGGTTTGCTGGGGGATAACCTCAACCCGCAGAAGGCGCGCATTCTGCTGATGTTGGCGCTGACCGTGACCCAGGATCCGGCGAAGATTCAGGCAATGTTCCACGCCTATTGATCGATCCATGCGCCAATCTGGCTCAGGTTGGCGTTCGGCAAGGTCGGAAGGATGGAATCTTACGGCTCACATGCTTGTGCTGGATGAGTCATGGCCGTGCTGCCTTGAGTGTTTTCCACGCCTGAACGATCGCTTTTTTCTGCTCGTTGCCGAGGCTTTCCAGCAGGTAACTGCGACGCCGTTGCTCGATGGTCAGCACATGCTCTGGATTGTCCGCCGTGAAGGCTTTCATGGCGGGAGACTGGCTCGGAAGCGGCGCGTAGAACTGCGTCGCCCGCGCATTGCGAATCGCGTTGTCTGGTGCGATCAGGTAGTCGATGAAGCGGTAGGCGAGGTCCGGGTGCGGTGCATTGGCTGGGATCGCGAGGGTATCGATGTACAGCGCGGCCCCTTCATCCGGAATCCGATAGCTCAAGGCGGGATTGCTCTGCATGGCACGCAGGGCATGCCCGCTCCAGGCCATGGCCAGGCATAGGCGGCCTTGGGCAACGGCGTCGACATATTCCCAGTTATCCAGGGCGCGCAGGCGTGGCATCAAGGTCGCCAGCGGTTGCAGGGCACGGTCGATCTGGCGGCTTCCGGCAATGCGCCGTCCCTGGAAGTTGAGCAGCAACGAAGTGACTTCTTCAGGTGCGTCGATCAGGCCCAGGCCACAGCTCTCCACGCGCGCAGCCTGCCTGTCATCGAATAGCAGGCTCCAGCTGTTGGGCAGTGGCGAGCCGTAGGTTGCTTGGGCCTTGGCATCGTTGATGACCATGCCGATGGAGCCCCACAGATAGGGGATGCTGTGCGGGTTGGCACCGGGTAGACCAGCCAGCATGGAGAGCAACCAGGGATCGAGTTCCTGATAGTGCGGCAGACGACTGCTGTCGAGTGGCAGCAGGCGATGCTCCTTCAATAACTGCCCAAGCATGAAGTGGCTGGGCACGATGACATCGTAGGCCTCGCCATTTTCCAGCGCCTTGAACAATTCGTCCGAGGTGGTGAAGGGGTGATATTCGACCCGAATGCCCGTGGTTTTCTGGAAGTCTTCCAGTACCTGGGGATCGAAATAATCCTTCCAGCTGTAAAAGCGCAGCAGCTGTTCGGCTTGTGCGCTAGCGCAGGCGAACAGAGCGAGGAGGGCAAGCAGAATCTTCATGGCTGATTGCCTCGGTCAGGTACGGAAATGCTTGACCAGGCCGTGCTGGTGACTGGCCAGGTCGTTCAGTGAGAGGCCCAGTCGTGCAGACTCCTGCAATTGCCGAAGCCTGGCTTGGGCTGCTTCGTCGAGCATGCGGATGCTTTCGCGTTTCTGTAGCTGGGCGTTGCGATAGGTCTGGTAAAGCATCGTGCCGAGCAGGCTCGCCACCACCGCCAACAGGCACAAGCCGCTGAGCAGGCTGATACGCCATTGAATGCTGATCGCTCTGACAGTCATGGATGGTGTCTCTCGACGTGATCGCACTGGCGCTCGCTCGTGCACCGCGAGGCAGCGTACGCGCAGGGGTGTTCAGCAATGCGGGAGATGAGCATTGGCGTGGAGCCTCGTATCAGCGGGGTTTCTTGTTATGGCGCTTGTGTATGGGCGATAGCGCCTGTGACCGCAGGGGCGATAACGATCGCTAGGGCCGGAGAGCACCCAGCGTTATCCCGAATCGGCAGGCTTCGGTAAGGGGTGACCGTGGCGTGACCCAAGTTGGAGCGTGCATTTCTTTGCTGCCGATTTGGGATAACGCCCCATCGCCGATAGGCCTAGGATCGATTTGGCCAGTGAGCCCATAACAACAGATTTTTGGCCGGCCAGGCGGCGATATGCCGCGCTGTACGGCCCTTACAACAACGACTGCCTCATAGAACAAGGTCAAAATAATGAGCGTATCCGTCACCCCGGCCGCCGGCTCGACAGAGCTGCGGCGTGGCGCCCTTGGCGTCGGTTTCATCATCTTCTTCGTCGTGTCGGCGGCCAGCCCGCTGAGTGTGCTGGCTGGTGGTTTCCCCATCGGCATCATGCTCGGTAACGGGGCGGGCACGCCGGCGCTGTTGCTGCTGGCGCTGCTGGTGTTGCTGGCCTTTTCGGTCGGCTATACCACCATGGCGCGCCATGTCACCAATGCCGGTGGTTTCTACGCCTTTTCCTCGCGTGGCCTCGGTGGCCTGGCGGGGGGCGCTGCCGGGGTGCTGGCGATGTTCGCCTACAACATTCTGCAGGTCGGTCTGTATGGCATGTTCGGCGGTGTCGTGTCGGGCACCATGGCGAGTGTCTTTGGCCTGGAATTGCCCTGGTGGGCGTATTCGCTGATGGCGATGGCCAGTATCGCCGTGCTGGGCTATCGCAATATCGATCTGTCGGCGCGGGTGTTGTCGCTGATCGTGGTGGCCGAGTATCTGGCGATCCTGGTGCTGGACGTCGCGATCCTGCGCAGCGGTGGTGATAACGGCGTGAACTTCGATGCCTTCAAGGCGGAGCATGTGTTCAGCGGTACGCCGTCGATCGGGCTGCTGTTCTGCTTCGCGGCCTTCATTGGTTTCGAGGCCACCACCATCTACGGCGAGGAAGCGAAGAATCCGCGGCGGGCGATTCCTATCGCGACCTACGTCTCGGTGCTGTTGATCGGGTGCTTCTATGCGTTGTCGATCTGGTCGATGGTGGTGGGCGTGGGCGCCGACAAGATCGTGCCGACCCTGCAGTCGCTGGATGATCCGACCACGTTCATTTACGGGCTCTCCGATCATTATGTGGGCGGTGAGCTGACCCAGATGATCCGCATCCTGTTCATGGTGAGCATCTACGCCGGTCTGCTGGCTTTCCACAATTCCGCTGCGCGCTATTTCTATGCGATAGGTCGTGATGGGCTGCTGCCCCGTGCGCTGGGGGCGACGCACCGTATCCACCAGAGCCCGCACATGGGGTCGGCGCTGCAAAGCCTGATCGCGGCGGTCGTGGTGCTGATTTTCGCGGCCATGGATGCCGATCCGATCCTGCAACTGTTTTCCTGGTTTTCCAGCCTGGCCACGTTGTGCCTGATTCTGCTGATGGCGATGACCTCGGCTGCCGTGCTGATGTACTTCCGGCGCAACCCGCAACTGAACCTCGGCATCCTGCGCAGTCTGGTCCTGCCTGGATTCTCCTGTCTGGTTCTGAGTGTGGTGCTGGTTATCGCGGTGCTGCATTTCGAGGTGCTTACCGGCTCCAGCAAGGCCTTGTCCTATGGCCTTTGTGCGGTGATTCCCGCCGCGCTGGTTGGCGGCATTCTGCTGGCGCTGCGCCTGCGTCGCCGTTCGCCGGCGTGCTTCGAGGCGCTTGGCAGCCACAAGCTCTGAGCCTCGCTATTTCCCAATGACTTGACCGCCGAGCAGGGCTATCTGCCGGCGGCGCAATGAAAGGTTTCTCCGATGAACGACTATCCAATGCTTATCGATGGTGCACGTGTAGCAGGTGAAGACGGGCACTTTGATGTGGTCAACCCGGCCACCGGCGAGGCTTTCGCCCAATGCACGGCCGGTTCCCTGGCTCAACTGGATCAGGCCGTGCAGGCGGCGCAGCGGGCATTCTCCCTGTGGCGGTACAGCAGCCATGCCGAGCGCAGTGAATGCCTGCGCCGTATCGCCAGCGATATCGAGGGCGAGGCAGAAGCGTTGGCTCGACTGATCGTCGCCGAGCAGGGCAAGCCCTTGTCTCTGGCCATGGGTGAAGTGATGGGCGGTGTGGCCTGGACACGTTATGCCGCCGAGCAGGAAATCCCCGTGCAAGTGATCGAGGAAAACGCCAGCCAGCGTGTCGAGCTGCACTACAAACCGCTCGGTGTGGTGGCTTCGATCACGCCCTGGAACTGGCCATTCATGATTGCCATCTGGCACATCATGCCGGCCCTGCGCGCGGGTAACTGCGTGATCAGCAAGCCTTCCAGCCTCACGCCGCTGAGCACGATCCGCCTGGTCGAGATCATCGCCCGGCACGTGCCCAAGGGCGTCATCAACGTGATCACTGGCGAGCGTGGCTTCGGCAGCGCGATTTCCAGTCACACCGGCATCCACAAGATCGTCTTCACCGGTTCCACGGCGACCGGCCAGCGGGTCATGCAGGCCGCCGCCGGTAACCTGAAACGCCTGACCCTCGAGCTGGGCGGCAACGACGCGGCCATCGTTCTGCCAGGGACGTCGGTCGAGGCGGTGGTCGAGGATATCTTTCAGGCTGCCTTCCTCAACATGGGCCAGACCTGTGCCGCGCTCAAGCGCCTGTATGTGCACGAGTCCCAGGCCGCAGCATTCGCCGAGGCGCTGGCGGTTATCGCCCGACGTCAGGTGGTCGGCGATGGCTTGCAGGCGGACGTCACGTTCGGGCCGGTGCAGAACATCGAACAACTGGAGCTGGTCGCCGAGTTGGTGGCCGATGCTTGCGTCAACGGCGGTCGCGTGGTGTGTGGCGGTGAGCGCCTGGAACGGCCGGGCTACTTCTTCCCGCCGACCATCGTCACGGGGGTGAGCGATGGTCATCGGCTGGTGGATGAAGAACAGTTCGGTCCGGTGTTGCCGGTGATCGCCTACCGCGATGTCGAGGATGTGCTGCGTCGTGCCAACGACAGCGATATGGCGCTCGGTGGCTCGGTGTGGGGCAGCGATGTCGTTGCTGCCGAAGCGCTGGCCAGCCGTCTGGAGAGCGGTGTGGCCTGGGTCAACTGCCATGCCCAGATCCATCCGCATACCCCGTTCGGTGGCAGCAAGATGTCCGGGTTCGGTGTCGAGTTCGGCCTGGAGGGGCTGCTGGAATTTACTGGCCAGCAGTTGCTTTACGTGCGCAAGCATCAAGCCGTTTGAGGAGCCCAGCCATGTTCGAGAAGTACCAAGGCATGGAAAAGAAGTTCTGGCATCCAATGAGTTCTTCCGCTGCCGGTAACCGACAGAAAACCCTGATCATTGCCCGTGGCGATGGCAACTACATCACTGATATCGACGGTAATCGTCTGCTCGATGGCGTGGGTGGGTTGTGGAACGTCAACATCGGCCATAACCGCGCCGAAGTGAAAGCCGCGATTGCCGCCCAGCTCGACGAGCTCGCCTACTACCAGACCTTCGACGGCATCGCCCACCCACGGGTATTCGACCTGGCCGAGCGTCTGACCTCGATGTTCGCTCAGGAGCGCATGAGCCGCGTGCTGTTCAACTCCGGCGGCTCGGATGCGGTGGAAACCGCACTGAAAATGGCCCGTCAGTACTGGATCGCGTGTGGCCAGCCAAACCGCACGCGCTTTCTGTCATTACGCAATGGCTACCACGGCGTGCACATGGGCGGCACATCGGTTGGCGGCAATGGCGTTTATCACTACAACCATGGACCGTTGCTGGCGGGCTGCTACCAGCTCGATACGCCCTGGCTGTACCGCAACCCCTGGGATTGCCGCGACCCGCAGCAATTGGTCGAGCATTGCATGCGCCAGCTCGAAGAGCAGATCGCCTTCCTTGGCGCACAGAGCATCGCCGCATTCATCGCAGAGCCGGTGCAGGGCGCGGGCGGGGTGATCGTGCCGCCAGAAACCTATTGGACGCATCTGCGCAACATCTGCGACCGCCATGGCATTCTGCTGATCGCCGACGAAGTGGTCACGGGGTTCGGTCGCTCCGGCTGCATGCTGGGCAGCCGTGGCTGGGGCGTGGCGCCGGATATCCTGTGCCTGGCCAAGGGCATTTCCGCCGGGTACATCCCGCTGGGGGCGACGGTGTTCAACCAGCGCGTGGCCGACGCCATCGAAAACGGTCCCGGCTTCAGCAATGTGATCATGCACGGCTACACCTACAGCGGTCATCCGACCGCCTGCGCAGCTGCACTGGCGGTGCTGGATATCGTCGAGTCCGAGGACCTGCCAGGCAATGCGGCAACGGTCGGTGCGCATCTGCTGGCGTGCCTGCAACCGCTGGGTGAACGCTATGACGTCATCGGTGAGATACGCGGCAAGGGCTTGATGATTGCCCTGGACCTGGTGGCCGACAAGCGTACCCGTCAGCCGCTCGACCCCGCTGACGGCTATGCCGCACGGGTGGCCGATGCCGTGCGCCGCGAGGGTGTGCTGGTGCGTCCGGTGGGTAGCAAGATCATTTTGTCACCGCCGCTGACCCTGACCTGTGGCGAGGCCGAGACGATGGTGTCCGCCCTGGACGCTGCTTTTTCCAGCCAACGCTGATACCTGAATGTTGCCTGGGGTGACTGCCGCCCGGCGGCCTGCTGCGTGAAATAAACAAGAACGACACTGAAACGTCCTGGGGAGCCTCATCATGGAACAACGAAATCTGTTTGCGCACATCAGCGCAGGAGGCCTTGCATTGAGCCTGGCAATCGGTCTGGCCAGCCAGGCCAACGCCTACGAGCTGTATGCCGATGACGACACGCACCTGAATGCCGACATGCTCGCGGTCTTCGGCATGATGAACAGTCGCAAGAATTATGACGGTACTTCCGGTGGTTCGAGCTGGCGCGAAGGTTTCATCAAGTACGGGGTGAGTGGCGACCAGGGGTTGGCGCGCGCGGGGAGCGTCTACGGTGCTTTCGCGCTGGTCAGCTCTGCGACCTGGGGTGACGGGGATGCCGCTGGTAACACCGATGGTTCCGAGCGCACCACCAAGGTCGAGGACGCCTATCTGGGCTGGCGCTCCGCCGATCTGTTTCCGGTACTGGGCCAGGACGGTGTGGACTTTTCCTTCGGTCGCCAGGTGGTCAAGCTCGGCCGTGGCTTTCTGATCAACGACGATGGCCCGAACCTGGGTAAAGGGCCGCTGGAAGGTGATCTCAATCGGGGCGGTGCTTATTACATCGCGGCCCGTCACGCTTTCGACCGTACCGCTGTGCTGCGCCTCGGTGGGCAGGACGGCCTGCATGGCAGTGCATTCTGGCTCAAGTCCGACAACCGGGCCCAGGTGGAAACCTCTCTAGCGGGAGGCACCCTGGACTACACCGGCCAGGCCGGCACGCTGGGCCTGACCTATATCCATGGCCTGGATGTCGCCGATCAGTGGGCTGACGACTTCAAGCGCCAGCGCGATGGCATGGATGTCTACAGCATCCGTGGTGAAGGCGATGCGGGCATCGAGAATGCCAGCTTCGCCTTTGAGTATGCCTGGCAAGACAAAGAGGCCGGCGCCGAGAAAGCCTGGTACGCCGAGGCCGGCTATAGCTTCGCGGATGTGGCCTGGTCGCCCAGCCTGACCTATCGCTATACCCGTTACTCCGGCGGCTGGGACTCACTGTTCACCGGCCTCAGCACGGGGCTCGGCACCTGGTTCCAGGGCGAGGTCGCGTCCAACTATGCCGGCCCGTTCAACACCAATACCGGCATCCATCACCTTGGGGTCAAGGTCACGCCGCTGGAGCGTCTGACCCTGGGCGCGCTGTTCTTCGATTTCAGCACCTTGCATGACCGCCATGTGCAGAATCTGGATGCCCGGGAGCTGGATCTCTATGCCGAATGGGCGGTCAGCGATCACTTGATCATCAGCCCGCTGGTTGGTCTCTACAAACCGAAGCGGGACAACGAGACCGTTGGCTCTCAGGTCGGCGGCAACGGCACCAACGTCTACAGCCAACTGATCTTCGTCGTACCGTTCTGATCGGGCAGCCGTCCGATAATTTTCGCGGCGTCACTCTCACGCTCCTTGGCCGCATGGCCGCCCCTGGTGGGCGGCCATCTTTGTCATGCCTGTGGCGTGGATCGCTGTGAATGCATGTTGATGGCGATCTGTCCGGCGGTTTCGATGAGCATGTCGCGCACGGTTTCCTGACGCAGCAGTTTGAAGCTGCTGGTCGTGCCCACGGCAGAGATGCTGCCGACCACTTCCTTCTCGTCGACGCTGATGATCGGTGTGGCGATACCCGTGAGGCCGAGGTTGAGCTCATCATGGGTGATGCAATAACCGTCCTTGCGGATCTTCTTGGCGATCCTTGCGAACTCCGACCAACTGCAGGTGCTGTAGGGATGTTCCGGGTCGCTGGCGATTTCTTCGAATAATTTTTGCAGGCGTTTGCCTTTCTGGTAGGCCACCAGCACTTTCGATTGGGCGCCGAGGAACAGGGGTAGCGGGTGCCCGCGCCCGAACGAGAAGTGGTAAGTGTCGGTGGGTTCTGCGATGTAGGTGTTGATGATGTGCCCGTCGTAGAAAACGCTGGCGAATACCGCCAGGCCGGTCTCGTTCGACAGCCCGTGCATGAGTTCGCGACCGGCACTGAGAATCGGGTCGTACTGCCGCATCATCCAGTCCAGTTCGATGATCCTCGGCCCCAATCCATAGCTGCCTGCACCGACACGGGTCAGCAGGCCGGCTTCGCATAGATCCTTCACATAGCGATAGACCGTGGCGCGTGACAGCCTCATGCGGGTGGCAATGGTCTCCGGGTCGACCTGCAACTGCTGGTGGCCGAACAGATCCAGTACGGCGAGGGTCTTGCTCAAGCTGCTCATGTGATGTCTCCAAGGTGCCGCAATGGCGCGGCTCTTTCTTGCGTGGTTCCTGCCCTGGCTGGGCACCCTCAGGGGGCAATGCGTGCCCTGTGTTCAGGCGCGGTGCCCCATTCAGTGGCAATTTAAGGTTGAGAGAAAATACCCTTTAAAATCTCATTTGTCTCGTATTTTGAGTAATTTAATAAAAAATCGTTGTAATGGTTTTTTTAAAGTGAAATAAATCTCAAAAATAACGCAAGCCTGTGAGGGCAGACGAATGAATGGTGCCGAGTTACTCATCAAGGCCGCCGCTGCCAGCGGGGTCGAGTATTGTTTCGCCAATCCGGGAACCACCGAGATTCCCCTGGTAGCCGCACTCGCTGGAACATCCACGCTCAAGCCCGTGCTGTCCCTGTTCGAAGGGGTATGCACCGGTGCCGCCGATGGTTATGGCCGGATCGCCGGCAAGCCGGCATTGACCCTGACCCACCTGGGGCCGGGTTTCGCCAACGGCATCGCCAACTTGCACAATGCGCGCCGGGCCAATACGCCCATCGTCAACGTGATCGGCGATCATGCTTCCTGGCACGTCAATTACGATCCGCCACTGGCCAGTGATATCGAAGCCCTGGCCGGTGCCGTATCCGGCTGGGTACGCACGTCGCGCAGCGCCGAGCGGGTCGGTGAGGATTTCCAGAGCGCCGTGCAGGCTGCCTGGCAGCCTCGTGGCCAGATCGCCAGCCTGATCCTGCCCATGGATCTGCAAGCCAATCCGGTCAGCGAGGCGGCCGCACGCTTTGCGCCCTTGCAGGCGCCGGTGCGGCGTTTCGCCGGCGACAAGGTCGAGCAGGTGGTCAGTGAGCTGCGGGCCGGCAAGCGCCTGGTGTTCATTGTCGGCGATGGCGGCCTTTCGGCTGCGGGGCTGGAGGCTGCCGGGCGGCTGGCCAACCTGTCGGGTGTGCGGCTGTTCGCGGAAACCTTCCCGCGCGTCAGTCATCGGGGCGGCGGTCTGCCGGACCTGGATCGCCTGCCCTATTTCCCAGAAGTCGCCATCGAAATCCTCGACCAGTACGACCTGGTGGTCTGTGCCGGCGTGCCGGAGCCGATCAGTTACTTCGGTTATGAAGGCATTCCTTCGCGCCTGGCCGAGCGTGATCGCCTGCTGTTCCTGGCCGACGTCGGCGACGATGTGGCCGGCGCCTTGAGTGCATTGGCCGATGCCCTGCAAGCGCCAGCCTACGTGCCTACTGCGCAAGGTATCGAGCTGCCGACAGCGGAGGAGCGCCTGACGCCGCAGTCGGTCGGTCGCGTGTTGTCTGCCGCCCTGACCGATGACTGCATTGTTTCCATCGAAGGCGGCACCTGCGGCTACCCGTTCTTCACCGCATCGGCAGGCGCTGCGCGTCATCGCGTGCTGACCAACACCGGCGGCGCCATCGGCCAGGGCATCCCCGCCGGCTTCGGCGCGGCCCTGGCGGAGCGCGGCAATACCGTGTTCTGCCTGCAATCGGACGGCAGCGCGCAATACACCATCCAGACCCTGTGGAGCATCGCCCGCGAACAACTGCCGGTGGTGATCCTGATCGCGGCCAACCACCGCTACGCGATCCTGCAGAACGAACTGCGCCGTTATGGCGTCACCGAGTTCGGCCCGCAAGCGCTGGCCCTGACTGAGCTGGATCGTCCGCGCGTGGACTGGAAAGCCCTGGCCAAGGGCTACGGCGTACCGGCCAATACCGTGCGCACCAACGCCGAATTGCAACAGGCACTGGCCCGCGCCATCGCCTCGGTTGCGCCGTGCCTGATCGAAATGGAGCTGTGAACCATGAGTGACGTTCAACTGCTGCCTGCTGTCCGCGAATTCCTGGCCTCGCCCAAGCGCCTGTTCATCGGCGGTCAATGGCAGGACGCCGCCAAGGGCCGGCATTTTGCCGTCGAGAACCCGGCCACCGCGCAAACCATCTGCCAGGTGGCCGACGGTGACGAAGCTGATGTGGACGCCGCCGTTGCGGCGGCCCGGGCGGCCTTCGAAGGCCCGTGGCGTTGGGAGACGCCGGCCCGTCGCGGCTATCTGCTGTTTCGCCTGGCCGAACTGATCGATGCCCATGCCGAGGAGCTGGCGCAACTGATCACCTTGGAAAACGGTAAACCCATCGCCAACGCGCGGGGCGAAGCGGCCAGCGCGGCGAACATCATTCGCTATTTCGCGGGCTGGCCGACCAAGATCGAGGGCAGCACCGTGCCGGTCTCGCCGGCGAGCGGTGCGCCGATGCTCAACTACACCTTGCGTGAGCCTGTGGGCGTGTGTGCCCTGATCGTGCCGTGGAACTTTCCGCTGACCATGTGTGTGTGGAAGCTCGGCCCGGCCCTGGCCACTGGCTGCACCGCCGTGCTCAAGCCAGCCGAGCAGACACCGCTGGTGGCGGTGCGCCTGGTGCAGTTGATCGAGCAGGCTGGTTTCCCGGCTGGCGTGGTCAACCTGCTCACCGGCTTCGGCATGCGTACCGGTGCGCCGCTGGCTGCCCATGCCGATGTCGACAAGATCGCCTTCACCGGCTCGACCCAGGTCGGCCGGCTGATCGCCCAGGCGGCGACCGGCAACATGAAGAAGGTCTCGCTGGAGCTGGGCGGCAAGTCGCCGAACATCATCCTGCCGGACGCCGATATCGCTCGCGCAGCCAAGGGTGCGGCCGACGGCATCTTCTACAACCAGGGCCAGGTGTGCACGGCCGCATCGCGTCTGTACGTGCATGAAAAGGTGCTCGACCAGGTGCTGGACGAGCTGCGCCGTCATGCTGCCGCTCATGTCATCGGCTCCGGCCTGAACAGCTCGACCACGCTCGGCCCGCTGGTTTCCGAACGCCAACTGGGCATGGTCAGCGGCTACTTGCAGCGCGGCGTGGAAGAGGGCGCCGAGCTGATCTGTGGCGGCAAGCGCCCCGAGCATCTGGAGCATGGCCACTTCATCGAGCCGAGTGTGTTCCTCGACCGCGCCGAGCGTGCCTGCGTGGCCCGCGAGGAAATCTTCGGCCCGGTGCTGACGGTGATGAGCTGGTCCGACGTCGACGAGCTCGCCCAGCGTGCCAACGACTCGCCTTACGGCCTGGCCGCCGGCCTGTGGACGAATGACCTGCGCGCCGCTCATCGCCTGGCGGCGCAACTGAAGGCCGGCTCGGTGTGGATCAACTGCTGGAACGTGGTCGATCCAGCCTCGCCCTTCGGCGGCTACAAGCAATCCGGCTGGGGCCGGGAAATGAGCAAGCACGTGATCGACGCCTACACCGAGACCAAAAGCGTCTTCGTCGATCTCGCCTGACCTGACTAACTACAAGAGGAGTCAACATGGATCTGCAACTTGATGGCCGCGTGGCCATCGTCACCGGCGGCGGCATGGGCATCGGCAAGGAAGTCGCGCGCTTCTTGTCCCAGGAAGGCTGCAAGGTGGTGATCTGTGCCCGGCGCATGGAGTACCTGCGCGCTGCGGCAGAAGAAATCACCGCCGAAACCGGCAACGAAGTGCTGCCGCTGTTCTGCGACACCAACGATATGGGGGCCGTCTCAGAGATGGTCCAGCAGGCCAAGGCGCATTTCGGCCGCATCGACATTCTGGTCAACGGTGCCGCCGCGCCGTCCGGCGTGGTGCGCAACGACATCGAGCACGCCGGTGACGACGAACTGCTGTCGGACATGAACACCAAGGTGATCGGCTACTTCCGCTGCGCCAAGGCCGTGACCCCGCACATGAAGGAGCTGGGCTTCGGTCGCATCATCAACATCGGTGGTCTCACCGGCCGTGGCAGCAAGGTGTTGTCGGGCATGCGCAACTTGGCCATCGCCCACATGACCAAGACCTTGTCTGACCAGCTCGGCCCATCGGGCATCACCGTCAACCTGATCCACCCCGGGGTGGTCGACACCCCGCACATCCAGGAACTGTACGAGCGCGAAGGCGTGAAACAGGGCAAGACCCCGCAGCAGGTCGAGCAGGGCTACATCGACGCCACGCCGATCCGCCGCACGCTGCAACCCATCGAGATGGGCTGGCTGATCGGTTTCCTGGCGTCGCCGAAAGCCGGCGCTGTGACGGGCGAATCCATCGGTATCGACGGCGGCCTGACCCGCGGCATCTTTATCTGAGGAGGCAATCATGAGCAATGGAACCTTGTTGGTGGCCACTGTCGGCCAGGCAGTGATACGCAGCGCCGACGACGGCAAGACCTGGCACCGCCTGGGCCTGGGCCAGGATATCGAGTTCGACGCGATCACCCGCTCGCTGAGCATGTCCCCATCCGAGCCGGACGTGATCTATGCCGGCACCGATGTCGGCCTGTGCGTCAGCCGGGATGTCGGTGGCAAGTGGACCCGCATCGACTCGCCATTCAACGGTGAGACCGTATGGAAAGTCGCGGTCGATCCCAACGATGCGCAGCGCATTTTCGTCGGCACGGGCGCGCCGTCGCGTGCCGTGCTGTGGCGCACCCTCGATGGTGGCGTCAACTGGTATCGCGTACCGGTGGAGATCCCCGAGTTCTGCGATGGCGTGAGCAAGCCGCGCCTGCTGGCCTTCGCCTACGACCCGACCGACCGCCAGCAAGTCTGGTTCGGCCTGGAGGAGGGCGGTCTTTTCCATAGCCGTGACGGTGGCGAGACCTTCACTCGTATCGACGACCGCCTGCTGTGGGACTACAACTCGGACATCCACAACATCGTGGTGCTGCCCAACCACGGCAAGAAAGTCATCGTGGTGGTCTGCGTCAATGCCATCTACCGCAGCTTCGACGAAGGCGCGACCTGGACCGGCATCATCGGTGCGGAAGCCTTCGGCCTGTATTACGTACGTGTGCTCAACGCCCCGCTGGGTAGCGAAGACACCCTGTACCTGAGCATTTCCGACGGTACGCCGGGTACTACCAGCAAGGTGCTGATCTCGCGTGACGCCGCGGCGACCTGGGAAGTGTTGCCGCTGTCGCAGCAACCCAACTCCTGCGTGTGGGCCATCGCCTTCAACCCGGCCAACCCGAAGCAGATGCTGGCCGGCACCAAGTATGGCCATCTGTTCACCTCGGAGAACGGCGGTAACGGTTGGCAGAAACAGTGGCGCGAGTTCAGCGAGATCGCCGATGTGCTGTGGACCCCAGCGGTTGCGCAGATCAAGGCCGGGCATACATCCGTCATCAAGAAGTGAGGACTAGGCGATGAAAATCGAGATCGTCCGTACCCACCTGTCGTTGTTCGTCACCGATCCGGAGGTGTCCGCACCTTGGTACGCCGATGTATTGGGCATGCACGAAAGCGCCCGTGGCGAGAGCTGGATCATGATGGCCTTCGGCAGCAAGCACCATGACATCGCCCTGATCAAGGCCGCGCCTGGCGCGCACCAGGGCGGCCTGGGGCTACAGCATTACGGCCTGGAAATCGCCGGTGACATGACCACCCTGCGCCAGCTCTACGGCATGTTGCTGAGCAAGGGCGTCGAGATCGTAAAGATCACCGACCATGAAATCGGCAACGGCCTGTACTTCAACGATCCCGATGGCAATCGCCTGGAGTTCTTCCTCGAAACCGAACACGACGATGCACGGGCCAAGGAGCGCTTCCGCGCCGCCGGCGCGCCCAGCCGTCACTTCGACCTCGACCCCCTTTGATTCAGGAACGCATGATGAAAACCAAGAATTTCGCCAACTATCACATTCGCAAGTGGTACAGCTTCAGCGAGGAAACCCTGGCCAATGAGAGTGGCCAGTTGGCCGATGGCGAGCCGCTGTTCAAATACGTGATTGCAGCGGCGATCCATAACCCGTATGCCGGCCGTTTCAGCGAGAGCCTCGACGAACTGATCGGTGCTTCGCCGGAGCTGGGTCATGAGTTCGGTCGCCGTATCCAGGCTCTGGCCGCCGGGCGCAAGGTGATCAGCTACGGCAAGGCCTGCCTGGTCGGTACCAACGGCGAGTACGAGCATGGCAATGCTTTTCTCACCAACCCGGCTGCCGACCCGGTGCGTGCCGCCCTGGGCGGCGGCAAGTCGTGGGTGCCGTCGACTGGCAAGCGCGGTGCGCCCGGCGTGACCATCGATGTGCCGCTGGCGCACAAGGACGCGCTGTACGTGCGTTCGCACTACGACACAGTGTCGGTCTCCTTCGGCGACGGTCCGGCACCGGACGAAGTGATCATCATCTGGGCCTTCGCCACCCGTGGTCGCCTGCATGCGCGCCTGGGCGGGCTGAGTGCCGATGCGATCAAAGGTGATAACGGTTTGACCTGATGTTGTTACCGGGCGGGGAGCACCGTGATGTCTGCGAAAAGCTTTTTCTTCCATAACCGTAATCTGCTTCCCCTGCATGTCCTGCAGTGGGGCAGGCTCGATGCGACCCCGGTCATCCTGCTCCACGGTCTGCGCGCCTACGCGCAGACCTGGGAGTCGCTGGCCGAAGCGCTGGGCGACGAATTCTGTGTCTACGCCCTCGATCAGCGTGGTCGTGGCCTGAGTGACTGGGCCGAACCCCATACCTACCGGACCGACTACTACGTGCAGGATCTGGAGGATCTGGTCGATTACCTGCACCTCGGGCGTTTCATGCTGGTTGGCCATTCCCTGGGGGGCGCCAACGCCCTGGAGTACGCACGCCAGCATCCCGGTCGACTGACCGCGCTGGTGATCGAGGACATCGGGCCGGGCTCATCGAGCGTCGGTGATGGCGCGGAGCGTATTCGCCGTGAGATGCGTGAAACACCAACCTGGTTCGCCGACTGGGATAGCGCTCGTGATTTCTGGCAGCGCTCGCGTCCCGGTCTGTCGGCCGAAGGCCTGGCGTCGCGCCTGAAGTATTCGATGAAAGAAACCAACAACGGTATCTACTGGCGGTATGACCAGCAGGGCATCGCCGAGGCGCGCCTGAGCATCGAACCGACCGATCTGTGGCCGGCGGTACACAGCCTGGATTGCCCAACCTTGTTTGTCCGTGGCGGACGCTCCGATTTCCTGCCGCCAGCGACCCTTGAGCGGATGCAGCAAAGCAATGCCAATGTTCGTGCGGTGGAAATCGCCGATGCCAGCCACTATGTGCACGACGATCAGGGGGCTGTGTTCAACCGCGTCGTCGGCGAGTTTCTGAGGGCGCAGCAAGGCTAGCGGAAAAGCAGCAAGTAGGATGGGTGGAACGAAGCGATACCCATCACATCGAGGCATCTCTGGCAAAACGGCAGCGGGCTCCAGGGAGAGCTCGGCATGACGGGCATCCAACGTAATCATAAGAAGACTGGTGAGAGAGCATGAAACGCGAGACGACTCAGGTTGTAATCGTCGGCGGAGGGCCGAACGGCATCACGGCAGCCCATTACATGGGGTTGCATGGCATCGACTGCGTGGTGCTGGAACTGGCCGAGGGCATCCTCCCGTATCCACGTGCAGTGGGTATGGATGACGAGGCATTGCGTGTGTTGCAGGGCATTGGCGTTGCGGACATCGCCGTGCGCGACATGATCTGCGACGTCCCGCTGCGTTACTACAACGCCCGTGGCGTGTGCTTCGCCGAGGTCAAGCCGACGGTTGCCGAATACGGTTGGCCGATGCGCAACATCTTCATGCAGCAGTTGCTCGAAGGCACCTTGCGTGAACAGCTGGAGCGCCATGAGTGCGTCGATCTGCGCCTGGGGCACGAAATGCTCGATCTCAGTCAGAACGAGGAGGGCGTGACCTTGCAGGTCAAGGACGCCGATGGCGAACCCTACGAGCTGCACGCACAGTATGTGATCGGTGCCGATGGCGGCCGCTCCTGCGTGCGCAAGAAGCTCGGCATCGAACTGCTGGGCATGACTCATCCACGCAAGTGGGTGGTGGTCGACGTCACCAACGATTCACTCGATGCGCCTTATACGGCACTGCATGCCGACCCCGAGCGGCCCTTCGTGTGTATCTACCTGCCGTACCGGCAGCGCCGCTGGGAGTTCATGCTCAAGGAAGGCGAGGACGAGGCCAGGATGTGCGAAGAAGCCACCATTCGCGGCCTGATCCGTGGACATATCGGCGATGCCGTCGACGAGTTGGAGATCGTCCGTATTCGCGCCTACACCCACAACTCGCGCGTGGCGGCACGCTTCGTCGAGGGGCGTGTGGCGCTGGTTGGCGACGCTGCACACATTTCTCCGCCCTGGGCCGGGCAGGGCCTCAACTCCGGCCTGCGCGACGTTGCCAACCTGGCCTGGAAGCTGGTGGCGGTGCTGCAAGGCCGCGCATCGCCGAACATCATCGCCAGCTATGACGTGGAGCGCCGTGGTCATGCCACTGACCTGATCGGTCTGGCCGACAACATGGGCGCGGTACTGGGCCTGACCAACCCGCTGATGGCCGGCGTGCGCGACTGGCTGTTCCAGGCGGTCAACACCGTCGATAACCTGC
Source organism: Pseudomonas sp. LRF_L74 (assembly GCF_965644255.1). Taxonomy (NCBI): domain Bacteria; kingdom Pseudomonadati; phylum Pseudomonadota; class Gammaproteobacteria; order Pseudomonadales; family Pseudomonadaceae; genus Pseudomonas; species Pseudomonas sp. LRF_L74. The sequence continues at coordinate 76,637 of NZ_CBFFRH010000004.1, read as the reverse complement.
GTTCGCACCTGCTGGAGTTCAAGTTCAAGCCCAAGGCGACGATCATCAAGGGCCTGGTGCACCACGAGCGTGAAGAACTGCGTGAGGGCGACTTGGTCGGCCAGTTGTTCATCCAGCCTTTCGTCGAGGATCACGACGGCAAGAAATGCCGGCTGGATGACATTCTCGGCGACTCTTATGCCGTGCTGGGCTATCGGGTCAACCCTGCAGAAGCCCTGAGCGAAGAGGCGCAGGCCTACTGGAAACGCTGGGACGCCCGCTTCATTCAGATCAACCGTTCGCGCAGTGGCGCGCGCCATCAGCCGCTGAGCGCTGACGGTGCGATCAGCATCGAGGACGTGGATAATCGCCTGGGCAACTGGTTCGCCAAGGTACGCGACAGCATCGTCATCGTTCGCCCGGATCGTTTCGTCGCGGCGATCACTACGCCCGAGCGCCTGGAAGGTGTGCTGGCCAGGCTTCAGAGGCAATTGTCATGACGGCTCTGGCCGACCTGCCGCAGCGTCTGCTGCGGGCGCAGGCCTGCTGCGAACCGTTGCCGGCTATCGATGCGGACTCACTCGACCTGACGGCTGGCTACTTCATGCAGCGCAATGCGCTGCAACTGCGCGAAGCTCGCCAGGAACGCCTGACCGGATGGAAGATCGCCTTCGCCAGTGAAGCTGCACAGCGTCGCTTCGGCCTCGTCGAACCGGTCTACGGCGCGCTGACCGACAGCATGTCACTGCAAGCGGGTCAGGACGTGGACCTGTTCCGTTTGATCCAGCCCAAGCTGGAGATCGAGCTGGCCCTGATACTGGGGCGTGAGCGTGTGGATAGCGCGTGCAGCGACGCTGACATTCTTTCTTCCGTCGCCAGCGTGGCACTGGCATTCGAAATTGCCGATTGCCGCTGGCAGGGCTGGCGATTCGGTGCTGGCGCCTTTCTGGCCGACAACGCGGCCGCGGCCCTTTATTGCCTGTCCGCCGCGCAGCCATTCGATGCGCAGCGACACGCTCAGGTCGAGTTTCACCTGACGCGTGATGGCGAGGAGATTGGCAGTGGGCTCAGCAGCCTCACCCAAGAGGCGCCCTTGAGCATGCTGTGCTGGTTGGTCCGGCGCCTTCTGGCCGACGGTCAGTGTTTACGCGCCGGTCAGGTGATTCTCTCGGGGGCTTTATTGCCGCCGATGGAGATCCTGCCGGGGCGCTACAGCTTGAAAATGCTTGGCATGGAACTGGCTTTGGCTTTCTGCCGGAAGGCTGACTGAACGGAAACGATCAGCCTGACGGACCCGCGTGGAGCGAAACCGATATGTTCGCAGAAGTCCGATCTTTCACCGACCCGCAACAGCATGCTGGCTCCATTCTGGGATGGCGGCAGGTATACGACCAGTTGGGCCGTGGCAGCCTGTCCAGCGAATTGCGGCAGATTTCATCGGATCGTTTTCAGATGTTCCAGGAAGTACTGGACAAACGCGTGGTGCAGCATGGTTTCGCCCCCCAGGGGCGGCTGTGCATTGCCATGTCCCTGGATGTCGGCCGGGCCCCCGTGGTTCAGAAATACGAGGTGGGTACCCATAGTGTGGCGATCCTGAGAGATGGCGAAGAGTTCGTGTTGCACGCGCCGGAGGGCATCCGTTTCTTCGCCGTGAATGTCGACATGCTCCGCTTCGCCAAGCTGGCAGCGCTGGAGCTGCCACAAGAGCAACTGCAGCGCCTGAACACGGTGTCGCAGATCAAGGTGCCGGACTCCGTGCTGCAGCGCATCCAGCAGCGTCTGCATCCGACGTTCCAATACCTGGTGCAAGGCCGGGCGGACCTGAGTGCCGCCGCCGAGCAACTGCTTGAGGACACTCTGCTGGATATCTTTCTCGACCTGTTCAACAGCGCCAGGGATGAGCACTGTGGGCGGCAGAGCAACCTCACTGTCAGTTCCTACCTGGTCAAGAGAAGCCAGGAGCTGGCCCTGGCCAGCATCGATACGCCTCTCACTGTGCTGGATTTGTGCGATCGGCTTCGGGTCAGCCGCCGGACCCTGCAGAACAGTTTTCAGGTCGTCACTGGCACGCGCCCGGTCGAGTACCTGCGCAACCTGCGTCTCAACGCAGTACGTCGCCGCCTGATGAACAGTTATGTCGAGGAATGCAGCATCGGTGAGGTGGCGGCGGAGATGGGTTTCTATCACCTGAGCCATTTCTCCGGCAACTATCGAGAGCTGTTCGGTGAATACCCTTCGGAGACCCGGCGTGCCCAGTGTTGATGCGTTCATTTTTCGAGTGATCACTGCATGACGTTAGAAAACAGGCCGCGTACGTTGATCGTACTGCTTGCCGTACTGGCTGCCTTCGTACCGCTTTCCATCGACACCTATCTGCCGAGCCTGCCTGATATCGCCCGCGCGCTGGCGTCCGACGATACGCAGGTTCAATGGACCATCGGCGTGTTCCTGGCGGGGCTTTGTCTGGGCATGCTGGTGTATGGCCCGCTTTCTGATCGTTACGGTCGTCGGCGCCTGCTGTTGGCCAGCATCATGATTTATATGGTGGCGTCGGCGGGCTGCATTCTGGTCGTCAGCGTCGAGCAACTGATCGCCCTGCGTTTTCTTCAGGCGCTGGGTGGTGCCGGGGCGCTGGTGCTCGCCAGGGCTGTGGTCAGGGATCTGTATCCATTGTCGGACGCGGCGAGGATTCTCTCGCTGATGCATGTGATCGCCATGAGCGCGACCCTGGTGGCACCGATTCTCGGCACCTATCTGGTGCTGCTGCATAGCTGGCGGGCCATCTTCGTCGTATTGCTGTTGCTGGGAGGCGTCTGCCTGATCGCGACCGTGCGGCTGCTCGATGAGAGCCTGCCGCCGTCACAGCGGACAGGCTCGGTGCTCGCGTCGTTCGGGCACTACCTGACGGTTTTCAACGATCCTCTGGCGCTGCTTTATATCCTGAGCATGGGCCTGTCCGTTGGTGGCATGTTCACCTTCATCACCGCTTCTCCGTTCCTGTTCATCCACTACTTCGAGTTTTCGCCACGGGCGTTCAGCTGGCTGTTCGGGTTGAACATCATCGGCATCATTCTGGCGACCATCCTCAACGCCAGGCTGGTCAGACGCCTGGGGCCTCAGCATTTGCTCGGCATTGGCAGCCTGGTCGCGGCAGTCGCTGGCCTGGCATTGATCGCCATTGGTGCGACGGGGTGGGCCCAGCCGGTCTCTATCGTCTGTTGCGTCGTGCTGTACATGGGCATCAGCGGGCTGATCGGTGCCAACTGCATCGCCAGCCTGATGGCCCTGTTTCCACGCAATGCCGGTGCCGCAGTAGGACTGGCGATTTCCTTGCAGTTCTCGTGCGGGGCGCTGTTCAACGGGCTGGTCAGCCTGCTCTCCGATGGCACTCCGCTTGCCATGTGCCTGATCATTGGTTTCAGCGGCCTCGGCAGCCTTCTTTGCTATGTCGGTATCCGGCATTTTTCCTGCCAGCGTGAGTTGGCAGGTAAGTCACTGGCGCTGCGTTGAGCGTTCGCCTGTCGTAGTGGCAGGTGTCATCCATCGGGCCTTTCCTCTTCGAACCTGCTCACGATCTCAGATCGGCTCCTCAGGCAGCGTTGGGGCACAAGCAGACGTTGAGATTATTTACGTCACTCCCGCGAAGGCGGGAGCGCAATAACAAGGCACTTCTGGTTGATTCCCCTTCGGGCCAGCGCAAGCGCTGTTCAGCGATGGAGCTGCTGTCCCGCCTTCGCGGGAATGACGGCTAAACACACCGCGTAGGATCGGTTATCGCACGATCTCAGATCGGCTTCTCAGGCAGCGTCGGGGCACAAGCGGACGTTGGGATTATTTACGTCACTCCCGCGAAGGCGGGAGCCCAATAACAAGGCGCTTCTGGGTTCCCGCCTTCGCGGGAATGACGGCTAAACACATCGCGTAATAACGGTCATCGCACGAAGCCCGCCCCTCGAAGCCGCCATTAGAACGGGCTCGGAGAGATCGTGAACAGGTTCTTATCCCGATCTGCGTGGAAGTGACGCCTGTTTCCGCTCGTATCCACGTGCCGCCCGGCGTGCACCGTTGTGGCTCTTTTTTGGAGCCTGTGCATCGAAATAGAACGGTAAAAGTCGCGTAATTTGAGAATGGGTTCCCCATTTTTTACAGAGCGGGTTGTTTTTAAATCTCCAGTCTCATTTCTCCTGTTTATTTGCGAATCCAAGCCCTATGGCCTGCTTCATGCAAAAGGTCATTTGTGTTCTGTTTTTCTCGCATGTTGATAATTTAATTGTTTTTATTTTGTTTTTTTAACTAAAAAAACCGAATTATCTACTCCGAGTGACTGAACTCACGATTTCCCCCGTAGAAGCCTGTGTGCCACAGCGCCGTCGATCTCGCCAGACAGGGCGAGGCGCGGCATCTGCTGACTGATTTCGCGATTTCGGAGAAAAATATGAGTAACGCGACCGCTTTGTTGAAAAAACTGACTTTCGCCGTGACCTGTGGACTGGCTGCCAGCACGGCGGCCATGGCCGATGAGCCCATTCGCATCGGCGCCCTGGCCACCTTGTCCGGTGCGATGACCCTGCCCGAATCATCCGCTGCGGCGCGCGCGGTGTTCGACCGGGTCAATGCGCAGGGCGGCATCCAGGGCCGCAAGATCGAATACATGGTCCAGGACGACAAGGGCGAGGCAGGCGCCACGGCGCAGGCGGGGCGGGAGCTGGTGGACTCCAATAACGTCGTCGCCTTCGCCGGCTCGGCGAGCCTGCAGGATTGCGTGGTGAACGCCAACCTGTACAAGCAGCGCGGCGTACTTTCCATTCCCGGTGTCGCCGGAGAGTTCTCCTGCTACAAGCAGAAGCCTTTCGCTCCGGTCAGCGTCGGTCCGGCCCGTGGCACCGTGGCCACCCTGTTTTTCGCTTCGGAGGTATTGAAGAAAGAAAAGGTCTGCACCTTCCTGCTGGGCATTCCGGCTCATGCGGCTGGCAACCAGTGGGCGATCAAGCAGTACCAGGGCTTGATCGGCAAGCAGGTCGCATTGCTCGACACCAGTGTGCTGCCCAACGATGACATGACGCCGCACGTGTTGCGGGCCAAGTCTGCCGGTTGCGATGCGATCATTTTCTCCGGGGCCGAGCAGATGGACCTCGCCTGGCTCAAAGCCATGGAAATGCAGGGCATGACCGACACCACCGTGGTGTTCATGACCCCGGCCTACACCTCGGGCTTTGCCAGGGCGGCAGCCGGCTTCAAGGGTGAGGTGTATGCCAACTCCGAATACGAGCCGTTCCTGGGCGACAGCCACGTGCTGGACGACTGGCGCACCCTGATGACCGAAGCGAAGGTCGCCCATTCCTCGTTCGCCCAGGGCGGATACCTGTCGGCCACCTTGATGGTCGAGGCACTCAAGCGTGTCGAAGGGCCGATCACTCGGGAAAGCCTGACTGAAACCCTGCGTGCGGCCACCGGCAACAACGCCATGGCCAACCCGATGATGGGGCAGCCGCTGGACTTCGGCCTGGACGCCGATCACGTCAAGTCGTCCGCGACCAAGTTCGTCAAGCTCGAAAACGGCAGTTGGACCACGGTGACTCCGGACTTCGTGCGTATCGCGGCGAACTGAGCCAGGCGCGAGCCGGCTGATCTTCAGGTGGAGTCAGGATATGTTCGAGACCGTTGTTTCAGGGTTGGTCATCGGGGCGGCATACGCTTCCCTTGGCCTTTGCGTCACGCTGCTGGCGCGGATGGGCGGTGTGGTCAACTTTGCCCAGACCGCTATCGGCCTGCTTGGCAGCTATGTGGTGCTGGTGCTGTGCGATCTACAGGTGCCGGTCTGGGTGGCGGCCTCCATCGGTGTGCTGGTCGGTGGCCTGGTTGGAGCGTTTTCGGGCGTGATCATGGCGCGCTGGTTCAAGGATGCCGATGTGGGTGTGCGCTCGTCGGCAGCGATTGCGCTGATGATCGGCTACCTGTCGATTGGCACGCGTATCTTCGGTGACCGCCCGCGGCCATCGCCACCGCTGTTCGACGGGCCGGGCATCAGCCTCGGCGGGGTGTACGTCAGCAACGGACTGCTGGTGTCGCTGGCCGTGTCGATACTGCTGGCGGTGGCGTTGAATCGCTACATCAACCGCAGTCACACGGGTATCAAGCTGCAGGCTTTCGCCGCCAAGCCGGTGACGGCCGAGCTGATCGGCATTCCGTCGAGCCGCCTGACCGTGCTGATCTGGTCCATGGCCGGCTGCATCTCGGCCCTGGCGATGCTGATCATCATGGCGTCCTCGGCGCGCAACGCGAACTACATCTCCCTCAGCCTGTTGATCATCCCGGCGCTGTGCGCGGCGTTGATCGGCGCGTTCAGCAGTTTCTACACGACCCTGCTGGGCGGGCTGCTGCTGGGGATATTCGAGGCTGCGGCACTGTCCTGGTCGTCGACCGCGCCCTATGCACAGACGATCTACCTGCCGGTGATCGTCCTCATTCTCTGCTGGACCAAACGCAAGGATAAATGGGATGGCCAACGTGCTTAAGCGTTACGGGCTCGGTGGCGATCTGTTGCTGATCGCCCTGGCACTCATCTGCCCCTGGGTTGCGCCGTACTACGCCTTTCTGTTCACCTCGGTGATCATCACTGCGCTGCTTTGCCTGAGCATCGGCGTGACGACCGAGCGGGCCGGCATCATTTCCTTGTGCCAGGTCGGCATCAGTGGCGTCGGGGCCTGGGTGGCGATGTGGATCAGCGTACACCTGCCGCAGACGCCAGTGCTGCTGACGCTGTTGCTCGGTGGCCTGGCGGCGTCTCTGGTCGGTTTGCTGATCGTGCTGCCGACGCTGCGCGTACGCGGCATCAACCTGGCGATCATCACCCTGGCCTTCGCCCTGGCGATCAACATCGTACTGACCCGCGTCGAATTTCCCGGTGCGCTGGAGGGCGACAGCTTCGAGCGGCCCGACTGGATCGGCACGGACACGCGGCTGTTGTGGTTCGCCATCGCCCTGGCGATCGCCATTGGCCGCCTGGTGGTCTGGATCGAGCAGCGCCCACTTGGCGCAGGCTGGTTCGCCGCCCGTTACAGCGAGCGGGCCGCCGCATCGCTGGGCATCAATGTGGCGGTGGGCAAGCTGCTGGCCTTCATGCTCGGTGGCTTCATCGCCGGGGTTTCCGGCGTGCTGCTGGTGTTGCAACTGGGCAGTGTGACGTCGAACAACTTCGAACCCATCGCCTCGCTGATTCTGTTCGCGTTGGCCATTCTCGCGCGCTCGCGTTTCCTCAGCGGAGCATTGGTCGCCGGGCTGCTCACCTGGTTCACGCCCCAGGCACTGACGGCGTTGGGGCTGGGGGAATGGAAGGACATTGCCAACCTGATCTTCGCCATCGGCGCGATCTATGCGCTGTCTGGGCATGGCAAAGGGCTGTTTCCACGCAGTGATCTACAGCCAGGCAGCGTGGCCCGGGGCGAGCCGTTGCAGGCAGATCAGACCCAGGCAACGAGCAAGGCTGCCAGCCTGGATCTGAATGCCGTGACCTTGAAGTACGGCGCGGTGGTCGCTCTGGATAACGTTTCGTTCTCGCTCAAGCCAGGCAAGGTCACCGGGCTGGTCGGCCCCAATGGTGCGGGCAAGTCGTCGCTGGTGGATGTCATCAGTGGCTTCGCGCCGATTCAGGGCGGCCAGATTCTCCTGGGTGGCCATGAGATCGGTGCGCTGTCCGCCAGTGCACGGGCTCGTCGAGGGCTGCGTCGCACCTTCCAGCAAGGGCGCGCAGTGCCGGAGCTGACCATTCGTCAATACGTGCGCCTGGCCAGTCTCGGGCAATACGATGCCGCGTTGCTGGACAGCATCCTGATGACCTTGTCCTGCCCACCGGCCGATGCCTACATCGGTTTGCTGGATGTCGGCACGCGGCGTCTGGTGGAGATCGCCGCGGCGCTGATGTCCAGGCCTGGCCTGCTGTTGCTGGATGAGCCGGCCGCCGGCATGAGCGCCCTCGAATCGGACAACCTGGCCGAGGTGATCCGGCGCTTGCCCGAGCTGTTTGGCTGCACGGTGCTGCTGATCGAGCATGACATCGCACTGATTCGCTCGGTGTGCAGCGAGCTGATCGTTCTCGAGTTCGGCAAGGTACTGGCACGCGGCGCGGTCGACACCACCCTGGCCGATCCGCGCGTGGTCGAAGCCTATCTGGGAGCAGCATGATGAAAGGTATCGAACTGAGAAACCTGCAGGTCGAGCGTAGCGGGGCGGTGATCATTGGTGACCTGTCGTTCGACATTCCCAGTGGTGAGATCACGGTGTTGCTGGGGCCCAACGGTGGTGGCAAGAGCACCTTGCTCGATGCCATCTGCGGGGTGATTCCGGTCAGCCGTGGCAGCATCAGCCTCGACGGCCTGGCCGTTCAGGAGCTGTCACGGCTGGAGCGGGTCAAGGCCGGGATCAGCTATGTCGAACAGGGGCGCCAGGTGTTTTCTCACCTATCGGTGGAACATAACCTGCGAGCGGCCTGCGCCAACCGTGAGCAGGCCGACCGTGCGATGGAGCGCAGCCTGGAAGTCTTCCCGGAGTTGCGTAAACGCCTCAACACGGCGGCGGGCATGCTGTCGGGCGGCGAGCAGCAGATGATCGTCATCGCCCGGTCGATGATTCGCGACCCGAAGGTGATGCTCATCGACGAGCTGTCGCTCGGTCTGGCGCCCATCGTGGTCAGTCGTTTCCTGCCGCTGCTCGAACGGCTCAAGCACAGCGGCATGGCGATCCTGCTGGTCGAGCAGTACGCCACCGCAGCGCTGGCGATTGGCGACCAGGCGGTGATTCTGGTCCATGGCGCCTGCGCGCTGAGCGAAGGTTGTGCGGCGTTGCGTGCCGACCCGCAGCGTTTGCATCAGGCCTATCTGGGAGCGCAGAGCGCCTAGGCCGTTTCCCGAGTAACCCAACACCCATAACGACAAGCCTGTTCTGCAACAGGCGACGGATGCTGCTTTGCGTTTTTTTCGAGGCTTGTCCTCGAACTGCCATGAACAACACATGACAACGTTCATAGGAGTGGCACATGTTTCGGTTCGAGTGTCTTTTCACCCGTATCAAATGCGTTGGGGTCATCGGCATGCTTCCCGTATTCGCCCAGGCGGCGTATCTGGATGACAGCCATCTGACCCTGGATATGAAGAATTTCTATCTGGATCGCAACTACACCAAGTCCGATGCCGCCGTGGCGGACGAAGGCAGCTGGTCGCAGGGCTTCGATCTGCAATTCATTTCTGGCTACACCGAAGGCCCCTTGCAGTTCGGCCTGGATGTGGACGTGCAATACGCCTTCACGCTCGACGCCCACGGTGACGATGGTTCGTTGCCGCTGGATCGCAACGGTGACGCGGTGGACAACTACAGCCGTGCCGGGGCAACGGCCAAGATCCGCTATGCGAAGACCGAACTCAAGGTCGGCGACATGCGCCCGCGCTTGCCCGTCGCCTGGGATGATGACAGCCGCCAACTGGATACCATCTATCAGGGCGCGGTGCTGGAGTCGCGCGACATCGACGGTCTGGTGTTGACCGGCGGGCGCTTCTGGTCGGTGGTGACGCGCGAGTCTGCCAACCACGAGAAGCTCTATCGCTATCGCACCAGCGACGACCTGGACAGCGATGGCCTCAACTTCGTCGGCGCCACCTACAGCGTGACCCCGCAGCTCGATCTGTCCTACTTCTACGGCGTGGTCGAGGACATCTACCAGCAACACTACGTCGGCCTGAAGCACACCCAGGAACTGGGCGCTGGCTACACGTTGCTCACCGACCTGCGCTACTTCAATAACAACGAAGAGGGCGATGCGCTGACCGGTGCCATCGACAACCGCACCTACGGGGCGATGTTCACCCTGCTCAAGGGCGGGCACAAAGTCGGTCTGAGCTATCAGCGGGTGCTGGGCGACACGGTCTTTCCTACGCTCAATGGCTATATCCCGCAGCCTTATCTGGTGCACTGGAACAACGTGCCTTTCATCCTGCCGCAGGAGCGCTCCTGGGGCGTGCGCTATCAGTACGACTTCAGCGCAATCGGCATTCAGGGGTTGATCTTCGGCACCAGCTACACCCACGGCAGCGACATCGATCTGGGCGTCGGCATGGACGACGGTACGGAGAGCGAGCGGGATTTTCGCCTGGCTTACACCCTGCAGAACGGGCCGCTGAAAGGGCTCAGCTTCGATTACCGCAATATCACGGTGAAATCGAAGTACGTCTCGGATTGGGATGAAAACCGTTTGATCACCAGCTACAGCTGGAAATTCTGGTAACCAAAACTGCGTTGCCAGAGCCCGTGGTTCTGGCGTCGTGATCGTGCCGGCCATGCCTTCGTTCGCGAGGCATGGCCGGTGTCTCATCGAGGTGCGGGTAATGAAAGACGAGTACGACTACATCGTGATTGGCGCTGGCTCGGCCGGCTGCGTCGTGGCTTCTCAACTGATCCGGCAGAAGGCCGGCACGGTTCTGCTGCTGGAGGCGGGCGGGCACGACAAGAGCCTGTTCCATGTCATGCCGGGCGGTGGTCTCAAGGTATTCCAGAGCAAGTCCTGGCCTTACATGACCACGCCGCAGAAGCAGGCGAACGGGCGTGAGCTGTTGATCGCCCAGGGCAAGGTGCTGGGTGGCAGCAGTTCGGTCAACGGCATGATCTACATTCGCGGCCAGCGCCAGGACTACGACGACTGGGTCGAGAAATGGGGCTGTCCGGGATGGGGCTACGATGACGTGCTGCCGTTTTTCAAGCAGGCGGAAAGCAATGAAAGCCTGGCCGGCGAATACCATGGCCAGGAAGGCTTGCTCAAGGTCAGCGAGAACCGCTACCGCCACCCACTGACCATGGCCTTCGTACGTGCCGGCCAGGAGTACGGGCTGGACTATGTGAACGATTTCAACGGTGCCTCGCAGCAGGGCGTCGGCTATTACCAGACCACCACCTTCAATGGCACGCGGGGCAGTACCTCACGTACCTACCTGGCGGCAGTGCGTGACAACCCGAATATCGAGGTGGTGACCGAGGCCTTGGTACACAAGGTGGTGATCGATGGCGAACGGGCGACTGGTGTGGTCTTCAGCATCGGCGATGGCGCCGCACAGACGGTTCGTTGCCGCCAGGAGGTGGTGGTCAGTGCCGGCGCCTTCGGCAGCCCCAAGGTGCTCATGCTGTCAGGTATAGGACCGCGAGAGCATCTGCAAGCGCTGGGTATCGAGGTCAAAGCCGATCTGCCGGTCGGAGAGAACTTCCATGACCATCTGCACGTTTCGCTGAACGCCAGCATTCGCGGCAGCAATAGCCTGTTCGGCGAGGACAAGGGGCTCAAGGCGCTGCGTCATGGCATCCAGTGGCTGGCGTTCCGTACTGGTGTGCTCACCTCCAACGTGCTCGAAGGTGGTGCCTTCGTCGACACCGTGAGGCAGGGGCGCCCGGATGTCCAACTGCACTTCTTGCCGGTGCTCGACAACTTCGATAACACACCGGGCGAGAAGGCCGCTGCCGATGCTCATGGCATCAGCATCAAGGTTGGCCACTTGCAGCCCAAGTCCCGTGGCCAGGTGCGTTTGCGCAGTGCGGACCCACAGGCGCTGGTCGAGATCGACGCCAACTTCCTCGACCATCCCGATGATCTCGCCGGTCATGTCCGCGCCGTGCAACTGGGGCTGAAGATGCTGCGCATGCCGGCCTTGCAACGACTGATCAAGGCGGTCACGGTGCCGGAACGTATCGATATCGATGACCTGCCCGCCCTGGAGGCTTTCGTGCGGCGCGATATCAAGACCGTGTACCACCCTGGCGGCACCTGCCGCATTGGCGTCGACCCGGCGACCTCGGTCACCGATCTTTCATTGCGCGTACATGGCATTCCCAACTTGCGCGTCGTCGACTTGTCGATCTGCCCGCAGGTGCCTAGCGGCAATACCAATGCCGTTGCGGTGATGATCGGCGAGAGAGGGGCACAGTTCATCCTGGCCGCCAAGGCAGCGTCTGTACGAACCGCTGTTTGACCTTGAGCAAAGGACGCCTGTTGGCTTCGGCGGGCGCCCTGTCGTCAGATCGCTGATAGGCTGAGCAGCGGGCCGCTCAGGTAGGCCATGCTCGATGTACAGATACTCGCACGCGGTTGGCTGAGCGATCAGACCCGGCCAGCGGCCATCCTTCGTCCCGGACTAACCTGGTGTTCGTCAAATACCGATGTTCTGCTGATTTTGCCAAGGCAATGATGGCGGCATTGATGTGTTTGGAGATCACCATGGAAACGATACTCGCGCTGGCCGTGTTCTTTCTCGCAGGGATGGTCAAGGGTGTGCTGGGTATGGGCTTGCCGACCATCGCGGTGGGCCTTCTGGTGCTGCTGATGACGCCGGTCGAGGCTGCAGCACTATTGTTGCTGCCATCGCTGGTGACCAACCTCTGGCAACTGTTCGCCGGGCCTGCAATCGGGCCGCTGGCAAGGCGCTTGTGGCCGATGATGCTGTGTATCTTCTGCGGCACCCTGGTCACCGTGCCATTCCTGGCTGACTCGGCCAGCGGCTGGGTACCTGCCGCCCTGGGCGCCTGCCTGTTCGTCTATGGCATGCTCGGCCTGGGTTCGTTTCGCCCTCCGCAGCCGGGGCGTCGTGAAGGGATCTTCTCGCTGCTCGTCGGCAGCATCACAGGGCTGATCACCGGGGCCACTGGCGTGTTCGTGATTCCGGCGGTGCCTTACTTGCAGGCCTTGGGCCTGGGCAAGGAACTGCTGATCCAGGCGCTGGGGCTGTCGTTCACCGTCTCGACCCTCGCACTGGGCATCGGCCTGTACTTCAACGGCGGGCTGGAGTTCGGCAACATCGGCTTGTCCTGCGTGATGCTGATTCCGGCCATCGCCGGCTTGCAGGCAGGCCAGTGGATTCGCCATGGTCTCGATGAAACCATGTTTCGCCGCCTGTTCTTCGTCGGCCTGCTGCTCCTGGGAGGGCACCTGTTGGTCGCGGCGATGCTCTGATCGTCTAGTCTGTGCACACGGATCCTCGGAGGGTGGCATGCAACGACTGATCAAGAGCGGATGGATGGTAGCGCTGTTCTGGTGCCTGTCGGCTGTTGCCCAGGAGCCCGCTCCCGAGGGCCTGGCAGGCACCCAGGTGTACATCGTCCATGGCTACGGCGCCGGGGCGGACGATCACTGGTTTCCCTGGCTGCGCAAGAAACTCGAGGCACAGGGCGCGACTGTGCATGGGCTGTCCATGCCTCGTTCCACTGCTCCGCAGGTCGCTGACTGGGATCGTTACCTTGACCAGCAGTTGGCCCGGCACGACTCGCGCATGTTGATTGTCGCCCACAGCCTCGGTTGCATCGCTGTGCTGCGCCATCTGAGCCGGCTGCCAACCGACGAGCGGATCGGTGGTGTAGTGCTGGTATCCGGGTTCGCCGAGCGGTTGCCGAGCCTGCCTCAGCTCAATCCCTTCGTCATCGATGGTTTCGACCCCGCCAGGGTGATCGCGGTAGCACCGCGGCGTACGGTGATCGCCGCGCGCGACGATTACATCGTGCCCTATGCGCTGAGCGCCAAGCTCAGCCAGCAACTGAAAGCGCAACTGTTGAGCCTCGATCACGGTGGGCACCTGATGGAGGCCGATGGCTTCAGAACGTTGCCGGTCGTCTACCGGCAGATCGTCGAGATGGGAACGGCAGCTCGAAGCGGGAAGTAAGCGCTTGACGCGTCATGCCGTGAGGGCGCTTCCAGCTACAGGTACAATCACGCCCCAATCCGATTTCGAGGTAGATGGCGTGGAGGGACGGCAGGGCTTCGTGCTCACCCGGCACTGGCACGATAGCGAGGCCGGTACGCAGGTCGAGTTCTGGCTGGCGACCGATGCCGGCCCGCAGCGCGTGCGCGTTCCTGTACAGACTTCTGTGGCGTTCATTCCCAGCGCGCAGCGTGAGCGTGCTGAGGGGCTGCTCGAGGGCGAGCGTGATGTGCAGTTGCGTCCACTGGAACTGCGCGATTTCCAGCACCGCCCGGTGCTCGGCCTCTACTGCCGCAGCCACCGGCAACTGATCCAACTGGACAAACACCTGCGGGCGGCGGGCGTCGATGTCTACGAGGCGGATATCCGCCCGCCGGAGCGGTTCCTCATGGAGCGCTTCATCACCGCGCCGGTGAGCTTCAGCGGCACGCTGGATGGCGACGGTACGCTGCTCGACACGCAGATGCGTCCGCACGACAGCTACCGTCCACGTCTGAAGCTGGTGTCGCTGGATATCGAGACCAGTGAGCGCGGTTCGTTGTACTCCATCGCCCTGGAAGGCTGTGGCCAGCGCCAGGTGTACATGCTTGGCCCAGGCAACGGCGATGCCGAGTCGCTGGACTTCGAACTGGTCTATTGCGACGACCAGGCGCAATTGCTCGAATGCCTGAATGACTGGCTGCAGTTGCATGACCCGGACGCGATCATCGGCTGGAACCTGGTGCAGTTCGACCTGCGCGTGTTGCAGGAGCATGCCAAGCGCCTCAAGGTGCCACTGCGCCTCGGCCGTGGCGGCGACGAAATGAGTTGGCGCGAGCACGGCAGCCGCAGCCATTTCTTCGCCGAGGCGGCGGGGCGGCTGATCATCGACGGTATCGAGGCGCTGCGTTCGGCGACCTGGAGTTTCCCCTCGTTCAGCCTGGAGAACGTCGCCCAGACCCTGCTCGGCGAAGGCAAGGACATCAGCACGCCGTACCAGCGCATGGACGAGATCAACCGCATGTTCGCCGAGGACAAGCCGGCCCTGGCCCGCTACAACCTCAAGGACTGCGAACTGGTGACGCGTATCTTCGCCAAGACCGAGCTGCTCGACTTCCTGCTGGAGCGGGCGTCGGTCACGGGCTTGGCCGCGGATCGCAGCGGCGGCTCGGTGGCGGCGTTCACCCACCTGTACCTGCCGCCCATGCATCGCCAGGGCTTCGTCGCGCCGAACCTGGGCGAAAAGGTGCCCGAGGCCAGCCCCGGCGGTTTCGTCATGGATTCCCGGCCAGGGCTCTACGAGTCGGTGCTGGTGCTGGACTACAAGAGCCTGTATCCGTCGATCATCCGTACCTTCCTGATCGACCCGCTGGGCCTGATCGAAGGCTTGCGCCAGCCGGACGATGAGCACTCGGTGGAAGGTTTTCGTGGCGCCCGGTTTTCCCGCACCCAGCATTGCCTGCCGGCCATCGTCGAGCGGGTCTGGGAAGGGCGCGAGACGGCCAAGCGTGACGGCAACAAGCCGTTGTCCCAGGCTTTGAAGATCATCATGAACGCCTTCTACGGCGTGCTCGGCTCCAGCGGTTGCCGATTCTTCGACACGCGCCTGGCGTCGTCCATCACCTTGCGTGGGCATGCGATCATGCGCCAGACCCGCGAGCTGATCGAGGCTGAAGGTCATCGTGTGATCTACGGCGACACCGATTCTACCTTCGTCTGGCTGGGCCGGGCGCATGACGAGGACGAGGCGGCCAGCATCGGCCGGGCGCTGGTGCAAAAGGTCAATGGCTGGTGGCGCGATCACCTGCGCAACGAACTGGGCTTGGAGAGTGCCCTGGAGCTGCAGTTCGAAACCCATTTCCGACGCTTCCTGATGCCGACCATCCGTGGGGCGGAGGAGGGCAGCAAGAAACGCTATGCCGGCTTGGTGCGCCGTGCCGGCGGGCAGGACGAGATGGTCTTCAAGGGCCTGGAAACCGTGCGTACCGATTGGTCGCCCCTGGCCCAGCGCTTCCAGCAGGAGCTGTACGAACGGATTTTCCAGCGCCAGCCCTATCGGGATTACGTGCGCGAATACGTGCGCCAGACCCTGGCCGGCGAATTGGATGAGTTGCTGATCTACCGCAAGCGCCTGCGCCGTCGCCTCGACGATTACCAGCGTAATGTGCCGCCCCATGTACGGGCGGCGCGCCTGGCCGACGAATTCAATGTGCGCGAGGGGCGCCCGACGCAATACCAGCGTGGGGGAACGATCAGCTACGTGATCACCGTCGCCGGGCCACAGCCGCTGGAGGCACGCCATGCGGCCGTCGACTACGAGCACTACCTGAGCCGGCAACTGGCGCCTGTCGCGGATGCGATCCTGCCGTTCGTGAACGACGACTTTGCCTCGTTGATCGACCAGCAGATGACATTGTTCTGATATCAACCGGCATAACGGCTTACAGATCCATAGCCAAATGCTTACACGCGATGGTCATGGTTGGCTCTGGTTCTCAATTACCTCCCTGGATATTCTGACCACCTCATCTGTTGCGCAGGATGCGCTTCAGGATCAAGGAGGATCGACCATCGCCAGGAGGCTCCCGACAGGATGTTGGATGGTCATGAATAAAAAACCCGCTTCGGCGGGTTTTTTGTTGGGTGCCAGAAAGTTTCCGTCGGAAAGTAGTGGCAAAAGGCCGCTGCCGAAGCTAGGGTCTGTCAGACGGCGTTATGCTCCGTTGCTGCTAGCCTGACAGGGAAGGTCTTTACGATCCCTTTCTTTCTGGTGCCTAAATGTCTCTTCGCAACCTGAACATCGCTCCCCGCGCGCTCCTCAGCTTTGCACTGGTGACCCTGTTGTTGATTCTGCTCGGCGTGTTCGCGCTGACGCGCCTGAGTGAGCTTTACAAGGCCGAGCAATCCATTGAAACCAATTGGCTGGTGAGCATCAGGGCTTCGGACCAGATGCAGAAGAACCTGTTGTCCATTCGTCTGGAGTCCTTGAGACTGCTGGCCGTCGATGAGACCGGCGGTAACCAGGATCGCGACAATGCCAGCATCCAGCAGTACCGCTCCGACTTCCAGAGGGGCTTGACGGATTACGAGCGCAATATGGTTACCAACGATCAGGAGCGCGCGATCGTGATGCGGGTCAGGGATTCCTTCCAGCGCTACGATTCCAACCTGTCGCAGACGCTGGAGTTGATACGCCAGAACCAATTGAGCGCGGCCCTGCAAATGGCCAATGACTCCTTGCGTAGTTTGGCGAAGCAAGTGGGGGTCGCGCTGGATGAACTGGCCGCCTTCAACCAGCAAGGCGTCAAGCAGGCCGGGGTGATCTCCAGCGATACGTACAGCCAAGGCCGCATTGGCATCATCGCCACCATACTTGTCGCCGTCGCGTTGACCATATTCCTCGCGTTGATGCTCACGCGCAGTATCGTCAGGCCGCTCAGTGAGTCGCTGACGCTCGCCGAGACCGTCTCTGCCGGCGATCTGACGCAACGTATCGTGGCGAACGGCAGCGACGAACCGGCTCGTTTGCAGGCCGCGCTGGCGATCATGCAGGGCAATCTCAATGAGGCGATTCGCAAGATTGGCGACTCCTCCGCTCAACTGGCCTCGGCAGCCGAGGAAATGGCGGCGGTCACCGAGGAAAGTACCCGTGGATTGCAGAGCCAGAACGCGGAGATCGAGCAGGCTGCGACGGCGGTCAATGAGATGAGCGCCGCCGTCGAAGAGGTTTCACGCAACGCCATTGGCGCTTCGGATGCGGCGCGTGGTTCGAACGAGGCGGCGTTGAATGGCAACCGCCATGTGGCGCAGACCATCGAAGCGATTCGTCGTCTCTCAGGCCGGGTCGACGATGCGGCTGGCCAGGTCCAGGGGCTGGCCGCTCAGTCACGCGATATCAGCAAGGTGCTGGACGTGATCCGTACCATTGCCGAGCAGACCAACCTGCTGGCGCTCAACGCCGCCATCGAGGCCGCGCGGGCTGGCGAGCAGGGGCGCGGTTTTGCCGTGGTCGCGGACGAAGTGCGTGCCTTGGCCCACCGCACATCGACTTCGACCCAGGAAATCGAGCAGATGATCGCCGCCATCCAGAGCGGCACCGACAATGTGGTCCAGGCCATGAGCCGCAGCAGCGAGGAGGCGGGCAATACGCTCAAGCTGGCTGACGATGCGGGTCATGCGCTGGCGCATATCGTCGAGGCGATCAGCGAGATCAATGATCGCAACCAACAGATTGCCGCCGCTTCGGAGCAGCAGGCCCACGTGGCACGCGAGGTGGATCGCAACCTGGTGAGCATCCGCGATCTGTCGATGCAAAGCTCGGCCGGGGCGAGCCAGACGGCTACGGCATGCAATGAACTGGCACGCCTGGCTGGAGACCTGAGTAGTCTGGTGGCGCGCTTCAAGGTCTGACGCTGGCATTCGCGAGTGGCGGCAAGGGGCTTGCCACCACTCGTATCAGCAGCAGTCGCCCCAGTGCTTTTTCTTCGACGTGTGGCCGATGCCAGGATTCAAGGCATTGCTTGGGTCCAGTTCACGATAGAACTTGGCCAGGCCCGGCTTGGCGATGTACAGGTGGCCGACGTTGTGTTCCGCGGGGTATTCGGCGCGGCGCGCGTCGAGCAGGTCCCACATGCGATGTTCCATATCCAGCGGGTCTACACCTTTGCGCACGATGTAGTCCTGATGGAACACGTGGCAGAAGAAGTGGCCGTAGTAGAGCTTGTGGATGATCTGGCCTTCCATTTCCGCCGGCAGCGTCTCGACCCAGTCGCGGTCGTTGCGGCGTAGGGCGATGTCCAGGGCGACGATATCTTCCACGCTGCTGCGATGCGCTTCGCGGTAACGGATCGCCGCGCCGGCGATGGCGAAACGGTGCAGGAACGCCTTGCGCCCTTCCTCGGCATCGCACTCGAAGAACGCCCCGCTGTCGCGCCCGCCGAAGTACTCGCCGAGGAACGCACGGGCCTGCTCCAGGCTGTCGTTGGACACCCGTACCAGCAGGTGATGCTCGTAACGGTCGCGGTAGTCGCGCATGCGTTGCGGCAGGTGGCTGGGCAGCAGGTTCATCAGCACCTGGATCACCCGGTCACTGACGCCACGCAGGCCGAGGCGCTCGAAGAATCCATCGACGCGACTCTTCAGGGCGAAGGCCGCCGGGACCTTGGCGGTGCCGAACCGGTCGATCACCAGGAAGGTGTCCTTGCCGTATTTCTCGCCGATGTCGAAGGCCGTGCGATGGATGTACTCACCGGCGATGGGCAGGCTCGGCAAGTGAGTCAGCAAGTGGCGGCGCACTTCGGTGAGGTCGTGCGGATCGTTGCTGCCGATGTAGAACACCGAGCTGGGTTCCTTGGCGTAGGTGTCCAGGCGCACCGCGAACAGGCATAGCTTGCCGGCCGAGCCGGAGGCTTCGAACAGGCGCGTGGGGTCGGCGTTGAAGCGTGCCGGGGTGTCGGCGTCGACATCGCGAACATGCTCGCCATAGCGTGCGTCCGACGCCTTGCCGGTGCCTTCGTTGCGTACCTGCTGCGGACCGTAGTCGCCCTTCTGCAGGCGGGTGAGGATTTCTTCCGGGCTGTCGCCCAGCTCGATCCCCAGGTGGTTGACCAGCTCCAGCGAGCCGTCTTCCTTCACCTGGGCGTAAAGCGCCAGTTCGGTGTAGGCCGGGCCGCGGCGTACCAGCGCGCCACCGGAGTTGTTGCAGACTCCGCCGAGTACCGATGCGCCGATGCAGGACGAGCCGATCACCGAATGCGGTTCGCGGCCCAACGGGGCCAGCGCCTGTTCCAGGCGGTCGAGGGTGGCGCCGGGCAGGCAGACCACTTGATGGCCATCGTTGATCAACTGCACGCCGGTTATACGCAAGGTGCTGACCAGCACGATCTCGCGGTCGTAATCGTTGCCGTCCGGGGTGGAACCACCGGTCAGGCCGGTGTTGGCGGCCTGCATGATGACGATGCGATCAGCCGCGACCGCTGCTTGCAGCACGCGCCATTGTTCGAGCAGGGTGGCGGGGCGGACCACGGCCAGCACTGCGCCTTCACCCGTGCGATGGCCCTTGCGGAAGCGCCGGGTACTTTGCTCATCGGTGAGCACATGGTCGTTGCCCACCACTTCGCGCAGGGTCGACAGCAAGGCGTCACGGCTGATCGAGGTCATGCGCGCAACTCCCGGACCAGGGAGTCGGCGCTGATCTCGGCGATGGACTTGGCACCGGTCAGGACCATGGCCACGCGCATTTCCTTCTCGATCAGGTCGAGCAGGTTGCTCACGCCGGCACCGCCAGCAGCGGCCAGGGCATAGACGAAGGCGCGGCCGAGCATCAACGTGTCGGCGCCGAGGGCGATCATGCGCACCACGTCGAGGCCGTTGCGGATACCGGAGTCGGCGAGGATCTTCAGTTCGCCCTTCACCGCGTCGGCGATGGCGGGCAGGGCGCGGGCACTGGACAGCACGCCGTCGAGCTGGCGGCCGCCGTGATTGGACACGACGATGCCATCGGCACCGAACTTCACCGCGTCACGTGCGTCCTCGGGGTCGAGGATGCCCTTGATCACCATCGGGCCGTCCCAGAACTCGCGAATCCACTCCAGGTCCTTCCAGGAAATCGACGGGTCGAAGTTGGCGCCGAGCCAGCCGATGTAGTCGGCGAGGCCGGTCGGGTTGCCACGGTAGGCGGAGATGTTGCCCAGGTCATGGGGCTTGCCGAGCAGGCCCACGTCCCAGGCCCAGGCCGGATGGGTAAAGGCTTGCAGCATGCGACGCAGGGGGGCGTTCGGGCCGCTCATGCCGGAGTGGGCATCGCGGTAGCGAGCACCCGGGGTGGGCATGTCGACGGTGAACACCAGGGTGGTCACGCCGGCGGCCTTGGCCCGTTCCAGGGCGTTCTTCATGAAACCGCGATCTTTCAGCACATAAAGCTGGAACCACATCGGCCGGTCGATCGCCGGGGCGACTTCCTCGATCGGGCAGACCGACACGGTGGAGAGGGTGAACGGAATGCCTTTGGCCGCTGCGGCCTTGGCCGCTTGCACTTCACCGCGCCGGGCATACATCCCGGTCAGGCCCACTGGCGCCAATGCCACTGGCATGGCCAGGGTTTCATTGAACAGCTTGGTCTCCAGGCTCAGCTCGGACATGTTCTTCAGCACGCGTTGGCGCAGGGCGATGCTGGCCAGGTCTTCGACGTTGCGCTTGAGCGTGTATTCGGCGTAGGCGCCACCGTCGATGTAATGGAACAGGAACGGTGGCAGGCGGCGCTGGGCAGCGGCACGGTAATCGGTCGAGGCGGAGATGATCATGGCAGTCTCATCCGTTTGAGAAAAATGGAGCCAAACATGTGTCAGACGGATTTCGCGAGCTAGAGCGAGACAAGGCAGAAATGGCCGAGGGCGCACAGGGTAAATGAGCAGCCCGAGGCCATTTCTAACGCCGTATCGCCGGCGCGCAGCAAATCCGAGCTGCCTTAGTGCACCAGCATACCGGTCAGCCAATAGGCCTGGACCAGTGTGATCAGGCCGACGAAGGCGGCGAAGATCAGGCTGTGCTTGAGGGTGAAGCGGAACAGGTCGGACTCCTTGCCGACCATGCCGGTGGCGGCGCAGGCCACGGCGATGGATTGCGGCGAGATCATCTTGCCGGTCACGCCGCCACTGGTATTGGCGGCGACCAGCAGGGTGTCGTTGACGCCGATCTGGTGCGCGGTGGTGGCTTGCAGCGAGCTGAACAGGGCGTTGGACGAGGTATCCGAACCGGTCAGGAACACGCCCAGCCAGCCGAGGAACGGCGAGAAGAACGGGAACAGTGCGCCAGTGCCGGCCAGGACCAGTGCCAGGGTGCTGGACATGCCCGAGTAGTTGGTGACGAAGGCGAATGCCAGGACCATGCCGATGGACAGGATCGGCCATTTCAGTTCGACCAGGGTTTCCTTGAAGGTGGTCAGACCAATTTTTGCGCCGATGCGCAGGACCAGCATGGAAACCAGGGCCGACAGGAAAATCGCGGTGCCGGTGGCAGAGATCGGGTCCAGCTTGAAGACAGCCGGCATGGCGGTCGGGTTGGTCACGATCGGTGCGACCTTGGTCACCAGTTGGTCCAGGTGCGGAATCGCGAAGTTGAACACCGTGCCGTACATGGCGCCGCCGGCTGCGAAGGCTGCCTTGAATGGCTTCAGGGTCCAGATCGTCACCAGCACGGTAAGGATCAGGAACGGCGACCAGGCCAGGAAAATCTGGCCGAAGCTGTAGCTCGACGGCTCGGTTTTACCCTTGGCGCCTTTCGGCTGCCAGACTTTCAGGAACAGTGCCAGGCAGATCAGGCTGACCAGGGCCGAGGTGATATCCGGCAGTTCCGGGCCGATGAAGTTGGAGGTGAAGTACTGGGTCACGGCGAAGCTGCCACCGGCAACCAGCGCGGCAGGCCAGGTTTCCTTGATCCCACGCCAGCCATCCATCATCGCCACCAGCCAGAACGGCACGATGATCGACAGCAACGGCAACTGGCGGCCCGTCATGGCGCCGATCTTGAACGCGTCGATGCCCGTGACCTGGCCAGCGACGATGATCGGGATGCCCAAGGCACCGAAGGCAACCGGCGCGGTGTTGGCGATCAGGCAAAGCCCGGCCGCGTACAGCGGGTTGAAGCCTAGACCGACCAGCAGAGCAGCGGTAATCGCGACTGGGGCGCCGAAACCGGCGGCACCTTCGAGGAATGCGCCGAACGAGAAACCGATCAGCAGCACTTGCAGGCGCTGGTCGCCGGTGATCGACAGGACCGAGCTACGAATGACCTCGAACTGTCCGCTTTTTACCGTCAGCTTATAGAGGAACACCGCGGCGACGATGATCCAGGCTATGGGCCACAGGCCATAGGCGAAGCCGTATCCGGCCGCTGCGAATGCCATATCGGCCGGCATGCCGAAGGCAAAGATGGCGACGATCAGCGATAACGCGAGGGTGATGGAACCTGCTACGTGGCCCTTGAGACGGAACACGGCCAGGGCCAGAAAGAAAAATATGATCGGAACGAGTGCGGCGAGCGCGGACAGGCCCAGGCTGCCGAGGGGGGCATAGATTTGTTGCCAGGTTTGCATGTTGGGGTGGCTCCCTAATTGTTTTGGTGTGCCTGGCCCTTGCTATGTCGCGATGCTTTTGGCGGCACGACACGCCTGGACCGGGTTGGCGCTATGTTGTCGCCATAATTGGTAATACCAATTTACAAGATCGACGGCAAAGGTTAAAAGTTGATCACGTCGCCTGTCAAATCCGCGTGCTACGACTTTGGTCGCACCGCGCGGGGCGTGGCTTTGCTTGTCCTGGACGGCCAGGGTGGTTAGTCTCGCGCCGCAATCTGAATGGCAGGTTGTTGAAAAACGACCTGCGCTGGCTGCCGTCGTTAAAACAGCCTGCGAGTAACGGTCTTCTTGAGGATGGTAAGCGCTATGAGTTTTGGCCAGGTACGACAACGCCGTCTGTCTGACGACATCGTCAGCCAGTTGGAGTCGATGATCCTGGAGGGTTCGCTGAAGTCCGGCGAACGACTTCCTGCCGAGCGTGTGCTGGCGGAGCAGTTCGGGGTTTCACGCCCGTCGCTGCGTGAGGCGATCCAGAAGCTGGCTGCCAAAGGGTTGCTGATCAGTCGCCAGGGAGGCGGCAACTATGTGGCGTCCGAACTGGGGGCGACATTCAGCGATCCGTTGCTGCACCTGCTGGAAAGCAACTCCGATGCGCAGCGCGACCTCCTTGAGTTCCGCCATACCCTGGAAGGCTCGTGCGCCTACTATGCGGCGTTGCGTGCGACGGATGCGGATCAGCAGCGCTTGCGCGAAGCCTATGAGGAGTTGCAGCGGTGCTATGCGCCTGGCTCGACGGCGAGTCGGGCTGAGGAGGGGGCGGCCGACGCGCGCTTTCACCTGGCGATTGCCGAAGCGAGTCACAATGCCGTGCTGCTGCACACCATCCGTGGCCTTTTCGATCTGCTCAAGCGCAATGTCGTGACCAATATCGGTGGTATGTACGCCTTGCGCGGAGAGACCCGTGACATGCTCACCGAGCAGCATCGTGCATTGTATGAGGCGATCATGACGGGGCGTGCCGAAGAGGCGCGGGTACTTTCCAACCAGCACATCGACTACGTTCGAGAGGTACTGGCGGACGTGTCGCAACGGGAACAGCGGGAGCGGCGTGCGCAACGGCGAACAAGGCAGCCATAAGCCTCGAGCCAGAACGGAGTCTGGTAGAGGCTCATGCTCTCTATTCAGTCGTCCTTGCCTTTGGTGCGCATGGCTCGCTGGACTTCGCGGTCGGCATCGCGCTCTTTCTCCGAGTGACGCTTGTCGAAGTCCTTCTTGCCTTTGGCGAGCGAGATCTCGCACTTGACCAGATGCTGCTTCCAGTAGAGCGACAAGGCTACGCAGGTGTAGCCCTTTTGCTGGACGCTGCCGAACAGTTTGTCGAGCTCGCGTTTGTGCAACAGCAGCTTTCTGGTGCGGATCGGATCGGCGATGACGTGGGTGCTGGCGGTTTTCAGGGGCGTGATGTGGCACCCCATCAGCCAGGCTTCGTCGTCCTTGAGCAGCACGTAGCTGTCCACCAGTTGCGCTTTGCCGGCGCGCAGGCTTTTCACTTCCCAGCCGGACAGGGCGATGCCGGCCTCGAACTTGTGCTCGATGAAGTAGTCGTGGAGCGCTTTCTTGTTAAGCGCGATGGTCCCGGAGGGATGTTTCTTCTGTTTGGCCATAGGCCGCGCATTATAGGGATTCGTCAGCTCGCTGGCGACTGCTGCGCTTGAGAGGAAAAGGGGAATTCCGCACAATGCCGGCTTTGCTACACGGCACCGGCCTCGATTCCGCTGACGTGACGTTTCTATTAAGCGAGGGCTGATGAGCACCCGAATCCAACGATCGGCATTACTGCCCTATCCGGCGCAGGCGCTGTATGACCTGGTCAATGACGTGGCGAGCTACCCGCAGTTCTTGCCATGGTGTTCCGACTCGCAAGTGCTGGAAGTCAGTGATGTGCAGATGCGGGCGAGCCTGACCGTGGCCAAGGGCGGCATCAGCCAGCGGTTCATGACCTGCAACCGTTTGGTCGCTGGTCGTGCCATCGAAATGCAGTTGGAGGAAGGACCTTTCAGCCATCTCAACGGGCTCTGGGATTTCAAGCCATTGGGCGAGAAAGCCTGCAAGATCAGCCTTGACCTGACCTTCGACTATGCCGGTCCACTGGTCAAGGCAACGCTGGGGCCGCTGTTCAATCAGGCCGCCAATACGCTGGTCGATGCGTTCTGTCAGAGAGCGAAGCAGCTATATGGCTGAGGACTCGATCAAGGTCGAGGTCGCTTGTGCCTTGCCGGATCGACAGATACTTCTGTATCTGGAGGTTGCTCCAGGCACGACGATGCGCGCTGTGGTGATGAACTCGCCATTGGTTGGCCAGGTTCCGGAGCTCGACCTGGCGAATTGCCCGCTAGGCATTTTTGGCAAGCACATCGATGACGCTGAATCGAGGCTGGTGCAGGATGGCGACAGGGTCGAGGTCTATCGCCCTCTGGTCGCCGATCCCAAGGAAGTGCGCAAGCGTCGCGCAGCGCAAGCTGCCGCGAAGTCCGCAGGTGGCTGAAGACTATTCGGAAGAATTGCTGCCCTGAAATAAAGAATCCGATGCTCAGAAGCGTCGGATTTTTTATTTCAAGGCAATGCCCCCTATTACTGAGGGCTTTGCTCCAGCGGCTCGGGTACCGGTACCGGTACTGGCTCCGCCGAGTCGACATCACGCTGGATCTGTTCCAGCAGCGAACCTGGCTTGGCCGGTTCGTCCTTGTTGTCGTCCTGTTTCTGCGGCTGTTCGGGCTGGACGCTGCTGGTGCCGTTTTCACCCATGATCGCCTGATCGCGGCTGACACCCGGCATGAAGTCGCCGCCGAGGGCAACCAACTGGTCACTGTCGTTGAAGGTCAGGCTGACGCGTTCCTGGTAGCGTTGGCGGCCGCCAGGCTGGATGCTGTAGAGATAATCCCAGCGTTTGGCATGGAACGTGTCGGTAATCAGCGGGTTCCCCATGATAAACCTTACTTGGCGTCGGGTCATTCCCGGTTTCAACTGGTCTATCATATCCTGCGTCACGACATTGCCCTGCTGAATGTCGATTTTATAAACCCCGGGGAATGAACAACCGGCGAGTGCGAACAGGCCCACAAGGGTGAGACTGGACAGCATGAGCTTGGCGTTTTGCATCGGTGGGTGACTTCCACTATCTTGGCTGGGCAAAGAAACCCCGATCATACCCGGATTAACGGAAGCTGCGAAGCAGCAACCAAGAGAAAGCAGACCATGGTTGAAAATAGCGAACTGCGCAAAGTTGGTTTGAAGGTCACTCTTCCGCGCGTGAAGATTTTGCAGATGCTGGACTCGGCATCCTCTGGGCAGCGTCACATGAGCGCTGAAGATGTCTACAAGGCGCTGATGGATGCGGGCGAGGATGTCGGTCTGGCGACCGTCTACCGGGTCCTGACCCAATTCGAGGCAGCCGGCCTCGTTGATCGTCACAACTTCGACGGCGGTCATGCCGTGTTCGAGCTGGCCGATAGCGGTCACCACGATCACATGGTCTGCGTCGATACCGGCGAGGTCATCGAGTTCGTCGATACCGAGATCGAAAAGCTGCAGAAAGAAATCGTCAAGCGTCACGGCTTCGAGTTGGTCGATCACAATCTTGTGCTCTACGTGCGCAAGAAGAAGTAACCAGTCGAGCGTCTCGATGAAAACGGCAACCCGAGGGTTGCCGTTTTCATTTCTGCGGGCAATGTGTTTCAGCTTTGCACGCTGGTCACCATCTTGCGGGCATGTAGCAGCGATTCTTCGGTCAGGTCGACGCCGCCCAGCATGCGCGCTATTTCCTCGATACGTTGCGATTCGTCGAGGGTGGCGACTGCGGTGCGGGTCTCCTGGCGGTCGCGTTGCTTGTGTACGAACAGGTGTTGATGGCCTTGCGCGGCGACCTGGGGCAGGTGAGTGACGGTCAGTACCTGGCCGCGCTCGCCGAGGCGTCGTAGTAATTGCCCGACCACCTCCGCAGTCGGTCCGCCAATGCCGACGTCCACTTCGTCGAATACCAGTGTGGGTACACGCGAGGTCTGGGCGGTAATCACCTGGATGGCCAGGCTGATGCGGGACAGCTCGCCGCCGGAGGCGACCTTGGCCAGGGACTTCAATGGCTGGCCAGGGTTGGCGCTGACCAGGAACTCGATGCTCTCGTTGCCATTGGGCTGAGGCTCGCGGGACGCGGTGGCTGCCAAGGTAATGCTGAAGCGTCCACCCGGCATGCCCAGGCCTTGCATTTCCGCCTGCACACGTTCGGCCAGGCTTTCGCAGGCATGCAGGCGAATCTGACTCAGCTCGGCAGCCTTTTCCTGGTAGTGGCGCTGGTAGGCGCTGAGCTCTTCACTCAGGCGTTCTACTGCCTGGTCGTCGGCGTTGAGGCTCTCCAGTTCGTCGAGCAGTCTCTGTTGCAGTTCGCCCAGTTCATTGGGCTGGATGCGATGCTTGCGTGCCAGGGTGTAGATGGTATCCAGGCGTTCCTCGAGCATTTGCTGGCGCTGTGGGTCGGAGTCGAAATGGTCGACGAAGCGATTGAGCTCGCCGACCGCCTCCTCGACCTGGATCTGTGCGCTGGCCAGCATGTTGCTCGCTTCGCTGAGGGCGCCGGGCTGGTTGGAGAAGTTCGCCAGCCTGTTGAGGCAGGCGGTCAGTGCCGACAGGACGTTGCCGGCGTCGCTTTCGCTGCACATGTCCAGTACCTGGCGGCAGGCGCCGAGCAGTTGCTCCGAATTGCTCAGGGTCTTGTGTTCTTGTTCGAGCTGCTCCAGCTCGTTGTCGCCCAGCGACAGGTTCTCCAGTTCTTCGAGTTGATAGCTGAGCAACTGGTGGCGTGCGCGCTGCTCGTCGCCACTGTTGCTCAGGCGCTCCAGTTCCTGGCTGGTCTGCCGCCAGCGCTGGGCGGCCAGCTGGACCTGGCGGGCAAGGTCGTGGCTGCCGGCGTATTCGTCGAGCAGGCGGCGATGGGTGTCGGGTTTCAGCAGCGATTGGTGTTCATGCTGGCTGTGGATGTCTATCAGCAGGCTGCCCAGGGTCTTCAGGTCGCCGAGTGGGCAGGGCGTACCATTTATATAACCGCGTGAGCGACCTTCGCTGGTGATCACCCGGCGCAGGATGCATGGGCCGTCGTGCTCCAGGTCGCGCTCCTCCAGCCAGTCCCTCGCTTCGGGAATGTCGTGTACATCGAAGCTGGCGAGGATGTCGGCCTTGTCCGCGCCCGGCCTGACCACGCCGCTATCGGCGCGGTCGCCCAGGGCCAGGCCGAGGGCATCGAGCATGATCGACTTGCCCGCCCCGGTTTCACCGGTGATCACGGACATGCCGCGCTCCAGTTCGAGATCGAGGTGTTCGACGATGGCGTAGTTATGGATGGACAGGTGCACCAGCATGGTGAGCGCTCCCCGGAGTGTGGTCACGGCGACGTGTGTGTGGTCTGTTTATTTATACAGTGTTTTGTTTTGTCCAGGCAATAACCCTTGAAACCGTGCGTCGCGGCCCCATATAGGCGCTCAAGCACGGGAAACGACCCGTCACCGCAACGAATCAGGAGGACCCAATGGCTGACGAACAAAACCTGGATACGCCAACCGAAGACCAGCATGCGCCAGAAGCGCCTGTGGCGGATGACCTGGCGACGCGTGTGCAAGTGCTCGAAGAGCAACTGGCCGCCGCCCAGGATCAGTCATTGCGGGTTGCCGCCGATCTGCAGAACGTGCGCCGTCGCGCCGAGCAGGATGTGGAAAAGGCGCATAAGTTCGCCCTGGAGAAATTCGCCGGCGACCTGCTGCCGGTGATCGACAGCCTGGAGCGCGGCCTGGAGCTGTCCAGCCCGCAGGATGAGTCGATCAGGGCTGTGCGCGAGGGGATGGAACTGACTCTCAAGCTGTTTCAGGACACCCTCAAGCGTTACCAGGTCGAGGTCATCGATCCGCACGGCGCGCCGTTCAATCCCGAGCATCACCAGGCGATGGCCATGGAAGAGAGCATCCATGTCGAGCCGAACAGTGTGCTCAAGGTATTCCAGAAGGGTTACCTGCTGAGTGGCCGTCTGATGCGTCCGGCGATGGTCGTGGTCAGTCGTGCGCCAGCCGCTGCGCCGCCGTCCATCGACGAGCAGGCTTGAAAACGGCCGTTCGAACCCCATCTGTTTAGTCAAGCGAATCAAGCTACCGCGGCCTCTCATGAGCGGCCGCGTTAAAACCAAGTTTCGGAGAGAGTGAAATGGGCAAAATCATCGGTATCGACCTGGGGACCACCAACTCCTGCGTCTCCATTCTGGAAAACGGTAACGTCAAGGTTCTGGAAAACGCTGAAGGCGCGCGTACCACGCCGTCGATCATCGCCTACGCCAACGATGGAGAAATCCTGGTCGGCCAGTCCGCCAAGCGCCAGGCCGTGACCAACCCGCACAACACCCTGTACGCGGTGAAGCGCCTGATCGGTCGCCGTTTCGACGAAGACGTCGTGCAGAAAGACATCCAGATGGTCCCGTACAAGATCGCCAAGGCCGACAACGGCGATGCGTGGGTCGAAGTCAACGGCCAGAAGATGGCGCCGCCGCAAATCTCGGCTGAAATCCTCAAGAAGATGAAGAAGACCGCCGAAGACTACCTCGGTGAGTCCGTGACCGAGGCGGTGATCACCGTGCCGGCCTACTTCAACGACAGCCAGCGTCAGGCTACCAAAGACGCCGGCCGCATCGCCGGCCTGGACGTCAAGCGCATCATCAACGAGCCAACCGCGGCAGCGCTGGCCTATGGCATGGACAAGGCCAAGGGCGACCACACCGTGATCGTCTATGACCTGGGCGGCGGCACCTTCGACGTGTCGGTTATCGAGATCGCCGAAGTCGATGGCGAGCACCAGTTCGAAGTGCTGGCCACCAACGGTGACACCTTCCTCGGCGGCGAGGACTTCGACATTCGCCTGATCGACTACCTCGTCGACGAATTCAAGAAAGAAAGCGGCATGAACCTCAAGGGCGACCCGCTGGCCATGCAGCGCCTGAAGGAAGCTGCCGAGAAGGCCAAGATCGAGCTGTCCTCGAGCCAGCAGACCGATGTCAACCTGCCGTACATCACGGCTGACGCAACCGGTCCGAAGCACCTGAACGTGAAGATTTCCCGCGCCAAGCTGGAGTCGCTGGTCGAAGACCTGGTGCAGCGCACCATCGAGCCTTGCCGCATCGCGCTGAAAGACGCCGGCATCGACGTGGGTTCGATCAACGACGTGATCCTGGTCGGTGGTCAGACCCGCATGCCGCTGGTGCAGAAGCTGGTTACCGAGTTCTTTGGCAAGGAAGCCCGCAAGGACGTCAACCCGGACGAGGCCGTGGCCATGGGCGCAGCTATCCAGGGCGCGGTCCTGGCCGGCGACGTCAAGGACGTGCTGCTGCTCGACGTTTCCCCGCTTACCCTGGGTATCGAAACCATGGGCGGCGTGATGACCGCGTTGATCGAGAAGAACACCACCATCCCGACCAAGAAGTCGCAGGTGTTCTCGACGGCCGACGACAACCAGGGCGCCGTGACCATTCACGTACTGCAAGGCGAGCGCAAGCAGGCCGCGCAGAACAAGTCGCTGGGCAAGTTCGACCTGGCCGAGATCCCGCCGGCTCCGCGTGGCGTGCCGCAGATCGAAGTGACCTTCGACATCGACGCCAACGGCATCCTGCACGTCAGCGCCAAAGACAAGGCGACCGGCAAGACCCAGTCGATCGTGATCAAGGCCAACTCCGGCCTGTCCGACGATGAGATCGAGCGGATGGTGCGTGACGCCGAGGCCAATGCCGAGGAAGACCGCAAGTTCGAAGAGCTGGCGACTGCGCGCAACCAGGGCGATCAACTGGTCCATGCCACGCGCAAGATGCTCACTGAAGCCGGTGACAAGGCCACTGCGGAAGAGAAAGCGGCCATCGAAACCGCGTTGGCTGAGCTGGAAGTTGCCGTCAAGGGCGACGACAAGGCTGCCATCGAAGCGAAGATGAATGCCCTCTCCGAAGCGACCACCCCGCTGGCGCAGAAAATGTACGCCGAGCAACCGCAGCCAGGCGCTGCCGATGCGGCGGATGCCGGTGATGCCAAGGGCGCGGCGGACGACGTGGTCGACGCCGAGTTCGAGGAAGTCAAGGACAACAAGTAAGTCTCGGCTTGCTTGTGTTCTGCCCGGTCGTGCTCCTGCGCGGCCGGGCAATCCGCCGCGCGGGAGCTAGCTCCCGCGTTGGCGTGTCTGGACGGTAGGAAATTTGAGAGTGTGGGAATCCCATGTCTAAACGTGACTATTACGAAGTGCTCGGGGTCGAGCGTGGGGCCAGCGAGGCGGAGCTGAAGAAGGCTTATCGTCGTCTGGCGATGAAGCACCACCCGGATCGCAACCCTGGCGACAAGGCCGCCGAAGAGGCCTTCAAGGAGGCCAACGAGGCCTACGAAGTGCTTTCCGATGCGAGCAAGCGCGGCGCCTACGATCAGTACGGCCATGCCGGCGTCGATCCGCAGATGGGCGGCGGTGGCGGCTTTGGCGGTGGCGGTGCGAACTTCTCCGATATCTTCGGCGATGTGTTCAGTGACTTCTTCGGTGGGCAGCGTGGTGGCCAGCGTGGCGGCGCCCAGCGTGGCAGCGATCTGCGTTACACCCTGGAGCTGGACCTGGAAGAAGCCGTGCGCGGCACCACCGTGACCATCCGCGTGCCTACGCTGGTCAACTGCAAGACCTGCGATGGCTCCGGTGCCAAGAAGGGCACCAGCCCGGTGACCTGTACCACCTGTGGCGGCATCGGTCAGGTGCGCATGCAGCAGGGCTTCTTCTCGGTGCAACAGACCTGTCCGCGTTGCCATGGCAGCGGCAAGATGATTACCGACCCCTGTGGCAGCTGCCATGGCCAGGGGCGTGTGGAAGAAAGCAAGACGCTGTCGGTCAAGGTGCCGGCAGGTGTCGATACCGGTGATCGCATTCGCCTGTCGGGCGAGGGCGAAGCGGGCAGCATGGGCGGTCCGGCCGGCGACCTGTATGTGGTGGTGAACGTGCGTGAGCACGCGATCTTCCAGCGTGATGGCAAGCACTTGTACTGCGAGGTGCCGATCAGTTTCGTCGACGCGGCCCTGGGTGGCGAGTTGGAAGTGCCGACCCTGGATGGCAGGGTCAAGCTGAAGATTCCGGAAGGTACGCAGACCGGCAAGCTGTTCCGCTTGCGCGGCAAGGGCGTGGCGCCGGTGCGTGGCGGCGGTGCGGGCGACCTGATGTGCAAGGTGGCGGTGGAAACGCCGGTCAACCTGGACAAGCGTCAGCGTGAACTGCTCGAAGAGTTCCGCCGCTCCCTGGAAGGCAACAGTTCCAATTCGCCCAAGGCCAATGGCTGGTTCGAGGGTGTGAAGCGCTTCTTCGGCGATCTATAAATCAGCGGCGAGTTGCAAGACCCGGGCGCACCGCGCCTGGCTTGCCGCTCGCAGCTTGCGGCTTGGAGCTATCCAGATGCGACGTATTGCAGTGATGGGCGCCGCCGGGCGCATGGGCAAGAACCTGATCCTGTCGGTCAGCCAGGCTCAGGGCGCGGGCCTGACCGCTGCCATTGGCCGGGCCGGCAGCAGCCTGATCGGAGCCGATGTGGGGGAGCTGGTCGGGCTCGGCCGCATCGGCATTCCGCTGTCCGACGATTTGACCAAGGTGCTGGATGAGTTCGATGTACTGATCGACTTCACCCATCCTTCGGTCGCGCTGAAGAATCTGGAAATCTGCCGCAAGGCGGGCAAGTCGATGGTCATCGGCACCACCGGTTTTTCCGCCGAGGAAAAAGACAGGCTGGTCGAGGCGGCCAAGGACATTCCCATTGTCTTCGCGGCCAACTTCAGCGTGGGCGTCAACCTGTGCCTGAAGCTGCTGGATACCGCTGCGCGGGTCCTGGCCGACGAGGTGGACATCGAGATCATCGAGGCGCATCACCGGCACAAGGTCGATGCGCCCTCCGGTACTGCGCTGCGCATGGGCGAAGTGATCGCCGATGCGCTGGGGCGTGACCTGAGCAAGGTCGCGGTCTACGGCCGCGAAGGCCAGACCGGTGCCCGCGAGCGCGAGACCATCGGCTTCGCCACCGTGCGTGCCGGCGACGTGGTGGGCGATCACACCGTGCTATTCGCCGCCGAAGGCGAGCGCGTGGAAATCACCCACAAGGCTTCCAGTCGCATGACCTTCGCCAATGGCGCGGTACGTGCGGCGCTGTGGCTGCAAGAGCTGCCGGCAGGCCTGTATGACATGCAGGATGTGCTGGGACTGAAGTGATTTCACTGCTCTGGCTATTTCTGGCCGAGGTCGCCTGGGGCGTTGAAGCTGTGACGAAGGGATTGTGCCCTCGGTCGGTTCGGCTTGGCTAAAGAGTGGCGCGAAACAGACGTTTCCAGTATGATCCGCGCCCTAGTGTGTCTATCAAATTTTGAGCAAAATGAAGCGAATTCAAAAAAAGCGGGGTGACGGTCAATACGTCATCCCGCTTTTTTACAACCGCCGTTTGCCCAGGTTCTAAAGATCTAAGGGAGGTCTTCTTGACTAAGCCAGCCATTCTCGCCCTCGCTGACGGCAGTATTTTCCGCGGCGATGCCATCGGGGCCGACGGCCATACCATTGGTGAAGTCGTCTTCAATACGGCGATGACCGGCTATCAGGAAATCCTTACCGATCCTTCCTATGCCCAGCAGATCGTCACCCTGACCTACCCGCACATCGGCAACACCGGCACCACGCCCGAAGATGCCGAGTCGAACCGCGTCTGGGCCGCCGGCCTGATTATCCGCGACCTGCCGTTGTTGTCTTCGAGCTGGCGGGACAAGCAGTCGCTGCCGGAGTACCTCAAGGCCAATGGCACCGTAGCGATCGCCGGTATCGATACCCGCCGCCTGACCCGCGTGCTACGCGAGAAAGGTTCGCAGAACGGCTGCATCCTGGTCGGCGACGACGCCACTGAAGAAAAAGCCCTGGAGTTGGCGCGTAGCTTCCCGGGTCTCAAGGGCATGGACCTGGCCAAGGAAGTGTCCGCGACCGAGCGCTACGAGTGGCGCTCCAGTGTCTGGGACCTGAAAAGCGACAGCCATCCTGAAATCGCCGCGGCCGATCTCAAGTACCACGTCGTTGCCTATGATTACGGCGTCAAGTTGAACATCCTGCGCATGCTGGTCGCCCGTGGTTGCCGCCTGACCGTGGTGCCGGCGCAGACCCCGGCCAGCGAAGTGCTGGCGCTGAATCCCGATGGCGTGTTCCTGTCCAACGGTCCTGGCGATCCAGAGCCTTGCGACTACGCGATCGAGGCGATCCAGCAGATCCTCAAGACCGATATCCCGGTTTTCGGCATCTGCCTGGGGCACCAACTGCTGGCGCTGGCTTCCGGTGCCAGGACGGTGAAGATGGGCACCGGCCACCACGGCGCCAACCACCCGGTTCAGGACCTGGACAGCGGCGTGGTGATGATCACCAGCCAGAACCACGGTTTCGCCGTGGACGAGCCGAGCCTGCCGGCCAACCTGCGTGCGACCCACAAGTCGCTGTTCGACGGAACCCTGCAGGGCATCGAGCGTACCGACAAGGATGCCTTCAGCTTCCAGGGCCACCCTGAGGCGAGCCCAGGCCCGCACGATGTCGCTCCGCTGTTCGACCGCTTCATCGAAACCATGGCCAAGCGCCGCTAACCATCGCCGACTGACCCAAGGATTCGAGTAAGACCTATGCCAAAACGTACAGATATCAAAACCATCCTGATCCTCGGCGCGGGCCCCATCGTCATCGGCCAGGCCTGTGAGTTCGACTACTCCGGCGCCCAGGCGTGCAAGGCGCTGAAGGAAGAAGGTTTCCGCGTCATCCTGGTGAACTCCAACCCGGCCACCATCATGACCGACCCGGCCATGGCCGACGCCACCTACATCGAGCCGATCAAGTGGGCCACCGTGGCCAAGATCATCGAGAAGGAACGTCCCGACGCATTGCTGCCGACCATGGGCGGCCAGACCGCGCTGAACTGCGCGCTGGACCTTGAACGTCATGGCGTATTGGAGAAGTTCGGCGTCGAAATGATCGGCGCCAACGCCGATACCATCGACAAGGCCGAGGATCGCTCGCGTTTCGACAAGGCCATGAAAGACATCGGCCTGGCCTGCCCGGTATCGGGTATCGCCCACAGCATGGAAGAGGCCTACGGCGTGCTGGAGAAGGTCGGCTTCCCCTGCATCATCCGCCCGTCCTTCACCATGGGCGGCACCGGCGGCGGCATTGCCTACAACCGCGAAGAGTTCGAGGAAATCTGCGCCCGCGGCCTCGATCTGTCGCCGACCAGCGAATTGCTGATCGACGAATCGCTGATCGGCTGGAAGGAATACGAGATGGAGGTGGTCCGCGACAAGAAGGACAACTGCATCATCGTCTGCGCCATCGAAAACTTCGACCCGATGGGCGTGCATACCGGTGACTCGATCACCGTTGCGCCGGCGCAAACCCTGACCGACAAGGAATACCAGATCCTGCGTAACGCCTCCCTGGCGGTGCTGCGTGAGATCGGCGTGGAAACCGGTGGCTCCAACGTACAGTTCGGCATCTGCCCGAACACTGGGCGCATGGTCGTGATCGAGATGAACCCGCGCGTGTCGCGTTCCTCGGCCCTGGCCTCCAAGGCCACTGGTTTCCCGATCGCCAAGATCGCCGCCAAGCTGGCGGTCGGCTACACCCTCGACGAGCTGCAGAACGACATCACCGGCGGTCGTACCCCGGCGTCTTTCGAGCCGGCCATCGACTATGTCGTGACCAAGATTCCGCGTTTCGCCTTCGAGAAATTCCCCAAGGCCGACGCCCGCCTGACCACCCAGATGAAGTCTGTCGGCGAGGTCATGGCCATTGGCCGTACCTTCCAGGAGTCGGTGCAGAAAGCCCTGCGTGGCCTGGAGGTCGGCGTTTCCGGCTTCGATCCGAAGCTCGATCTCAACGATCCGGAAGCTGAGAGCACCCTGCGCCGCGAACTGACCGTGCCTAGCGCCGAGCGCATCTGGTACGTGGCGGACGCTTTCCGGGCTGGCAAGACCATCGCCGAAGTGTTCGAACTGACCCGCATCGACGAGTGGTTCCTGGTGCAGATCGAAGACCTGGTCAAGGATGAGGAGCGGGTCAAGACCCTGGGCCTGTCGTCGATCGATCGCGATGCCATGTTCAAGCTCAAGCGCAAGGGCTTCTCCGACGCGCGTCTGGCCAAGCTGCTCGGCGTCACCGAGAAGAACCTGCGCAGCCACCGCCACAAGCTGAAAGTGCTGCCGGTGTACAAGCGCGTCGATACCTGCGCTGCCGAGTTCGCCACCGATACCGCCTACATGTACTCGACCTATGAGGAAGAGTGCGAAGCCAATCCGTCGACTCGCGACAAGATCATGATCCTCGGTGGTGGTCCCAACCGTATCGGCCAGGGCATCGAGTTCGACTACTGCTGCGTGCACGCCGCGCTGGCCATGCGCGAAGACGGCTACGAGACCATCATGGTCAACTGCAACCCGGAAACCGTCTCCACCGACTACGACACCTCCGACCGTCTGTACTTCGAGCCGGTGACCCTGGAGGACGTGCTGGAGATCGTCCGCGTCGAGCAGCCGAAAGGCGTGATCGTCCAGTACGGTGGCCAGACCCCGTTGAAACTGTGCCGGGCCCTGGAAGAGGCTGGCGTGCCGATCATCGGCACCAGCCCCGACGCCATCGACCGTGCCGAAGACCGCGAGCGCTTCCAGCAGATGGTCCAGCGCCTGAGCCTGCGCCAGCCGGCCAACGCCACCGCGCGCAGCGAAGACGAGGCCCTGGCTGCGTCGAAAACCATCGGCTACCCGCTGGTGGTGCGTCCGTCCTACGTCCTGGGTGGCCGGGCGATGGAAATCGTTTATCAGGAAGACGAGCTCAAGCGCTACATGCGTGAAGCCGTGCAGGTGTCCAACGACAGCCCGGTGTTGCTCGACCACTTCCTCAATTGCGCCATCGAAGTCGACATCGACGCCGTCTGCGACGGTGAAACCGTGGTGATCGGCGCGATCATGCAGCATATCGAGCAGGCTGGCGTGCATTCCGGCGACTCGGCGTGCTCGCTGCCGCCGTACTCGCTGCCCAAGCACATCCAGGACGAGATTCGCGAGCAGGTCAAGAAAATGGCCTTGGAGCTCGGCGTGGTTGGCCTGATGAACGTGCAGATGGCCGTGCAGGGCGAAGACATCTTCGTCATCGAGGTCAACCCGCGTGCTTCGCGTACCGTGCCATTCGTGTCCAAGTGCATCGGCGAGTCGCTGGCCAAGGTCGCGGCACGCGTCATGGCTGGCAAGACGCTGGCCGAGATCGGTTTCACCGAGGAAATCATCCCGCCGTTCTTCAGTGTCAAGGAGGCCGTGTTCCCGTTCGCCAAGTTCCCGGGCGTGGACCCGATCCTCGGCCCTGAGATGAAGTCCACCGGCGAAGTCATGGGGGTCGGCGACAGCTTCGGCGAAGCCTTTGGCAAGGCTCAGTTGGGGGCCAGCGAGATTCTGCCGAACACTGGCTGTGCCTTCATCAGTGTGCGCGAGGATGACAAACCGTTCGTCGTCCAGGTCGCACGCGATCTGGTGCAGTTGGGCTTCGATATCGTCGCGACTTCGGGCACTGCCAAAGTGATCGAGGCTGCCGGCCTGCCGGTGCGCCGTGTGAACAAGGTCACTGAAGGTCGCCCGCATGTGGTTGATATGATCAAGAACGATGAGGTCACATTGATCATCAACACCACCGAAGGGCGCCAGTCGATCGCTGACTCGTACTCTATCCGTCGTAACGCTCTGCAGCACAAGATCTACTGCACCACCACCATCGCGGCGGGGCAGGCGATTTGCGAGGCGCTCAAGTTCGGTCCCGAGAAGACCGTACGCCGGCTGCAGGATTTGCATGCAGGAATCAAGGCATGACCAAGTACCCCATGACCGTCCAGGGCGCTCGTGCCCTGGAAGAGGAGCATGCACACCTGACTAAGGTCGTGCGCCCCAAACTCAGCCAGGATATCGGCACCGCGCGTGAGCTGGGTGATCTCAAGGAAAACGCCGAATACCATGCGGCTCGCGAGCAGCAGGGCATGGTCGAGGCGCGTATCCGTGATATCGAAGGCCGCCTGCAGAACTCCGTGGTGATTGATGTCACGACCATCGCTCACACCGGCAAGGTGATCTTCGGCACTACCGTCGAGATCGCAAACGTCGAAACCGATGAGTCGGTTACCTATCAGATCGTGGGTGAGGACGAGGCGGACATCAAGCTTGGCAAGATTTCCGTCGCTTCGCCTATCGCGCGCGCGCTGGTTGGCAAGGCCGAGGGCGATGTCGTTACGGTGAAGACGCCGAGCGGCCTGGTCGAGTACGAGATCGTTGAAGTCCGCCACATCTGACTCGCGCGGGGGCTACCTGGTCTCCAGTGCCTGGCTGTTGATCCAGACATTCTGGGTCGGCGGCCTGTGGCTGGTGCACTTCGTGATTTTTCCCGTGCTGGGCAAGACGGGGTTGGCGCAACTGCTGGTCGAGGACTTCCGGGCCGAGATCAGTCCGCTGATGGTGGCGTTCGCGGGGCTCGGTGTCGTGGTGCAGGCAATCTTGCTGCGGCTAAGTGGATCCCGGGATTGGCGTGGCGACGCTCGCTGGCATCTGCTGATGGCGGTGCTGGTGCTTTGCCTGGTCTATGCAGCGGTTTCGCGCTTCGTGCCCGAAGCGGGCTGGTGGCGGCTGTTCCTGTACCTGCTGTTGTCCTTTGTCGGTGCGCTACTGGTGATCCAGCCGGCACCGTACAAAGTGGCGGTCGACAATGCTCAGGCCTGATAGCGGTGAATGTTCGACAGGTTCTTGTTGGGCTTTGGATTCTTGCGATAGACCAGCGCCATCTTGCCGATGACCTGTACCAGCTCGCAGCGGCCGACTTTGGCCAGTTCTTCGATCAAGGCCTGACGATCTTCCCGCTCGGTGATGCGAAACTGAATCTTGATCAGTTCGTGATCGTTCAGCGCGCGTTCCAGTTCGGCAACCACGCCTTCGCTCAGGCCATTCTCGGCCACCATCAGTACGGGCTTGAGGTGATGGCCGATGGACTTGAAGTGTTTCTTCTGTTCGTTGTTGAGCGGCATGATCATTTTCCTGCATGGCGCGCATTGAGCGAATCGAAGCGCATGGAACTGAGCGCTCTGGCATGCTACGACTCGCTACGGTTGCGTGCGGGGGGTAAAAAAGTGGCGTAGTTTACCCGAGCGCGTTCAGAAACGCTCAGTTAATAGATGTGCCGGTGGTCCGCCCGCACAAGTCGAATGAGCGAGCCTTGCATGGAGCCAGCGATTGTCCGACAGGCCTTGTGATTTTCCATATGGCCCCAATATCAGGTTGGTAGCCTTGGCTTATGTGTTTGGGCGAATGCAGGGGAGCAGCGTTTTGCGCCATGGGGGCAGCATCCGTTCGCCAGAGATTCTCGAGGTGGCCTAGACTGATGTTTCCGGCGGATTCGCGCGGAGTGGCTGGGCAGGCCTCATAAAGGGTTACAGACGACGCCTGCAGTTGCGGGGGTAGTGTAGTAAGTTAGGCGGGTTTTCCACCGCCGTCATGCGAGTCGTGTCTCCGGCGAGACTCACTCAGAGGGTAGCTAATTGAACGACATGGCAAAGAATCTCATCCTGTGGCTGATCATCGCGGCCGTACTGGTTACCGTGATGAACAACTTCTCTAGCCCCAGCGAAGCCGGGAAACTCAACTACTCCGAGTTCGTCCAGCAGGTGCAGGAAGGCAAGGTCAAGCAGGTCACTGTCGATAGTTACATCATCAGTGGCAAGAATGTCGACGGCTCGAGTTTCGAGACCGTACGCCCGGACATCGAGGATCGTGGCCTGATCAAGGACCTGATCGACAATAAGGTCGAGATCATCGGCAAGCAGCCCGAGCGCCAGAGCATTTGGACGCAACTGCTGATCGCCAGCTTCCCGATTCTGGTGATCATCGCGGTCTTCATGTTCTTCATGCGCCAGATGCAGGGCGGTGCCGGTGGCAAGGGCGGCCCGATGAGTTTCGGCAAGAGCAAGGCGCGCCTGCTCTCCGAAGACCAGGTCAAGACCACGCTGGCCGATGTCGCCGGCTGTGACGAAGCGAAAGAAGAAGTCGGCGAGCTGGTCGAGTTCCTGCGGGACCCGGGCAAGTTCCAGCGTCTGGGGGGCCGTATTCCACGTGGCGTGCTGATGGTTGGCCCGCCTGGTACCGGTAAGACGCTGCTGGCCAAGGCCATTGCTGGCGAAGCCAAGGTGCCATTCTTCACCATCTCCGGTTCCGATTTCGTCGAAATGTTCGTCGGTGTGGGCGCCAGTCGTGTGCGCGATATGTTCGAGCAGGCGAAGAAGCATGCGCCATGCATCATCTTCATCGACGAGATCGATGCGGTCGGTCGCCATCGTGGTGCCGGCATGGGCGGTGGCCACGATGAGCGCGAGCAGACCCTGAACCAGTTGCTGGTTGAAATGGATGGTTTCGAGATGAACGATGGAATCATCGTCATCGCGGCCACCAACCGTCCGGATGTGCTCGACCCGGCGCTGTTGCGCCCCGGCCGTTTTGACCGGCAGGTCGTTGTCGGTCTGCCAGACATTCGTGGGCGTGAGCAGATCCTCAAGGTCCATATGCGCAAGGCGCCAATCGGTGACAATGTCGAGCCTGCGGTAATCGCCCGCGGCACGCCGGGGTTCTCTGGTGCTGACCTGGCCAACCTGGTCAACGAGGCGGCTCTGTTTGCTGCGCGTGCCAATAAGCGC
This sequence comes from Pseudomonas sp. LRF_L74, assembly GCF_965644255.1. Lineage (NCBI taxonomy): Bacteria > Pseudomonadati > Pseudomonadota > Gammaproteobacteria > Pseudomonadales > Pseudomonadaceae > Pseudomonas > Pseudomonas sp. LRF_L74. Next base: position 36,082 of record NZ_CBFFRH010000004.1, on the reverse strand, counting down.
GTCGTCGAAATGAAAGAGTTCGAGCTGGCTAAGGACAAGATCATGATGGGCGCCGAGCGCAAATCCATGGTCATGTCGGAAAAGGAAAAGCTCAACACTGCTTATCACGAGGCTGGCCACGCGATTGTTGGGCGCCTGGTGCCGGAGCACGACCCGGTCTACAAGGTGTCGATCATCCCGCGTGGCCGGGCCTTGGGCGTGACCATGTTCCTGCCGGAGGAAGATCGCTACAGCCTGTCCAAGCGTGCCCTGATCAGCCAGATCTGCTCCTTGTTCGGCGGCCGTATCGCGGAAGAGATGACGCTTGGCTTCGATGGCGTTACCACTGGTGCGTCGAACGACATCATGCGTGCCACGCGTCTGGCGCGGAACATGGTGACCAAGTGGGGGCTTTCCGAGAAATTGGGGCCGTTGCTCTATGCCGAAGAAGAGGGTGATGTTTTCCTCGGGCGTGGCGGTGGCGGTCAGCAGGCGAATGTTTCTGGCGAAACGGCCAAGGAAATCGACCTGGAGGTTCGCAGCATCATCGATGGTTGCTATGCGACAGCGGCTCGCCTGCTCGAAGAGAACCGCGACAAGCTCGATGCCATGGCCGATGCGCTGATGAAGTACGAAACCATCGATACCGAGCAGATCGACGACATCATGGCTGGGCGTACCCCGCGTGAGCCGCGCGACTGGGATGGTGGTGGTTCTTCTGGCACCACGCTGGCCAAGGACACTCCGCCGCGTCCGGAAACCCCTATCGGTGGACCCGCCGGCGAGCATTAAGATCAACAGATGAGCGCTTCTTCCTTTCAGACCCGACTGCCTTGCGGCAGCCGGGTTCTTGATTTGTCACGCCCACATGTCATGGGTATTCTCAATGTCACCCCGGATTCCTTCTCCGATGGCGGGCGTTTCGCTCAGCGTGATGCGGCATTGCGGCACGCTGCTGAAATGGTGGCCGCTGGCGCTACGCTGATCGACATCGGCGGCGAGTCGACCAGGCCCGGTGCGGCAGTGGTCGGTGAGCAGGAAGAACTCGATCGCGTCGCGCCGATGGTCGAGGCCCTGTCTGCGGAGCTGGACGTGGTCATTTCTCTTGATACATCCACGCCCGCAGTCATGCTCGAGGGCGCGCGCCTGGGGGCTGGGCTCATCAACGACGTTCGTTCGCTACGCCGTGAGGGCGCTGTCGAGGCGGCTGCCAGTACAGGCCTGGCGGTGTGCCTGATGCACATGCAGGGCGAGCCGTCGACGATGCAGAGTGCGCCGTATTATCGGGATGTTGTGACTGAAGTGCGTGATTTTCTACAGGCGCGGATGGTTGCTTGCCGGCAGGCAGGTATTCCAGTGGATAATATCCTGCTCGACCCGGGCTTCGGCTTTGCCAAGAGCCTGGAGCACAATCTGCGCCTGTTCAGACATATGGGCTCCTTGCATGTGCTGGAAAGACCCTTGCTCGTCGGGGTTTCGCGCAAGAGCATGATTGGTAACGTTCTGGGGCGGGCAGTCAATGAGCGGCTTGCAGGGGGATTGGCGCTGGCGGCTTTGGCCGTGGAAAAGGGCGCCTGCATCCTGCGGGTGCATGATGTGGCGGAAACGATGGACGCAGTGCGCATGGCCCATGCCGTGTGCAGTATCGAATAAGAGGCGCTTATGGGCAGGAAGTATTTCGGCACGGACGGAATCCGTGGTTACGTAGGGCAGTTCCCCATCACCCCTGACTTCATGCTGCGCCTGGGCTGGGCTGCTGGCATGGCATTTCGCAAGCAGGGCCGTTGCCGCATTCTCGTTGGCAAGGACACACGGATCTCCGGTTATATGTTCGAGTCCGCCCTGGAGGCTGGTCTGGCCTCGGCGGGCGCGGATGTCATGCTGCTTGGGCCCATGCCGACGCCGGCGATTGCCTATTTGACGCGTACTTTCCAGGCGGAAGCGGGAATCGTCATCAGTGCTTCGCACAATCCACACTACGACAACGGCATCAAGTTCTTTTCCGGCAAGGGCATCAAGCTGCCTGATGAAGTCGAGCTGATGATCGAAGAACTGCTCGACCAGCCGATGACTTTCGTCGAGTCCGCCCAGTTGGGCAAGGTTTCGCGGATCAATGATGCCGCTGGCCGTTACATCGAGTTCTGCAAGAGCAGCGTGCCGACCAACACCAGCTTTGCTGGCCTGAAGTTGGTCGTCGACTGTGCCCATGGCGCTACGTACAAAGTGGCGCCAAGTGTATTCCGAGAGTTGGGTGCGACGGTTTCGGCCGTCGCCGTACAGCCCAACGGGCTGAACATCAATGACGGTTGCGGCTCGACTCATCTGGATCTGCTGCGTAACGAGGTCCTTTCCCAGCAGGCGGATCTGGGTATCGCTTTCGACGGTGATGGCGATCGCGTGTTGATGATCGACCATACGGGCGGCATCGTCGATGGCGACGAACTGCTCTATATCATTGCTCGTGACTTGCGGGCGCGTGGTGAGTTGCAAGGCGGAGTGGTAGGCACCCTGATGAGCAACCTCGGCCTCGAGCTGGGGCTTGCCGAGTTGGGGGTGCCGTTCGCGCGTGCCAAGGTTGGTGATCGTTACGTCATGTCCGAGCTGCAGGAGCGCGGCTGGCAGTTGGGGGGTGAAAACTCCGGCCATGTCGTGTGCTGTCGTCATACCACGACGGGTGATGCGATCATCGCTGCCCTGCAGGTATTGCTGGCGCTGCAGCGCGATGGCAAGACGCTGGCTGAAAGCCGCCAGGGCATGAATAAGTGTCCGCAGGTGCTGATCAACGTACGTTTCCAGAGCGGTGCTGTCGACCCGATTGAGCATCCGGCGGTCAAGGAGGCATGCGCTCGCGTCGAGCTGGCCATGGCTGGACGTGGCCGTGTTCTGCTGCGCAAGTCCGGTACCGAGCCATTGGTCCGGGTCATGGTCGAGGGGGATGATGACACCAAGGTCCGCGCTTATGCGCAGGAGCTTGCCAAGGTGGTTGAGGAGGTCTGCGCTTGACTGGCTTGCCAGTCCTTGGGGGCTTGGGTAATATTTGCGCCCACTTTGAACGACGAGGTACGGCATGCGTCGCCCTTTGGTAGCTGGTAACTGGAAGATGCACGGTACCCGCGCCAGCGTCGCAGAACTCGTGGCAGGCCTGGCCGGTCTTGAGTTGCCTGAATCGGTCGAAGCGGCAGTGATACCGTCGTTTCTCTTCACTGAATATGTGGTCGCCAACCTGGGTAAGCGTTTCGTGGTAGGCGCACAGGATTGTGCCATTCAATCAGCCCAGGGCGCGTTGACTGGCGAAGTGGCTTCGACACAACTGAGTGATGTCGGTTGCTCTCTGGTGTTGATCGGGCACTCTGAGCGTCGCTCGATCATTGGCGAGTCCGACGAGATCCTGGCGCAGAAATTTTCTGCCGCTCTGGACGCGGGGCTGGTGCCGGTGCTTTGCGTTGGCGAAAGCCTTGCGCAGCGTGAGGCTGGCAAGACCTTGTCGGTGATTGATGAGCAGTTGGGGTCGATGATCGCGCAGGTTGGTATCGAGGCTTTTGCCCGTGCGGTAATCGCCTATGAGCCGGTATGGGCAATAGGTACCGGGCTGACGGCTTCTCCGCAGCAGGCGCAGGATGTCCACGCGGCCATCCGTTCGCGATTGGCGGGCGAGAGCGCTGAAATCGCTCAAGGTATACGGATTCTGTACGGTGGCAGCGTCAAGGCCGCCAATGCTGCCGAGTTGTTCGGCATGCCGGATATAGATGGGGGGCTTGTTGGTGGAGCCTCTTTGAATGCAGACGAATTTGGTGCGATCTGTCGCGCCGCGGGAAGCTGAGAAGATGCTGGAGACAGTGGTTGTAATCGTTCATCTGCTTGGCGCGATCAGCGTTGTGGCTCTGGTTCTCCTTCAGCAGGGTAAGGGTGCTGATGCGGGGGCTTCGTTTGGCGCGGGCGCTTCGGGTACCGTCTTCGGTAGCCAGGGTTCCGCTACTTTCCTGAGCCGTTTTACTGCAGTGCTCGCAGCAATTTTTTTCATTACCAGCTTAGGTTTAGCTTTCTTTGCTAAAGAGAAAGCTGATAACATAGCGTCCGCTGGTTTGCCAGATCCTACGGTTCTGGAAGTGCCTCAGAATAAGCCTGAAGCGGACGATGTTCCGGTTCTTGAGCAGCAGAAGCCTGAAGCGAACGGTGCATCCGATGTGCCTGCAGCTCCGGAGCAGAAGTAAGCGTTTTGCCGAGGTGGTGGAATTGGTAGACACGCTACCTTGAGGTGGTAGTGGCCATAGGCTGTAGGGGTTCGAGTCCCCTCCTCGGTACCAAATACAAGAAGCCCGCTGATGCGGGCTTTCTTGTTTTGGGGTTGGTTGACCCTGCCATGGCGAGTCCGTATACTCCTCGCCCAGCTTTTGCACTGGTTTGGGCGTATACGCAGAAGGCGACCTGATGGGACGCTTTCGCCGAGATCAGTTGGGTAGTCGTGTATAAGCCCCTCGTTAGGGGCTTTTTGTTGGCTGCCAGACACTCCGTTACCGGCCTTGCCGAGTAACTCGATGGATGGGCGTTTCGCCCATTTTTTATTTCTACGCAATTAAGGGGGCTTCAGGTGTCGAGCAAGCTAGAACAGTTGCAGGCCTTGCTGGCTCCTGTCGTGGAGTCGCTGGGTTACGAGTGCTGGGGCATCGAGTTTCTGTCCCAGGGAAAGCATTCGATCCTGCGTGTCTACATCGACCATGCCAATGGCATTCTGGTCGAGGACTGCGAGGCTGTGAGTCGCCAGGTGAGCGGTGTCCTTGATGTCGAAGACCCGATCACGACGGAGTATTCGCTCGAGGTTTCCTCGCCTGGCATGGACCGTCCGCTGTTCACGCTGGAGCAGTTCTCTGCCCATGCCGGTGAGCAGGTAAAGATCAAATTGCGCTCTCCTTTTGAAGGGCGCCGTAATTTTCAGGGTCTTCTTCGTGGAGTCGAGGAGCAGGATGTGGTGGTTCAAGTGGATGACCATGAATACCTGCTGCCGATCGAGCTGGTCGACAAGGCCAATATAGTTCCCACGTTTGACTAAAAGACGCGGATCCCGCGGATCCAATGGATTGCGAAAGGCGAGGCGTACGATGAGTAAAGAAGTACTGCTGGTTGTTGAGTCGGTATCGAACGAGAAGGGCGTACCGGCCGGCGTGATTTTCGAAGCGCTCGAGCTGGCTCTGGCGACGGCAACCAAAAAACGTTTTGACGACGAAGTCGAGTTGCGTGTGGCGATCAATCGCCAGTCCGGCAACTACGAAACCTTCCGTGTCTGGGCCGTTGTCGATGAGGATGACCTGGAGAATCCGGCTGCTGAACTGACGGTCGAACAGGCGCGTGAGCAGAAGCCCGATGCAAAGGTCGGCGACGTAGTCGAAGAGATGGTCGAGTCCATCGAGTTCGGCCGTATCGCTGCGCAGACCGCCAAACAGGTGATCGTGCAGAAGGTCCGTGAGGCCGAGCGCGCCCAGGTGGTCGATGCTTATCGCGAACGCGTTGGCGACATCATCTCCGGCACGGTCAAGAAGGTCACCCGTGACAGCGTGATCGTCGATCTGGGCAACAATGCCGAGGCACTGCTCGCTCGCGAAGACATCATCGCCCGCGAGACCTTCCGCGTTGGCGTACGGGTTCGTGCGCTGCTCAAGGAAATCCGTACCGAGAACCGTGGGCCGCAACTGATCCTGTCGCGTACCGCGCCGCAGATGCTGATCGAGCTGTTCCGTATCGAGGTTCCCGAGATCGCCGAAGAGCTCATCGAAGTGATGGCGGCCTCCCGTGATCCGGGTTCGCGTGCCAAGATCGCGGTGCGCTCCAAGGACAAACGCATCGATCCACAGGGCGCCTGCATCGGTATGCGTGGTTCCCGTGTCCAGGCCGTTTCCGGCGAGCTGGGTGGCGAGCGTGTCGATATCGTGCTGTGGGACGAAAACCCTGCGCAGTTCGTGATCAATGCCATGGCCCCGGCTGAAGTTGCCGCGATCATCGTCGACGAAGATGCCCATGCCATGGATATCGCGGTTGCCGAAGACAACCTGGCCCAAGCCATTGGTCGTGGCGGCCAGAACGTGCGTCTGGCCAGCCAACTGACCGGCTGGACCCTGAACGTGATGACCGAGGCGGATATCCAGGCCAAGCAACAAGCGGAAACTGGCGACATCCTGCAGAACTTCATCGACGAACTGGAAGTTGACGAAGAGCTGGCACAGGTACTGGTCGAGGAGGGTTTCAGCAGCCTCGAAGAGATTGCCTATGTGCCGATGGAAGAGATGCTCAGCATCGACGGTTTCGACGAGGACATCGTCAACGAGCTGCGTGCTCGTGCCAAGGATCGTCTGCTGACCAAGGCCATCGCCAATGAAGAAAAACTGGCGGATGCCCAGCCGGCCGAAGATCTGTTGTCCCTCGAGGGCATGGACAAGGAACTGGCACAAGAGTTGGCGGTACGTGGGGTAATCACCCGCGAGGACCTGGCCGAGCAGTCGATCGACGACCTGCTCGACATCGACGGCATCGACGAAGAGCGTGCCGGCAAGCTGATCATGGCCGCCCGAGCCCATTGGTTCGAGTAAGTGTTACGGCCTGAGGAGAGAAGTGCATGACGCAAGTCACGGTGAAAGAACTGGCCCAAGTGGTCGACACACCGGTAGAGCGCCTGCTGTTGCAGATGCGTGACGCGGGGCTGCCGCACACCAGTGCCGAGCAAGTTGTGACCGATAACGAGAAGCAGGCATTGCTTGCCCATCTCAAGAGCAGCCACGGCGACAAGCTCGAAGAACCACGCAAGATAACCTTGCAGCGCAAGACCACTACCACTTTGAAGGTCGCTGGTAGCAAGACCATCAGTGTCGAGGTGCGCAAGAAGAAAACCTACGTCAAGCGTAGCCCTGCCGAGATCGAGGCTGAAAAGCAGCGTGAGTTCGAAGAGCAACGCGCCGCCGAGGCCGCCGCCCGTCAGAAGGAAGAGCAGGAAGCAGCCGCCCGTCGTGCCGCCGAGGAAGCTCGTCAGCAGGCCGAGACCAAGGTTAGTGAAGCTGAAAAGCCAGCGGCGGCTGCTCAGGAACCCGTAACGGCTCCGGTTGCTGCCCAGGCCCCTGCTGCCGTCAGCGAAGCGCCGGCAGCGGAGCGCAAGAAAGAAGAGCCTCGTCGTCCGGAGCGCGCGCGTTCCGATGAAGAGGAACGACGTGATCGCAAGCAGACCCAGCACCGTCCTGCGGTCAAGGAAAAGGCGCCGTCGCCACGTGTTGCCCCGCGCAGCGCCGACGAAGAAACCGATGGTTTCCGCCGTGGCGGTCGTGGCAAGAGCAAGCTGAAGAAGCGTAACCAGCATGGCTTCCAGAGCCCGACAGGGCCAGTCGTGCGCGACGTTTCCATCGGCGAGACCATCACCGTTGCCGACCTGGCCGCGCAGATGTCGGTCAAGGGCGCCGAAGTCGTCAAGTTCATGTTCAAGATGGGCACCCCGGTGACCATCAACCAGGTGCTGGACCAGGAAACTGCCCAGTTGATCGCCGAAGAGCTGGGCCACAAGGTCAAGCTGGTCAGCGAGAACGCCATCGAAGAGCAACTGGCCGAGTCGCTGAAGTTCGAAGGCGAGGAGTTCCATCGTGCGCCGGTGGTGACCGTAATGGGTCACGTCGACCACGGTAAGACCTCGCTGCTCGACTACATCCGTCGCGCCAAGGTGGCGGCTGGCGAGGCCGGTGGTATCACCCAGCACATCGGTGCGTATCACGTGGAAACCGACCGCGGCATGGTCACCTTCCTCGATACCCCCGGTCACGCTGCGTTCACCCAGATGCGTGCTCGCGGTGCCAAGGCTACCGACATCGTCATCCTGGTCGTCGCGGCCGACGACGGCGTCATGCCGCAGACCCAGGAAGCCGTCCAGCACGCGAAAGCCGCTGGCGTGCCGATCGTGGTCGCGGTGAACAAGATCGACAAGCCCGATGCCAACCCGGACAACATCAAGAACGGCCTGGCCGCTCTCGATGTGATCCCGGAAGAGTGGGGCGGCGATGCACCTTACGTGCACGTTTCGGCCAAGCTCGGTACTGGCGTCGACGAATTGCTCGAAGCCGTTCTGCTGCAGGCCGAAGTGCTCGAACTCAAGGCTACACCGTCGGCTCCTGGTCGTGGTGTGGTCGTCGAGTCGCGCCTCGACAAGGGCCGTGGTCCGGTGGCTACCGTGCTGGTTCAGGACGGTACCCTGCGTCAAGGCGACATGGTGCTGGTCGGCGTCAACTTCGGTCGTATCCGCGCGATGCTCGACGAGAACGGCAAGCCGATCAAGGAAGCCGGCCCGTCGATCCCGGTCGAAATCCTTGGCCTGGACGGTACGCCGGACGCCGGTGATGAAATGACCGTGGTCGCCGACGAGAAGAAGGCCCGTGAAGTCGCTCTGTTCCGCCAAGGCAAGTTCCGCGAGGTGAAACTGGCCCGTGCCCATGCCGGCAAGCTGGAAAACATCTTCGAGAACATGGGGCAGGAAGAGAAGAAGACGCTCAACATCGTGCTCAAGTCCGATGTGCGTGGTTCGCTCGAAGCGCTGCAGGGCTCGCTCAGCGGCCTGGGTAACGACGAAGTGCAAGTGCGTGTGGTCGGTGGCGGCGTCGGTGGTATCACCGAGTCCGATGCCAACCTGGCGCTGGCCTCCAACGCCGTGCTGTTCGGCTTCAACGTGCGTGCCGATGCCGGTGCGCGCAAGATCGTCGAGCAGGAAGGTCTGGACATGCGTTACTACAACGTGATCTACGACATCATCGAAGACGTCAAGAAAGCGCTCTCCGGCATGCTCGGCAGCGATGTTCGCGAGAACATCCTGGGTATCGCCGAAGTCCGTGACGTGTTCCGTTCGCCGAAGTTCGGCGCCGTCGCCGGCTGCATGGTGGTCGAAGGTACGGTTCACCGTAATCGCCCGATCCGTGTACTGCGTGACGACGTGGTGATCTTCGAAGGCGAGCTGGAATCCCTGCGTCGCTTCAAGGACGACGTCGCCGAAGTGCGTAACGGCATGGAGTGCGGTATCGGCGTGAAGAGCTACAACGACGTCAAGGTCGGGGACAAGATCGAAGTGTTCGAGAAGGTCCAGGTGGCTCGTACGCTGTAAGCGCGAGTTGCAACACCCGACGCCCGGTCCCGCTCTGCGGTGCCGGGCGTTTGCCGCTTTTAGGTCCGCAGGCGAGTTCGGCGGACGAGGTAGGAAGAAATGGCCAAAGAATACAGCCGTACCCAACGCATCGGCGACCAGATCCAGCGTGAGCTGGCGCAGATGATCCCGCGTGAAGTGAAGGATCCGCGCCTGGGCTTTGTCACCGTCACCGCCGTCGAGGTCAGTCGCGATGTCGGCCATGCCAAGGTGTTTATCACCGTCATGGGCGAGAGCGACGCGGAGAAGATCAAGCAGAATCTGGTCGTCCTCAACGATGCCGCAGGTTTCCTGCGTATGCAGTTGGGCAAGGCGATGAAGCTGCGCAGCGTGCCACAACTGCATTTCCATTATGACGAGAGCATCTCCCGAGGCGCCCACTTGTCGGCGCTGATCGAGCGTGCCGTGGCTGAAGACAGCAAGCATCGGGACGATTGAACGTGGCTCAGGTAAAACGAATTCGCCGCAACGTCAGCGGTATCATTCTGCTCGACAAGCCCAAGGGCTTCAGCTCCAACGCCGCGTTACAGAAGGTCCGCTGGCTGCTCAATGCCGAAAAGGCGGGCCACACCGGCAGCCTCGATCCGCTGGCCACCGGCGTATTGCCGCTGTGCTTCGGCGAGGCGACCAAGTTTTCCCAGTACCTGCTCGATGCCGACAAGGGCTACGAGACCGTTGCCCAGCTCGGCGTGACCACCAGCACCGGTGATGCCGAGGGTGAAATCATCGAACGCAAGCCGGTAACAATCGGCCGCGATGATGTCGAGGCGTTGCTGCCGCGCTTTCGCGGCGAGATCAGCCAGGTGCCGCCGATGTATTCGGCGCTGAAGAAGGATGGCCAGCCGCTGTACAAGCTGGCCCGTGCTGGAGAAGTAGTGGAGCGCGAGGCGCGTTCTGTTACTATTGCGCGCCTGGATTTGCTGGCCTGCGAAAACGAGCAGCTTCGTCTGAGCGTGGCATGCAGCAAAGGTACCTATATTCGTACCCTGGTCGAGGATCTCGGCCAGTTGCTCGGTTGCGGCGCACACGTTGCAGAACTGCGCCGTACCCAGGCAGGCCCGTTCGGCCTGGCGCAGACGGTAACCCTGGAAACCTTGGAAAAGGCCCATGCCGAAGGTGGCAACGAGGCGCTGGACCGGTTTCTGCTACCGTCCGACAGTGGCCTGGAACACTGGCCGTTGCTGCAGTTTTCCGAGCACAGTGCGTACTACTGGTTGCACGGTCAGCCGGTAAGAGCCCCGGAAGCGCCGAAGTTCGGCATGGTCCGGGTGCAGGATCACACCGGTCGTTTCATCGGCATCGGTGAAATGAGCGAAGACGGGCGCGTAGCGCCGCGTCGACTGATTCGGTCGGAATGACCGAAACGCATCGCCGCTTGCGGTGATGTGTATAGAGGGTGGCTGTCAGCAGGCACGGTCATGCCTCTCTTTAAAACACGGGAACTGTCCCGGCCTGTTCACTCTAGGAGCCCATACCATGGCACTGAGCGTTGAAGAAAAAGCCCAGATCGTAAGCGAGTACAAGCAAGCTGAAGGCGATACCGGTAGTCCGGAAGTGCAGGTTGCCCTGCTGACCGCCAACATCAACAAGCTGCAAGGCCACTTCAAGGCCAACGGTAAAGATCACCACTCCCGTCGTGGTCTGATCCGTATGGTCAACCAGCGTCGCAAGCTGCTGGACTACCTGAAGGGCAAAGATACCTCGCGTTACAGCGCCCTGATCGGTCGCCTGGGTCTGCGTCGCTAATCGCGCGCGAACCAAACGCTTGAAGCTGGAAGCCCGGAGTTGAAAGCGGAGAGTCTCTCTCCGCTTGCAGCTTCGGGCTTTCGGTTTTCAGCGCCGCTGGAAAGCGACGGGCCGACTCCCGTGCCTTCCGCCAATTTCCCCAAGGTAACAAAGAGAAGGAAAACGCCGTGAATCCGGTAATCAAGAAATTCCAGTTCGGTCAGTCGACCATCACCCTCGAGACTGGCCGTATCGCCCGTCAAGCCTCCGGCGCCGTGCTGGTCAGCGTCGACAACGACGTCAGCGTGCTGGTCACCGTGGTCGGTGCCAAGTCCGCCGATCCAGGCAAGGACTTCTTCCCGCTGTCCGTGCACTACCAGGAAAAGACCTACGCCGCCGGCAAGATCCCCGGTGGTTTCTTCAAGCGTGAAGCGCGTCCTTCCGAGAAAGAGACCCTGACCTCGCGCCTGATCGACCGCCCGATCCGCCCGCTGTTCCCGGAAGGCTTCCTCAACGAAGTCCAGGTCATCTGCACCGTGGTCTCCACCAGCAAGAAGACCGATCCGGACATCGCCGCCATGATCGGTACCTCGGCTGCCCTGGCTGTATCCGGCATTCCGTTCAACGGCCCGATCGGCGCTGCCCGTGTCGCCTTCCATCCGGAAAGCGGCTACCTGCTGAACCCGACCTACGAGCAGCAGAAAGCGTCCAGCCTCGACATGGTTGTGGCCGGCACCGAAACCGCCGTGCTGATGGTGGAGTCGGAAGCCAAGGAACTGACCGAAGACCAGATGCTGGGCGCCGTGCTGTTCGCCCATGACGAGTTCCAGGCCGTGATCAACGCCATCAAGGAATTCGCCGCCGAAGCCGGCAAGCCGACCTGGAACTGGTCCGCTCCGCTGGAAAACACCGCGCTGCTCAACGCCATCAAGTCGGAGTTCGGCGCCGCCATCTCCGAGGCCTACACCATCACCGTCAAGCAGGATCGCTACGCGCGCCTGGGCGAGCTGCGTGACCAGGTCGTGGCCAAGTTGTCCGGCGAAGAAGGCCAGCCTTCCTCCGCCGAAGTGAAAGAAGCCTTCGGTCTGATCGAATACCGCACCGTTCGCGAGAACATCGTCGACGGCAAGCCGCGTATCGACGGCCGCGACACCCGCACCGTACGTCCGCTGAACATCGAAGTCGGCGTGCTGGAGAAGACCCACGGTTCGGCGCTGTTCACCCGTGGCGAGACCCAGGCCCTGGTGGTTGCCACCCTCGGTACCGCCCGTGACGCGCAACTGCTCGACACCCTGGAAGGCGAGAAGAAAGACCCCTTCATGCTGCACTACAACTTCCCGCCGTACTCGGTGGGCGAGTGTGGCCGCATGGGCGCCACCGGCCGTCGCGAAATTGGTCACGGTCGCCTGGCCCGTCGTGGCGTCGCCGCCATGCTGCCGAGCGGCGACGAGTTCCCGTACACCATTCGCGTGGTGTCGGAAATCACCGAGTCCAACGGTTCCAGCTCCATGGCTTCGGTCTGCGGCGCTTCCCTGGCGCTGATGGACGCCGGCGTGCCGATGAAGGCGCCGGTTGCCGGTATCGCCATGGGCCTGGTCAAGGAAGGCGAGAAGTTCGCCGTCCTGACCGACATCCTCGGCGACGAAGACCACCTGGGCGACATGGACTTCAAGGTTGCCGGTACCGCCAAGGGCGTGACCGCGCTGCAGATGGACATCAAGATCCAGGGCATCACCGAAGAGATCATGGAAATCGCCCTGAACCAGGCACTGGAAGCACGCCTGAACATTCTCGGCCAGATGAACCAGGTCATCGCCCAGTCGCGCAGCGAGCTGTCGGCCAACGCGCCGACCATGCTGTCGATGAAGATCGACCAGGACAAGATCCGCGACGTCATCGGCAAGGGTGGTGCCACCATCCGTGCGATCTGCGAAGAGACCAAGGCGTCGATCGACATCGAAGACGACGGCTCGATCAAGATCTTCGGCGAGACCAAGGAAGCTGCCGACGCTGCCAAGCAACGCGTCCTGGCGATCACCGCCGAGGCCGAGATCGGCAAGATCTACGTCGGCAAGGTCGAGCGCATCGTCGACTTCGGCGCCTTCGTCAACATCCTGCCGGGCAAGGACGGTCTGGTGCATATCTCGATGCTGAGCGATCAGCGCGTCGAGAAGGTCACCGATATCCTGAAAGAAGGCCAGGAAGTCGAAGTGCTGGTACTGGACGTCGACAACCGTGGCCGTATCAAGCTGTCCATCAAGGACGTCGCCGCGGCCAAGGCATCGGGCGTTTAATACGCTACCGACGTCACGCTGAAAGAGAGGGCCCCTTGCGGGCCCTCTTTTTTTGCCTGGAGAATGGCGCCTTTCGCGGCTTGCCAGGAACCTGCGCCCCATGGAAAAGACTTTTTGCCGTTACCACCCGGCGCAACCGGCAACCTGGCACTGCGCGCCATGCCAGCGCGACTTCGGCGATTGCTGCACGCCGCTGAATGCCGACGCTGCAGAATCTTCTCCAGTGTGCCCGCTGTGCGCAGGCGAACTACGTTTTCTCGGCGCGAGCAATACTGCCCAGCCTTTCTGGGAGCGGATTCCGTCCTTCTTTCAGTACGCGCTGCAGCGTGAGCCGCTGATATTCAGTGGCGGCCTGGCCCTGGCGTGCCTGTTCCTGCCGGCCTGGAAACTGCTGTGGCTGGCCTTGTTCTGCGTGGCGACCAAGTACCTGCAGAGCGTCATCGAGCATTCCAGCCTGGGTTCGCGCGAGGCGCCCACGGTACGCAGCGCATTCGATAGCGAGGGCTTCAGCCTGTTCTGGCGCTTGCTGGTGCTGTTCATCGTCGCCTTTGCTCTACTCTGGCTGGTGGCGGACTTTCATAGCGAGGCGTTGTTCTGGCTGGTGAGTATTGCGATCCAGCTGCTCATGCCGGCCTGTATCATCCGCCTGGCGCTGGAAAAGACCTTGGGTTCGGCACTGAACCCGGAAGAGGTCGGCCAGGTGATCAAGGCGATGGGCTGGCGTTACCTGATTCTCTGGGTGTTCCTGTTCATCCTCTGGCAGTCGCCGGCCTGGGTGCTGTACATGGTTGCCAGTGGGCTGCCGAGGATCGTTCTGGTGCCGATTGCGGCATTCGCCTTCGGTTATTTCTGCGTGGTGATGTGCGCCATGATGGGCTACGCGGTGTTCCAGTATCAGGGCGACTTCGGCTACGCCGTGGCTGATGATGACGAGCAGGACAATGCGTTTCCTACCGATGAGTACCGTCGCAAGCGTGCCCTGGTGGAAACCGAAATTCGCTTGCGCGAAGGGCAGGCGCAATCGGCGCTGGAAACCCTGACCCGAGCCCTCGACCAGGCGCCCAATGACTTCCAGCTCAACGAGCGCTTCCATCAGTTGCTGTTCGGTCTGGGCGAACAGGAGCGCTGCCTGCGCCATATGGCTCACTACCTGCCGCTGGCCATTCGTCAGGACCCGGGCCAGGCCGCCAATGCCTGGCTCGATGCCCGCCAGCTGCGCGCCGACTACCTGCCGGATGATGCCTTTGCCTGCGAGCGTATTGCCGGTGTGCTGATCGAGCGCCACAAGATTCGCGAGGGGCTCAGCCTGCTGCGTAATCTGCACCAGCGTTTTCCGGACTATCCGCACGTCGCTCGTGCTTATCTGGTTGCCGCTCGGGCCTTCGCCGAAGGGCTGGGGCAGGTTGACCAGGCCCGTAAACTCATGGCTTTCGTCCGTGCTCGTTATCCACAATCACCGCAGATGGGTGAAGTGATCGCACTGGAGCAGACCTTGGCCAAGCTCGACAACTGATCTTCGTTTTTTCGTGCAATTTGCCTGACACCCAAAGTGCGAGTATGCAGATTGCACGATAATCCACGTGTGGTTTGTTTTTAAGATATTGATTTTAATTGATTATTTTTGAAATATAAATTGGCATGTGACTTGCGATATCCCTTACGAGCCTGCAGCCAATGATCGGTCTGCGGGGATCTGGAAACGTACAGGAGTCGATATCCATGAAACAGCCAATCAACAAGATCGCTTTTGCTGCCTTTACCGCTGCCGTCATGAGCCTGCCGCTGGCAGGTGCCGCATTTGCCGCAGACAGCCTGTCGGCCCAGCCGACCCTGCTGGCTGCCAATGAAGTCGACAAGGCTGAAGAAGCCGTATCCGACACCTGGATCACCAGCAAAGTGAAATCCACCTTCCTCGCCGAGAAAAACCTCAGTGGCCTGGACATCAAGGTCGAGACCAACAAAGGCGTGGTGTCCCTGTCTGGCGTAGTGGCTACCGATGCCGAGCGTGACCTGGCCATTGCCAAGGCCAAGGAAATCAAAGGCGTCCACGCCGTTTCGGCCGATGGCCTGAAGTCCGCCGACTAATCATTCGCGAATGCGGCAATGCCGGAGGAATGCGCAATGAACAGTGATGTGATCAAAGGCAAATGGAAGCAACTCAATGGGCGCATCAAGGAGCGTTGGGGCAACCTGACCAATGATGACCTCGATGTTGCTGAAGGCCACAGCGAGTACCTCGCAGGCAAACTGCAAGAGCGCTATGGCTGGACCAAGGAAAAGGCTCAGGACGAGCTGCGTGATTTCAGCAGCAAGCTGTAACGGCTGCTCTGAAGACTACCGAAGAGGCCCCGCATGATGCGGGGCTTCTTCGTTGTTGGGCCGGCTCCCGCTTCAGATGGCCGCAGGCGCTGAATTGCCAAGCGGTAGATCCGCCAAGCAGACCCTAGCGCAACAATCGCGTCTGCTCGGCCTCTGGATAGTGGCGTTGCAGGAAACGCCGGAGCTCGCCGGCACTTTGCGGATCGAGTCGTTTGAGCAATTGCAGCGTCAGGGCTGGCAAGGTGGCAGGGGGCTTCTCCTGAGCGCTCAGGTAGCGCCAGGCCGGCAAGGCGAGTCGTGCATTCTGGTTCGCCTGCAACAGGCGCTGCAGCAACAGGAGTTGCAGGTTGGCGTTATGCAGAACCCGGTTTTCCTGCTTGGCGCTATCCTGGGCCAGGCGTTCGAGCAACGGCCAGGCCTGCTCGCTGGGCAAGGCCAGCAGTTGCTTGAGGACGAGCGTCAGCAGCGGCCGGTCATTGCGACTGAGCGCCAGCGGATAGAGACGTTCCAGCAGGGGCAACTGGTTGGGGTAGCGCGTCAGCAGCGCTTGCCCTCGAGCACAGGCTTCGGCCAAGGCGAAGCGGCCGATCGATTGATCGAGGGAGGCCAGTTCGCGCTTGAACGATGCGTGTGGGTCTTCCTTGTTGAGGTAGGCCTCGTCGACTTGTATGCGGCTGCCCAGGCGCAACAGGACGATGGCCGCGAAGCCGGCAATCAATCCGCCGAGGTGGGCGTAGTAGTTGACATGGTCGTCGGCCAGCAGCAGGCCGTACAGCTCCTTGCCGAGCCAGATCGGCAGGATCCATAGCGCCGGAGCCTTGAAATAGCCGAACAACGGGCCGAGCCAGTAGAAAAAGTTGATCCGCCGCAGGCCGTAGACACCGATGTACAGACCCATCAGGCCAGAAATCGCTCCGGAGGCGCCGACCCCACTTATCCATGCAGGGTCCAAGGCCCACCACAGCAGGTGGGAAGCGACGCCGCCGAGCAGATACAGGGCGAGATACAGCCAGCGGCCAAGGGCGATTTCCAGGGCGAAGCCGAAGATGAACAGGAAGATCATGTTGCCCAGCAGGTGATCGGCGCTGCCGTGCAGGAACATTGCCCCGAACAGCCCCTGTACCGTGAATTGGGCTGGAATGAAGCCGAAGCGCACACTGCTGATCAGGTTGCGCGCGTGCTCGGCCTGGGTGCGGGCCGACTGCCAGGTCGGATCGGCCTGGTACCCGGCACTTTGATGAATCTCTTGTTCGAATTGCAGATCGCTGATGATCAGCGCCGCCAGTTGGGGACGGCGCAAGTCGGCAACTTCTTCGCGTTGTGCTTCATCCAGCTTGTGGCGTGTCGAAAAGGTTTCGAGGAACAGGCCGCGCTCGCGGTTGAGCAGGCCTTGGTCCAGGTAGATCTGAGCCGCCTGCTCACGTCGTTGCTCATCTCCGCTCTGGTAGCCGAAATAGATGATCACGTTGAGCAGGATCAGCAGCAGGGTGACGACTGGCGGACGTTTCCAGTCCAGTGGATGCTCGGCGGGAACGATCAGCATCAGCGGCCGCGCCGGCTTTCGATATTACTCAGGCGATTGCCCTCGAAGCGCAGGTAGTCATACATGCCTCCGCGTGGTCCGTAGATCCATTCTTCGACGAGCACTTCGGTGTAGCCGCCGCCGTAGCCATAGACCGGGACCTCCTTGTAGCCGAGCTTTTCCTGGCTGATCGGCTGGCCGCATTTGCTCTGGACTTCGGCGCTGGAGGCGCCCGTGCTGACCAGGTTGGATCCGCAACGCAGGGTCGAACTGGCGTGGGCGCCGCTGGCGATCAGCAGGCATAGAAGCGCAACGAGTCTGGGCATGGCACGGCCTTGTGCAAAAAAGCGGTGAGCGGCAGCCTACACCGGCGTACCTGGCCTGTCAGCGGTTGCGCCGGGTTTCGATATTGGTCAGGCGGTTGCCTTCGAACCTGAGGATGTAGAGCATGCCGTTGGTTGGCCCGTACAGCCACTCTTCGAGCTTCAGCTCGTTGCGCGCGTAGGGGCCGCCGCTGTAACCGATCAGATCCTGGCGAACAGGAGCGCCACACAGGCGTTCGACTTCGAAGGCGCGGTCGCCGACATTGATCAGGTTGCTGCCGCAACGCATGGTCGAGGCCGATGCGCCGGTGCCGAGGGCGGCAAGCGCCAGGGCACCGAGCAGCCGTTTCACTCGCCGCTTCCCAGGTGCAGGGCCGTGTACACGCTGCCGTCCTGATCGGCTTCGCCATTGCTGACATCGAGCATGTACACGCGCTGATCCTCGAGTTTGCCGGTGTCGACCAGATAGGCCTTGATGCTGGCCGCGCGTGCCTGGCTCAGTTGGCGCAGCAGCAACTCGCTGTCTGACCAGGATTGCAGCACGGCATTGCGCAATTGTTCCGTGCGTTCCTTGTCGCTCAGTTTGGTCCAGTCGGCCGGAGGCTGCTGCTTGAGGCGCGAACGGTAGATGCCTTCGAGCAGGGCTTCCTTGTCGCTTTCGCTGACTTCGAGCTGATCCGCTTCTGCCGGCACCTTGTCGCCACGACGTTGCAGCACCTTGTACCAGGTGGTCTGGTATTCGCGCTCCAGGCGCTGGGCGGCGAGTAGCGGGCCATCAGCCTTGGCCGAAGCGATGCCTTCGACTTCCAGGCGCAGCACCGGCCGTTGCTTCAGGGCGGCGATCAGGGTGTCGAGATTCTTCCGCGCGGGTCCGCTCAGCTCGCTGCTGCCCGCCGCGAAGGGGACCTGGCTGAGGTCCGCATCGCTGCCGCCGACCAGGCCGGCGACGAACTTGAAGGGCGCCTGGGCCGCGCGCAGGACCAGGTTGCGCAGGGTCTGCCAGACGATGGGCATGACGCTGAACTCTGGGTTGTTGAGGTTGCCCTTGACTGGCAGCTCCAGGGAAATCCTGCCCTGGGTGTCCTTGAGCAGGGCCACGGCCAGGCGTATGGGCAGGTCTACGGCATCCTTGCTGTCGACCTTCTCGCCGAGCTGGAGGTTTTCCAGCAGGAGCTTGTTCTCTGCGTTGAGCTCACCCTGTTGGATGCGGTAATGGAGGTCGAGGTTGAGGCGGCCCTTGCGGATGCGGTAACCGGCGAATTTGCCGGAGTAGGGCGTCAGGGTGGTCAGCTCGACGTTCTTGAAGCTGGTGGCGATATCCAGGCTGTTGAGCGGGTCGAAGGGGGTCAACGCACCTTTGATACTGACCGGCGCGTAGCGGTCGACCTTGCCTTCGATGTTCACGGCCGCGGTTTTCGGGCTCTGGTTGTCGAGGGTGCCGATCTTGCCGTTGAGCTGTTGCAGGGCGGTGGCGAAGTTGGGCGTCAGGCTGAAGTCGGCGAAGTTGGCCGAGCCGTCGTTGATGTTCACCCCGCCGATACGGATGGGCAGCGGCTTTTCGGCCGGCGCGTCGACCACCTTGGGCGGTTCTGCGGACGAGGTCTGCTTGACGATCAGTTCGTTGACGTTGGTGGTCAGGTCTTCGTTGATGATCACCCGCGCATAGGGCTTGTCGAGGGTGACCAGGCCGATGCTCAGGCCCTGGCCGTGGCGGTAGGCGAGGTCGTTGACCTGCAGGCGCTGCCAGCGTACGAAGTCCCGTTCCTTGAGGGTGTCGAGGGTATGCAATTGGTTGACCGTGGCCTTGCCAGTGATAGCGAAGGCCAGCGGCTCGGTGCTTTGCAGGTCGACGGCCAGATCGCTGTCGAGCAAGCCGCTACGGACTTCCAGGCGCACGAACGGAGACAGGTAGGCCTGGGCCAGGCGCAGGTCGATGTTACGGGTCGCAACCTGCAGTTTGGCACTGACCGGGCTGAGCTGGACCTGGCCGTCGGCTTTGATCTGGCCCTTGCCGTTGACGCCGGTATCGAGTGCCAGGGTGAAGGGCGAGGTGCCGAGGCTGTCGAACCCCTTGATATCGAGATTCAGCGGGGCGAGGTCGAGTTTCACCTCTTGTCCGCGTTGGCCGGGCGCGCGGTCCGCCAGGTGAATCCGGTAGTCACGCAGTTGCACGTCTTCCAGCACGACCTGCCAGGGTTTGCCAGGTTCGGCCTGCTGCGCGGCAGCAGGTGTGTCCGCCGGGTCTTTGGCGGCAGCGGGCTGTTGGGCCTGGGCGGCTTCCTGTTGCACCGCCTGTCTGGCTTCTTCGTTCACGGGGCTTGCTGGCTTGGCTTCGGCCTTGGTCGGCTGGCTGGCGAACAGCTTCTGCCAGTCGAGTTGACCATCGGCTTCGCGGGCAGCCCAGGTCTCCAGGTTCTTGCTGCGAATTTCGCCAACGGTGACCAATTGCTTGGCCAGGTCGAGGCTGGTCTTGCCGACTTCCAGTTGTTCGAGCTTCACCAGCGGCTTGTCGTCCGGGCTCTTGATGGCGAAGGGCGCGAGGGTAGCGCTGGTGTCCGTGAGTTGTAGCTCGGTGCCCTTGGCCAGATTGAGTGAGTAGTGGGTGCTGAGGCTGAGGGTGCCGTGTTCCAGTACCAGTGGCACGGCATCACGGACGTAGGGCCAGAAGCCGCTCATGTTCAGTTCGGTGAGCGTGAGCTGGCCGCTGGAGGATATCGGTGACAGAGCGATCTTGCCGTTCCAGTCGATGCGCCCGCCGGCAGGGCCAGTGGCGACCAGGGTCATGTCGGCATTGTCGTCAGGCAGGGTGCTGAGGTTCTTCAGTTCCAGGTTGAGCGAGTCATAGACGAAATCCACCACTTCGCTCGGGCGCAGGTCCTGGAAATGCAGGCCGTTTTCGATCAGGGCGATGCGCTCGATGCGCACGGGGAAGATGCCGGAGGAGGGTTTCTCGTCAGGTTCGTCTTCGCTCGCTGGCAGCTTGAACAGTTGGGTCAGGTTCAGTGTGCCGTCCTTGGCGAACAAGACTTCGGTCCTGGCCTTTTCCAGCTCGACGTCGCGCAGGTGCAGCGCGCCGCTCCACAGGCTGTCGACCTGCAGGTTGGCATACAGGCGTTCGAAGGCGACGTGCTCCTTGTCCGGCTCGCCGATGCGCAGCCCCCAGGCGCTGACTTCCAGGCTGAATGGGTTGAGTTCGAGGCGCGCCAGATGGGCTGGCACGGTCGCGTACTGGGCGAGCTGTGCGTTGATCACCCGTAGCGCGATGCCGGGAAGGACCAGGAAGCCGAGCAGGCTGTACAGGGCCAGGGCGATGATCAGGATGCTGGCGGCGCGTTTCAGTCCTTTGGGCATGGGGCGATGTCATCTTCCGCTGTGAGGGAGGATGAAGTATGGCATGGCTGCACGTGCATTTGGGCCGTCAGCCTGTGGTCAGAATCTCAGTATCAGTGTCTTCAGCGGTGGCTGGCCGTCGAAAGACGGGAAGTCATCGGCAGGTGCCATTACTTCGCTATCGCGCACCGGGCGCCCGAGTTTTTCCGCGCAGCGCAGCACCTGTGCACGCCAGTCGTCCATCGGCACCTTCGCCAGGTTGTTGCAGCACGCCAATACACCGTCGTTGGCGGTGGCGAGAATCGCCGGCTTGAGCAGGCTCTGATAGTCGCGCAGCAGGTCGACGGTGCCGAAGGCGCTCTTGGCCCAGGCCGGTGGGTCGAGGAATACCAGGTCGAACTGGCGTGCCTCCAGGCGCGGGTAGTGCGGCAGGCGCTGGCCGCGGCGTGCGGTGATCGGCAAGTCGGCGAACTGGCGGATCGCCGGGAAGTAGTCGGACTGGATGAATTGCATTGACAGCGAGGGATTGAGAGCGATGTTTTCCCGGCCAACGGCCAGGTTGCCTTCGGCGAAATCCAGGTTGACCACTTCGCTGGCGCCTCCCGCCGCCGCGCACAGGCCGACGCCGCAGGTATAGGCGAACAGGTTGAGCACCGATTTGCCACGGCTGTTGGCCTTGACCCAGCCACGGGCCTGGCGCAGGTCGAGGAACAGCAACGGGTCCTGGCCGGAGTGACGGCCGCGCACCCGGTAATTCAGGCCCCATTCGTGGCCAACCTGATCGGCCAGGGCAGCGGTGTCCGGCTGATAGACAGGGTCGCTGCGGTCGATGCGCGAGTTGCTGCCGGAGCGGTCGTTGTAGATCAACTGCAGGGGTTGCTGCAGCCCGGATTCGATCTGGGCATGCAGGCCGAGCAGGGTTTCCCGTTCGAGTGGTCGATGGAAGCTCTGCACCATCAGTTGCGGGCCGTAGCGGTCCACAGCCAAGCCGGATTCGCCCTCCTGGCTGCCGTGGAACAAACGGTAACAGTCGCTGCCTTGTTCATGCAGTCGGGCAAGCAGCGGACGACGGCGTTCGAGAGCGGCGCTCAGGGCTTGGGGTAACGACGACATGGGCGGGCTCTCTGACGGCGGGGCGGCGTAGTTTAGGGGAGGGGGCTGGAAGCCGGAAGCTTGAAGTGGAACGCGCAATAGTCTGCCCCAGGCTGGCCTCAAGCTTCCGGCGGCATCCCCATCCGCTTGCGCGAACGGTGGAGCGCGCCGCTGCGCATGGCCCAGCGCAGCAACGGCGCGATGCGCCAGACCAGCCAGCGGATGCGACGGCTCTCTGTTCGCCTCACGGGTGTGCCGAGCATTTCCTGGGCCCAGTGTGGCAGCAGGTCGAAGCCCGCGCGCATTATCAACTTGCGCAACGGGATCGCCGCCAGGCTCGGGGCGGGCGCCGAGGCAAGGATGTCGAGGATTTCCCGCGAGCGCTCGTCGCACAGCAATTGTGCCCTGACAGCATCGAGATAACGGGCTATTTCTGCGCGTGAGCGTGGCACGTCCAGGGCGCCGAGGCGTTCGGCGATGGTCGCGGTTTCGGCGTAGTAGCGATCCTGATCGGCTGCGCTCAGTCCCGGGTCGAGGTAACGCAGATGAGCCTCGAGGAAGCAACTGACCTCGGCGACGTGGACCCAGGTCAGCAATTGCGGATCGCTGGCGGCGTAGGGGCGGCCGTCTGGCGCGACGCCAACCACGCCGAGATGGATCTTCTTCACTTTCTCGATCAACCAGTCGGCATCGGCACGGCTGGCGAATGTGGTGCCGGAGATGAACTGGCCGGTACGGCGCAGGCGGCCGATCAGGTCTTCACGAAAGTTCGAGTGATCCCAGACACCGGACAGCGCGAGGGGATGCAGCGCTTGCAGAAGCAGAGCGCCGATGCCGCCGATCATCATGCTGGTGAAGTCACCATGCACCCGCCAGCACACGGCGTCCGGGCCGAACAGGCCTGGATCGCCGGGCGGCGATTCGAAGTCGATCTGGCCGAGCGCGACGCCGCTGAGGCTGATGATCTGTTTCTCGATGTGGCGACGAAGAAGTTCCATGGCGCGAAGTGTCCGGTGCCATGACGATCAGTGCAAGGTCATCGCCACCGATGAGCCCGGCGTGGGGCCAGGCTCCCGTTGGGCCGGGTCAGCCGCGGTGGCGGCTGCGGAAGAAGTCGATCAGGCCTTGGGTCGAGCCATCTTCGGCGACGGGCTGGTCCCAGCCGGTCAGGCGCTGGTACACGCCCTTGCCGAGTTCCTTGCCCAGTTCCACGCCCCACTGGTCGAAGGCGTTGATGCCCCAGATCACGCTCTGCACGAACACCTTGTGCTCGTACATCGCCACCAGTGCACCGAGGCGGCGCGGGCTGATGCGCTCCAGGGCGAGGGTGTTACTCGGCCTGTTACCGGGGATCACCTTGTGCGGCGCCAGGCGCTGTACCTCGTCTTCCGGCAGGCCCTTGCCGCGCAGTTCCGCTTCGGCCTCCTCGCGGTTCTTGCCGAGCATCAGTGCCTGGCTCTGCGACAGGCAGTTGGCATACAGCCACTGGTGGTGATCCGCGACCGGGTTGTAACTGACCACCGGCACGATGAAGTCCGCCGGGATCAACTGGGTGCCCTGGTGCAGCAGTTGATGGTAGGCATGCTGGCCGTTGCAACCGACCCCGCCCCAGATCACCGGACCGGTGTCGGTGCTGACCGGGCTGCCGTCCTGGCGCACGCTCTTGCCGTTGGACTCCATGTCCAGTTGCTGCAAGTGCTTGGTGATGTTGCGCAGGTAGTGGTCGTAGGGCAGGATCGCGTGGCTTTGCGCGCCCCAGAAATTGCCGTACCACACGCCGAGCAGGGCCAGCAGCACTGGCATGTTCTTCTCGAAGCTGGTGGTGCGAAAGTGGGTGTCCATGCTGTAGGCGCCGGACAGCAGTTCCTTGAAGTTGGACATGCCGATGGCCAGGGCGATGGGCAGGCCGATGGCCGACCACAGCGAATAGCGCCCGCCGACCCAGTCCCACATCGGGAAGATGTTCTTCTCGCGGATGCCGAACTCGATGGCCGCCTGGTTGTTGCTGGTCACGGCGATGAAGTGGCGGTAGAGCTTTTCCTCGGTGCCGCCACGGGCCAGGTACCAGGTGCGCGCGGCCTGGGCGTTCTTTAGCGTTTCCAGGGTACCGAAGGATTTGCTGGAGACGATGAACAGGGTGGTCTCGGCGTTCAGCTTGCCGGCCACGTCATGGAATTCGCTGCCGTCGATATTGGCCAGGTAATGGCAGCGCACGCCGTTCTGGGTGTAGGGCAGCAAGGCTTCGGAAACCAGTTGCGGGCCGAGGAAGGAGCCGCCGATGCCGATGTTGACCACGTCGGTGATGGTCTTTTCGCTGTAGCCGCGCCACAGGTTGCTGTGAATACGGCCGACGATGTCGGTCATCTGGTTGAGCACGCGATGCACGTCGGGCATGACGTTCTCGCCATCCACTTCCACGTAGTCGCCGATCGGCCGGCGCAGGGCCGTATGCAGGGCCGGGCGTTGCTCCGAGGCATTGAGAGGCTCACCATCGAATAGCGCGTGAATGGCTTGTTCCAGGCCGGCCTCACGGGCCAATTGGACCAGCAGGTCACGGGTTTCCTCGGTGATCAGGTTTTTCGAGTAGTCGAGCAGCAGGCCGCAGGTACTCATCGAAAACTGGTTGAAGCGCTTCGGGTCGGCGGCGAAGGCATCACGCATGCTGAAACGCTGCATGGCTTCACGGTGCTCGCGCAGGGCTTGCCAGGCGGGGAGTTCGGTCACGTCGAGCGGGGACTGGTAGTACGCCATTGACTGAGGGTTCCTTGCGATTGCTGGGCGACCTTGGGGATCACGGGCTATGAAAAAGCCCGGATATTACCGGGCTTGGAGTGTAGCGATAAGCGAGGTGTTCAGGCGACTTGCAAACGAGGCTCAGCGCTCGAACGCGATGTTGTCGATCAGTCGGGTGTTACCCATGAATGCCGCACCCAGCACCACCAATTGGCTGTCCTGCGCGGAAGGCTGGCGCAGGCTAGCGGCCTCTCGCACCTCCAGGTAGTCGGGGCGGAAACCGGCACTGCCCAGGTCTTTGCTGGCGTGCTGGAGCAGGGCGGGCAGGTCGTTGTTACCGCCCTGGATCGCTTCGACCACGCCCTGCAGTACCCGATACAGGGCAATCGCATCATGGCGCTGGGTGTCGTCCAGGTAACCATTACGCGAAGACAGGGCCAGGCCATCCTCGGCGCGTACGGTCGGCTCGCCGATGATCTGGACCGGCATGTTCAGGTCACGGACCATGGTGCGGATGACCGCCAGTTGCTGGTAATCCTTCTGGCCGAACACGGCGACGTCCGGCTGGACCATGTTGAACAGTTTGCTGACCACCGTGGACACGCCATCGAAATGGCCAGGACGGCTGGCGCCACAGAGCCCTTCGGAGACCACGGGTACGCTGACCTTGGTCTGTTGCTCCATGCCGTCTGGGTACATCTCGCTCACATCGGGAGCGAACAGCAGATGGCAGCCGGCATCGACCAGTTTGTCCTGATCGGCGGCGAGGGTACGAGGGTAGCTGTCGAGGTCTTCGCCACGGCCGAATTGCAGCGGATTGACGAAAATGCTGGCGACCACGAAGTCGGCATGCCGCAGTGCCGTGTTGACCAGGGCGATATGGCCGGCGTGCAGGTTACCCATGGTCGGCACCAGGCCGATACGCTTGCCCTGGCTGCGTGCCCGGGCGATGACGGCGCGCAATTCGGCGACGGTCTTGACAGTGTTCATGCAGAAAATCCGTGCTCGGCAGCCGGGAAGCTGCGGTTCTTCACTTCGTGTACGTAAGCGGCTAGAGCGCCTTTAATACTGTTTTGGCCTTCCATGAAGTTTTTCACGAAACGGGGCACTCGCCCGCTCAGTGAAAGGCCCAGCATGTCATGCAGTACCAGGACCTGGCCGTCGGTATCGCTGCCAGCGCCGATGCCGATGACCGGGATCTTCACCGACTGGGTGATTTCCGCCGCCAGTTCGCTGGGCACGCACTCCAGCAGGATCATGGCCGCGCCGGCCTGGTCCAGGGCCATGGCATCGGCTCGTAGCTGGCGTGCAGCCGTGTCGCTGCGACCTTGCACCTTGTAGCCGCCCAATACGTTGACTGCCTGTGGCGTAAGCCCCATGTGCACGCAAACGGGAACGCCACGGTCAGCCAGTTGGCGAATGGGCTCGGCCAGCCAGGCGGCGCCTTCGATCTTCACCATGTGTGCGCCCGCGCGCATCAGCTCGGCACTGCTGGAGAGTGTCTGCTCCAGGGTCGCGTTGGTCATGAAGGGCAGGTCGGCGATGATCAGCGCGCCTTGGTTGCCACGTTTCACTGACGCGGTGTGATAGGCCATGTCGGCCAATGTCACCGGCAGGGTGCTGTCATGCCCCTGCAGGACCATGCCCAATGAGTCGCCGATCAGCAGAACCTCGACGCCGGCCTCGCATGCAGCCTGGGCGAAGGTTGCGTCGTATGCAGTCAGCATGGTGATCTTCTCGCCCTTCTGTTTCAGCTTCAGCAGAGTGCTTACGGTTACATCAGGCATTGGAAAGTCCTCATCAGCGAGTCGGTGTGAACACTGCAACCAACCGGTCGGCGCTTGTCTCGAGGGCGCGCCTTGTTCTGTGTTTCCGGTAGTCGTTCCAGGGTGTTCGTCCGGCCCGTTACGCGCGGTATCCGCACCGCCGCAGGGCAAAGGGACGCTTATAGTCCAGATGGGGGGGCGTGAAGTCAATCACGGGTGTTACCGTCGTGTTACGGCGTTACCTGGCTCGCCTGTGCCAGGCGCTCCAGGCCGGAGAAGGGGCAGGCCTGCAGTAACAGCGTCAGTGCGCGGCCATCCGGTAAGACCAGGTCGGGGGCTATTTCAGCCAGCGGATAGAGCACGAAGGCACGGGCATGCATGTGGTAATGGGGCACGACCAGGCGTGGTTCGTCGAGCTGCCGGTCGCCGAACAACAGAATGTCCAGGTCCAGCGTTCGCGGCCCCCAGCGTTCGTCCTTGCGCACGCGGCCCTGATCCAGCTCGATGGCTTGCAGGGCGTCCAGCAGTTCCAGCGGTGACAGCCCGGTATCCAGGGCAGCTACGGCATTGACGTAGCGCGGTTGGTCCGCAGGCCCCAGCGGGTCGCTGGCATAGAACGACGAAACCCTGGCCAACTGGCTCCGCGGCAGCGCGGCAAGGCTATCGAGCGCCGTGCGCAGTTGCCGCAGTGGCTGGGCCAGGTTACTGCCCAGGCCTATATAGACGCGCTCGCTCATTCGCTGGCCTGGCCGGCTCCACGGCGCTTGCGGCTACCGCTGCGGCGACGCTTGCGTGGCCCGCTTGCCGCTTCATCGTTGTGGCTGCTGAGGTCTCGAATCATGGCGCGTCGCTCGCTGTCGTTAGCGTCCTGATAATCGGTCCACCAGTCGCCCAGCCCATTGGTCTTCTCGCCGGCATCCTCGCGTAACAGCAGGAAGTCGTAGCCAGCCCGGAAACGCGGGTTTTCCAGCAACAGGTCGGCGCGCTTGCCGCTGCGCCGTGGCAGTCGTTCCTGCATGTCCCAGATTTCGCGGATGGGCAGGGTGAAGCGTTTGGGAATGGCGATGCGTTTGCATTGCTCGGCGATCAGGTCGTGCGCGGCTTCCTGCATGGCCGGGATCGGCGGCATGCCACGATCCTGCAGTTGCAGGGCACGAGCCGGCAGGGCGGGCCAGAGCAGCGCGGCGAAGAGAAACGCGGGCGTGACCGGCTTGCCCTGGTAGATACGGTCATCGGTATTGGCCAGGGCACGGCGAATCAGGCGCTCGGTGTATTCCGGGTTGTGCCGCAGGGCTGCGGCGCTGGCCGGGAACAGCGGCTCGAACAGGTCGTATTCGAGCAACAGGTCGAAGGTGTACTCGGCATAACCGGCGAGGAACAGCTTGAGCGTCTCGTCGAACAGCCGTGCCGACGGGATATCGCGCAGCATAGGCGCCAGGCGGCGGATCGGCTCGGCGGTGTGCTTCTCGATGTCGAAATCCAGTTTCGCCGCGAAACGCACGGCGCGCAGCATGCGCACCGGGTCTTCGAGATAGCGCTGTTCCGGTGTGCCGATCAGGCGTACCAGGCGATTGCGGATGTCGTGCACGCCGTGGGCGTAGTCGAGGATGCGTTCGCCGGTGACGTCGAAATACAGCGCGTTGATGGTGAAGTCTCGGCGCTGGGCGTCGTCTTCCTGGTTGCCGTAGACATTGTCTCGCAGGATGCGCCCGCTTTCGTTGCGCGATGACACGTGGCTGTCTTCTTCGCTCTCATCCTGTGGGTGATTGGAGCGGAAGGTCGCGACCTCGATGATCTCGCGGCCGAAATGCACGTGTACCAGCTTGAAGCGCCGCCCGATGACCCGGGCATTGCGGAATTCGGCGCGAACCTGCTCCGGTGTGGCGCTGGTGGCGACGTCGAAATCCTTGGGGGTGATGCCCAGAAGTTGGTCACGTACGCAGCCACCGACCAGGAATGCCTGGTAGCCCGCATGTTGTAAACGCTCGACGACGTTCACCGCGTTGCGGCTGAACTGGCCGCGTTGCAACGAGTGCTGGCGCGGGCCCAGCGCTTCGGGCGTGCTACGGGAATGGGCGTTACGCTTCAGGGGCGAGCGGAAAGACTTGAACAGCTTCTTCAGCATGGGATGCACTGTGTGGTGAAGGATGCAGCCGACAAGGAGAACCGAAAGAGTGGACGGATTAGCTTGCCGAGAGGCCTTAAACGCGCATTGGCAGGCTGTTGAAAAACTACCTGCGTTGGCTGACCGTCGTCAAAAATGACCTCAAAATGCTCATTTACAGAACGTAAACTGCGCTTTCTCGGTCGTTTTTTCCTCGGCCATTCTGCCTCGCCGATGTTTTTCAACAGCCTGCCAGAATGCACGACTGGCACGCATGCTAGCACCGAGCGGAGCGATGGGGAATTAAAAGGCAAGCCGGG
The DNA here is from genome assembly GCF_965644255.1 of Pseudomonas sp. LRF_L74. Lineage (NCBI taxonomy): Bacteria > Pseudomonadati > Pseudomonadota > Gammaproteobacteria > Pseudomonadales > Pseudomonadaceae > Pseudomonas > Pseudomonas sp. LRF_L74. Next base: position 7,421 of record NZ_CBFFRH010000004.1, on the reverse strand, counting down.
GATATTCATAGAGGGGGAAAGCTACAGGGGGAGCTGGCGCTCCCCCGCAAATGCTGCTGAGCTTTATTTTTGTTGTTATAGCGAGCCTGTTGTTTTTCTTGTTGGGCTCGTTGGTGGTGAACCAAATTGGTCACCAGTAGCAAACGGATTACTTTGGATGCTGATTTCGCTTTGATCATCGCGTGATCCAACCGGTCCGGGCGCTGTCTGTCGACAGTTTTATTGTTCTCTGTCCGGCTGTGGGGCAAGCCCCAAAAACAAGTCCTCTCCAAAATGATCAGTTAGCCTCGCCTCCGCCTTCTTGTTTTTATTGTGCTAGAGCCGTTGTGTCTTATTTTTGTTGTGGTTTTCACTGCTTGTTATTGTTGTTGTGCCAGATATAAAGCACTTGCCGTGCCAGTTTTTAAAAAACCTTATATTTCAATGGTTTGAAAATTTCAGCTATATGTTTAGCAGAAAAAAACCGGAGCATCGTTACCGATAGCCCCGGTTTTTGTTACGGCAAATGCCGGTGAGGTAACAGACGGAGCGGTTACCGCCCGCCCATCAGGTAACGCTCGTGAACAGTCTCTCAGGAGCCGGCGGTGGCTCCCGACTTGCGGCGTGGAATGCCAAGGCGTTGGCGGCGTTCCCACAGGCACTTGCGGCTGATGCCCAGCTTGCGCGCGAGCTCGGTCTCGGTCATGTGATCCTGATGTTCGAGAACGAAGTGCTGGAAGTAGTCCTCCAGGGACAAGTCTTCCATGGGGTCGTGGTTCGGGCCGGTGGCAGCCAGCGACGGTGTGCTGTGGATCTCGAAGCTGTCGACTTCCAGGTCATCCGGGAGGTCGTCCAGTTCGATGTCGATGCCCAGCAGGTCGGCGTTGATTTCCGTACCCTCGCAGAGGATCACCGCACGCTCGATGGCGTTTTCCAGTTCACGGACATTGCCTGGCCAGCTGTAATGGCGGATGGCCTGCTCGGCATCGTGGCCGAAGCGCATGTCTTCGCGGTCCATGCGTGTGCATTGGCGGGTGAGGAAGGATTGGGCGATCTCGTTGACGTCGCTGCCACGTTCACGCAGCGGCGGTAGTTTGAGGGCGATGACGTGCAGCCGGTAATAGAGGTCTTCGCGGAACTGGCCATTCTTCGACAGGGTCTTCAGGTCGCGGTGGGTCGCGGCGATCAGGCGCACGTCGACCTTCTGCGATTGTACCGAGCCGACCCGGCGAATCTCGCCTTCCTGCAGGACGCGCAGCAACCGCGCCTGGGCCTCCAGCGGCAACTCACCGATTTCGTCGAGGAACAGGGTGCCGCCGTCCGCAGCTTCGACCAGCCCTGTACGCCCGGCGCTGGCACCGGTGAACGCGCCTTTCTCGTGGCCGAACAGTTCGGACTCGATCAGGGTTTCCGGAATCGCTGCGCAGTTGACCGAGATCAGCGGCGCCTTGGCGCGCTTGGATAGATTGTGCAAGGCGCGGGCGACCAGTTCCTTGCCGGTACCGGACTCGCCCTGGATCAGTACGTTGGAGTCGGTCGGAGCGACTTTGCGGATCTTGCCGTAGAGGTCCTGCATGGCCGCGCAGGAGCCGATGATGCCGATCTCGCCGTTGGCCGCGGTGGAACTCTTGCCGGCTGGCTTGCCTGGGGTTTCCGCGTTGTTACCGCGGGCGGCCAGGTGGTCGCGCAGGATGCGCGCCACGGCCTGGAGCATTTCGTCGTGGTCGAAGGGCTTGGCGATATAGTCGACCGCGCCCATCTTCATCGAGTCCACCGCCGAGCGCAGGCTGGCGTAGCTGGTCATGATCAGCACCGGGCGGCCCTCGGCGAGCTTGATCAGCTCGGTTCCGGGGGCGCCGGGTAGGCGCAGGTCGCTGACGATCAGGTCGAAATCGGCAATGCCATAGCGCTCCTGGGCTTCCTGTACGGAGCCGGCCTCGCTGACCTGGTACTGGTTGCGTTCCAGCAGGCGACGCAGGGCTGAGCGGATGATGGTTTCGTCTTCGACGATGAGTATGTGTGGCATCGAACTCTCTTCTCTCGACGGTCTCGACGCGCGCCGCAATGCATGGCTTCCTTGCGGGCGCGCTCGATGAACACGGTTGAAGCAGCTTGGCTGCTATGCCCCGGCCGATCGGCTGCGGGTCATGTGGCTATCGATATCGCTTCGACATAACGCGGCAAAGTCACCCGGAAGCGGGTACCGCATTGACGTTCCAGGTCCGCGGGGCTGTCGATCAAGATGTGTCCATAATGCTCTTCCACGATGGAATAGACCAGCGCGAGCCCCAGTCCGGTTCCCTTGCCAGGGTCCTTGGTGGTGAAGAATGGCTCGAACAGGCGGTCCATGATGGCCTTGGGAATCCCACTGCCTTCGTCCTCGACGATCAGGTGCACGCTCTGCTCGCTGGCTTCGCTGCTGACCCGGATGGTGCCGCCTTCGGAGGACGCATCGCGGGCATTGGACAGCAGGTTGATCAGCACCTGCGCCAAGCGTTGCGGATCGCCTTTGGCCAGGTGGCCGGGGTCGCACAGGTTGAGGAAAATCACCTCGGTGCTGTTGCGATTGAGTGACAGCAAGCTGATGGCATCCTGGGCCACGTCGGCCAGGTTGACCGGGTATTCCGAGCGCTGCTGGGCGCCGGCATGGGCGAAGTTCATCAGCGACTGGACGATGCGCGAGATACGTTTGGTCTGGTCGATGATTTGTGAGCTGAGCTCGACCATTTCCTCGTCTTCTTCGTTCTCCTCGCGCAGGTTCTGCGCCAGGCAGGCGATGCCGGTGACCGGGTTGCCAATCTCGTGGGCCACGCCCGCCGCCAGGCGACCGATGCTGGCCAGGCGCTCGGAATGGACCAGCTGGTCTTCCAGTACACGGGTCTCGGTAACATCTTCGATCAGTAGCACCAGGCCGCTGTTACCGAGCGACAGCGGTTCGTCGATGGCGGCCTTGTGCAGGTTGAGCCAGCGCTCCTCGCCATTCGGTTGCAGGCGTTGCTTGTGCAGGTGCTCATCGTCCTGCTCGACGAAGTCGCCCAGCAATTGGCGCCAGGGTTCGCCGAGTGTCGCCAGGCGCGAGCCGACCACCTGTTGCGCAGCGATGCCAGTCAGTTCCTCCATGGCTTTGTTCCACATCAGGATCTCCAGGTCCTTGGCCAGCGAGCAGACACCCATCGGCAACTCCTGCAGGGTCTGGCGGTGGAAGCGGCGCAGGGCGTCGAGCTCGGCGGCCAGGCCGGTCAGGCGCGAGTGGTAATCCTCGAGGCGGCTTTCGATGAAGTGGATGTCCTCGGTGACGTAGCTTTCGCTGCCGCTCTTGTAGGGCAGGAAGTTTTCCACGATGTCCTGGGACACGCTGGGGCCCATCAGGCCCGAGAGGTTGGCTTCGATGCGGTCGCGCAAGCGACGCAGGGCATAGGGGCGATGCTCATCGAATGGCAGGTGCAGGTCCTGCAGGGCTTTCTCCACCTCCTTCTGCGCGGTACGGGCGCCGAGGGGCTTGGTCAACTGGATGGCGAATTCCTGCGGCGACGTGGCTTGCAGCTCGCGTCGTTGCGGGCGGCGGATGTTATCCACGGTGCAGGCTTCTGCCGCGCTGCGTTCCTCGGGGCTGCTGTCGGTGAACAGCGAAATGAGGGTGAACACCAGCACGTTGGCGGCCAGTGAGCCAATCGCCGCGAGGTGCCAACTGGTGTCGTTGAGGCTGTAGATGTATTCGATGAACGGCAGATTGAGCGCCTGCTGACTGCTCACCAGGGGCAACAGCATGCTCAGGGCCCAGACCAGGATGCCGGTCAGCAGGCCGCAGATGAAACCAAGGCGGTTGGCGGTCGGCCAGTACAGCACCGACAGCGCACCGGGCAGGAACTGCAGGGTGGCGACGAAGGCGACGATACCCAGGTTGGCCAGGCCCTGATCTTTCCCCAGCATCAGGTAGAAGCCATAGCTGGCCATGATGATGGCGCAGATCAGGGCGCGGCGTGTCCACTTCAGCCAGCGATAGATATTGCCCTCGGCCGGCGGCTGGTAGATCGGCAGGACCAGGTGGTTGAGGGCCATGCCGGACAAGGCCAGGGTGGTGACGATGATCAGCCCGGTCGAGGCGGAGAGGCCACCGACATAGGCGACCAAGGCCAGCAGTGGCTGATTGGCGGCAATCCCGACGCCGAGCGGAAAGTACTCCGGGCTGGTCGGCGCGCCGAGACGCAGGCCGGCCCAGAGGATCAGTGGTATGGACAGGCTCATCAGCAACAGGAACAGCGGCAACCCCCAACTCGCACTGATGATGGTGCGCGGGTTGAGATTCTCGGTGAAGGTCATGTGATACATGTGCGGCATGACGATCGCCGAAGCGAAGAACACCAGCAGCAGGGTACGCCAAGGACCTTCCTGCAGCGGCGTGTGCAAGGCATTGAGAGAGGCCTGGTTCTGCAGCAGCCACAGCTCCAGTTCGCCCGGCCCGCCGAACACGTGGTACAGCGAATAGAGACCGATTGCACTGAGGCAGACCAGTTTGACCAGCGATTCGAAGGCGATGGCAAAGACCAGGCCTTCGTGCTTTTCCCGGGTGGCGATGTGCCGGGCACCGAACAGAATGGTGAAGAGGATCATCCAGGCGCAGAAACCGAGGGCGAAGCGGTTCTGTAGCGGTTCGCGGGTAAGGATGCCGATGGAATCGGCCACGGCCTGGATCTGCAGGGCCAGTAGTGGCAGCACGCCGACCAGCATGAACAGTGTGGTCAGTGCCCCGGCCCAACTGCTGCGAAATCGGAAGGCGAACAGGTCGGCCAGCGACGACAGTTGGTAGGTGCGGGTGATACGCAGGATCGGGTACAGCAGCACCGGGGCGAGCAGAAACGCGCCGGTGATGCCCAGATAGGCGGAAAGGAAGCCGAAACCGTACTGGTAGGCCAGCCCGACCGTGCCGTAGAACGCCCAGGCGCTGGCATAAACGCCCAGTGACAGGGTGTAGGTCAGAGGATGGCGGATGACGCTGCGCGGAATGATCCGCTTTTCACTGAGCCAGGCCACACCGAACAGGATGAACAGATAGCCGGCACCGATCAGGATCAGTTGGCTGAGATCAAAGCTCATCGGCGTCTCGCTGGTTCTGCAGGATGAAGGTCACGACGATCAGGATCAGCCACAGCAGATAGGGCCGGTACCAGGCTCCGTCCGGGTCGATCCACCAATCCATGATGGCGGGCGAGAACAGATAGATGCCCACCACCAGCAGCAGCACCAGTCGGTAGATGTACATGGAAAGCCAGCCCTGATTCGAAGGTGCCTTTTATAAGGGGTAACTAGGGCTGTTGGCGAGTCATTGGCGAGTTTGGCGGCGGCAAACGCGTTTTGGCCGTGGCGCGCTGGGGCTTCCTTCCACAGGCTTCAAATGGAACTTGCCGCTTGCGGCTTACTTGGTCTCGTTGAACAGCTCGCGGCCGATCAGCATGCGGCGGATCTCGCTGGTGCCTGCGCCGATCTCGTAGAGCTTGGCGTCGCGCAGCAGGCGCCCGGTGGGGAACTCATTGATGTAGCCGTTGCCACCGAGAATCTGGATCGCCTCCAGGGCCATCTGCGTGGCGCGCTCGGCGGTGTAGAGAATCACTCCGGCGGCATCCTTGCGCGTGGTCTCGCCACGGTCACAGGCATTGGCCACCGCGTAGAGGTAGGCGCGGCTGGCATTGAGCTGGGTATACATGTCGGCGACCTTGCCCTGGATCAGTTGGAACTCGCCGATACTCTGGCCAAACTGCTTGCGGTCGTGGATATACGGGACAACAACGTCCATCGCAGCCTGCATGATGCCTACCGGGCCGCCAGAGAGGACCACCCGCTCATAGTCAAGGCCGCTCATCAGCACGCGCACGCCACTATTTTCCAGGCCCAGGACGTTTTCCTCGGGGACCTCGACATCGTCGAAGAACAGCTCGCAGGTGTTGGAGCCACGCATGCCGAGCTTGTCGAACTTGTCGCTGCGGGAGAATCCCTTCCAGTCTCGCTCGACGATGAACGCCGTGATGCCATGCGCCCCCTTGTCCCGGTTGGTCTTGGCATAGATCACATAGGTGTTGGCATCCGGACCGTTGGTGATCCAGGTCTTGGAGCCATTGAGCAGGTAGCGATCGCCATGTTTGTCAGCACGCAGCTTCATGCTGACCACATCGGAACCGGCACTCGCCTCGCTCATGGCTAGGGCGCCGATGTGCTCACCGGATACCAGCTTGGGCAGGTAGCGGGCTTTTTGCCTGGCGTTGCCGTTCCGTTCGATCTGGTTCACGCACAGGTTCGAGTGGGCGCCATAGGACAGCGCAACCGCGGCCGAGCCGCGGCTGATCTCCTCCATGACGATGGTATGAGCCAGGTAACCCAATCCGGAGCCGCCATATTCTTCCTCGACGGTAATACCGAGCAGGCCCATGGCACCGAACTTACGCCACATGTCCGCTGGGAACTGGTTGTTGGCATCGATTTCGCTGGCGCGTGGTACCAATTCGCTGGCCACGAAGCTGCGCACTTGCTCACGCAGCATATCGATCGTTTCACCGAGGGCAAAGTTGAGGCTGGGGTAGGTCATGGCTCACCTTGGTCGTGTGGAAGCTTCTTTTAACCTTTACGTTAACGTTAGAGTGTCTATATGTTCTGTCAACGCTGCAATTCTCCCGGGGCGGCTCAGCATCTATATAAGTTGTGCGATAGATGGTGCTTTCTTTGACGTTAACGTAAGGAGTTGTTAGCGTCCGAATACTCTCATCGTGAGTCCAGGCTGTCGGCTATGCACAGTCTCGCTCCCGGTTTCTCGCAAAAGGGTTCAGTGTGATTGCCAAGACTTACAGCATTTCCGAATTGGCTCGCGAGCTGGATGTCACCACTCGAACCATTCGTTTCTACGAAGAGCAAGGCATGCTGTCTCCGAACCGGCGTGGCCAAGAGCGCATCTATACGCCGAAGGATCGAGTCACCCTCAAGCTGATCATGCGTGGTAAACGCATCGGCTTTTCCCTCGCTGAATGCAAGGCGCTGATCGAACTCTACGATCCCCAGGGGGATAACCATCATCAGCTCAGCATCATGCTGGACAAGATCGCTGAGCGTCGCCTGCAACTGGAACAGCAACTGCTTGACATCAAGCAGATGCAAGTGGAGCTGGACACCGCTGAAGAGCGTTGTCGTGCCGCCTTGCAGGGCATACCTCACCAGTCATAGGCATGCTTGCCGGTTAGATGCCCCTGCACTTGAAGTGAGGGTGTCGAAACGGGAGCAAATATGGAGTGGCCTTGTCGATCAACTACGGGCGTTTGAGGAGGGTCTTGAGTTGTCTTCAGCTCGAATGACCAATGAGCCCAAAAAACAGTTGACGTCAGGATTGATGTGCCTATAATTCGCGCCACTTCCGGCGCGGCCTGATCTTAAAACTCCTTGTTAATCAGTTGGTTATAGGT